>NZ_JBIVNG010000006.1:437010-484342 GCF_044753445.1 Pseudomonas sp. NPDC088368
GATTCCGCGTCTGGCGCTCGTTTCGTGACGCCGATGAACCCTCTGTGGGAGCGAATTTATTCGCGAAGATCGTTCAGGTGATGAAGATGTGTCGCCTGCACTGGCCTGTCGCGCATGAATTGACCGCCACAGGGGCTCGGTATCAACCCTCGACCTTTACTGCCCGCCCGGTCTTGATCGATTCCAGCGCGCAGTTCGCCAAATGCAGTGCCTTCAACCCGTCCCTTGCGTTGGTCGGCAGCGGTTCGTTGGCGCGGACGGCAGCGATGAACTGGTTCAGTTCGATGCGGTAGGAATCGGCGTAGCGTTCGAGGAAGAAGTTTTCCAGCGGTTCGCGTACTTCGGTCTGGCTGGCGCTGTAGGTGCGCACGGTGGTGGGGCGGTGGTTGTCGTTGAGGACCATGCCTTTCGAGCCAAACACTTCCAGCCGTTGATCGTACCCGTAGACCGCTTCGCGGCAGCAGTTGATGTGGCATTGTTTGCCGGACGCGGTGCGCAGCAGGACCATCACGCTGTCGTAGTCGTCCAGTTGGGCGAGGGCGGGTTCGACCAGGCGGCTGGCGATGGCAAACACCTCGACCGGTTCTTCACCGAGCAACGTGCGCGCAGTGTCGAAGTCGTGGATGGTCATGTCGCGGAAAATGCCGCCGGAGTGCTTGAGATTGTCCAGCGACGCCAGGCCTGGGTCGCGGCTGGTGATCACCACCTGACGCACCTCACCGATGTCGCCCTGGGCAATGGCTTTGCGCATCTGCAGGGTGTCGGGGTCGAAGCGGCGGTTGAAGCCGAGCATGACCTTGCCGTTCTGGCGCTCGACGTCTTCCACGGCTTTGGCGGCCTTGGCGTAGTCCAGGTCGATGGGCTTCTCGCACAGTACCGGTTTGCCTGCTTTCACCGCCCGCAGCATGTAGTCAATGTGGGTGTCAGTGTGGGTGCCGATCACCACGGCATCGACGTCGTCCCGCTCGATGGCCTCGGCGCAATCGTAGGCCGCCGCGCAGCCCAGTTTGGCCGCCAGCTTGTCGACGCCTTCGCGCCAGGGGTCGGCGATCACCGACAGTTGCACATCGGGGTTGGCCGCGACATTGGCGGCGTGGATGTTGGCGATGCGGCCTGCGCCGAGGACTGCGATGCGTAGCATGGGGTGGATCTCCTTGGATTGTTGTTGTCGGGACGATCGGGTGAATTCAGTGGGTCAGGTTGAACGGCGTGACGATCTGCACCGGCGAGGCGGGGATCGGGTCGACCTTCCACAACCGGTGAAATTGCAGGATGTGCTGGAACGCGTGGCGGGCGTCGATTTGCAGGTTGTGGTCGATGATCGCTGCGATTTTTTCTTCGGCGAGCAACTGTCGGTTTTCCTGATCGAGGTCGTGGCCGATGAACACGGTCAAGGGCCGGTTCTGCTCGGCGAACGCATCGACAATGGCGCGGTTCCCGCCGCCGACGCTGTACACGGCCTTGATCGACGGGTTCGCCTGCAACGCCTGGCTGACCCGCGCCAGCGTGGGTTCATAGACCCCGAAACCGCCGGTGATGTCGACCACCCGCAAGTGCGGCGCGCGGCTGCGCAGCCAGGTGCGGAAGCCCATCTCACGCTCTTCTTCTCCTCGGAACAGCTCGCTGCTGATGACCACCGCGACGTCCTGCGCCGCATCGTCCAGCCAGCGCGACATCAGGTACGCCGCGGTTTGCCCGGCGGTGCGGTTGTCCATGCCGATGTAGCCGATGCGCTCGCTTTGCGGCAGGTCGGACACCAGCGTCACCACGGGAATGCCAGCCGCCGTCACCTGGTTCACGGCGTCGTTGATCTGGGGTTCGTCGGCGGCCTTGAGAATCACGCCCTGACTGCCTTTGCTGATGCAGCGCAGGATCACGTCGGTCATCAACGCCGTGTCGATCTCTTGGTACAGGTGAAAACGGGGAAAGATGCGAAAGGGCGCGAGGCTGCCCAATTGCGCATGAATGGCCTCTTGCACCGCGTCGCTGAAGCGCTTGGGGGTGTGCAAGATAATGTCGATGTGAAAGGTGCGGCCAACGGCGGGGCCTGACTTTTCCTGGGCTTCGAGTTCTTCGAGGGCCTGCTGGATGCGGCGATTGGTCTGGTAATGCACGCTGCCGCGCTCATGCAACACGCGGTCGACCGTGGCTTTGCTGACCCCCGCCTGAGCGGCGATCTGCTTGATGGAGAAACGTCTGGCGCGGTCGAGCATGGAATCTCCTGAGCCTCTGCTGAGGTCTTGTTGAGGTCGATTCGGGCCTGTGTGAGGTGAACGCAATGCTAGTCTCAGTTCCATTCGTTGTACAGATGGAATTTAAATTCTATTATGGCAACGATTCATCCGCAGCCAAAAACAACAAATGCAGGAGAGAAGCGCATGTCAGCATTGGATCTGTCCACATCGTTCACGGGCCGCTATTTCGTCGTCACCGGCAGCACGCAAGGGCTAGGCGCCGCCGTGGCCCGCACCCTGGCGGACCGGGGCGCCGCCGGCCTGATCATCTGTGGGCGCAGCCGGGACAAAGGCGAGCAGCAGGTTCGTCAATTGGCTGAGCTGGATTGCCAGGCGTTCTTCGTCGAAGCCGACATGGAGAACGTCGAGGATTGCCGTCGGGTGGTGGCCGCCGCCAAAGAACACTTCGGCACCGTGCACGGGCTGGTCAATTGCGCGGGCATGTCGGACCGGGGCAGCATCATCGACACCTCGCCCGAGCTGTTCGACCGCATCTTCGCGGTCAACGTCAAGGCGCCGTTTTTTCTCATGCAGGAATGCATCAAGCTGATGATCGCCAATCAGGTTGAAGGCTCGATTGTCAGCATTCTCAGCGTCTCCGGCCACGGCGGGCAGTCGTTCCTCACCGCGTATGCCGCGTCCAAAGGCGCCTTGGCGATCCTCACCAAGAACGTCGCGTTCAGCACCTTGCGCAACCGCATTCGGGTCAACGGCCTGAACATCGGCTGGATGGACACCCCTCACGAAGACCAGATTCAGCGGCAGTACCACGGCGCTGAAGACGGCTGGCTGGAGCGCGCTGAAGCGCAGTCGCCGTTTGGCCGGTTGCTGAAACCGCAGGAGGTGGCGAACAGCGTGGCGTACCTACTTTCCGATCAGTCCGGCATGACCACCGGCTCGGTGATTGACATGGAGCAGGGCATCATCGGCTGTGGCGACGGCTCGACCCCGCGCCCCGATGCGCCACTGACCCTGGACGGGGTCAGCGGAGCCGGGCAATGAACCTCTTCGCCCAGCCAACGGACATCGACGTTCGCGCGTTTGCCGTGCTGTGCGAGCAGTCGGTGCGTGTCGCCGATTACCCCCATGCCCAAGAGGTCGTGAGCCGAGTGGTGATCTACCGGGCCGACACCCTGCGCGACGCCGAGCAGCGGGACCGTCGGGCCTTGATGAGTGAGTTGCATCATCTGTTTCGCGACGGGCCGGGGGTGATGGTGGTGCGGGGTGCTTACACGGACATGGCGGTCATTGATCGGCACAGCGAAGTGTTTCGGCAGATCATCGCTGACGAGTCCGCCAGCGTGGTGCGCGCCGACCACTTCGCCAAAGCCGGGGCCAATCAGCGGATCTGGAATTCCCTGCAAAAGGCCGCCGAGCATTCGGCGGATTCGTTCATCGACTATTACGCCAACCCGCTGCTGGGGCTGATATCGGAGGCGTGGCTGGGGCCGTATTTTCAGGCGACGGCGCAGGTCAATGTGGTGACGCCCGGCGGTCAGGCGCAACAGCCCCATCGCGATTACCACCTGGGTTTCCAGAGTGACGAGGTGGTGTCGCGCTTCCCGCTGCCGCTGCACCGGTTGTCGCAGAACCTCACGCTGCAAGGGGCAGTGGCCCACACCGACATGCCCCTGGAATCCGGGCCGACGCTGTTGCTGCCGTTCTCGCAGCAGTACGAATTGGGTTACCTGGCGTGGCGCGATCAGGGCTTCATCGATTACTTCGCGCAACACGCCATTCAGTTGCCGTTGAACAAGGGCGACCTGCTGTTCTTCAACCCGGCGCTGTTCCACTCGGCGGGGACCAACCGCACGACGGACCAGTACCGCATGGCGAACCTGCTGCAAATTTCGTCGGCGTTTGGCAAACCGATGGAAACCGTCAACCGCGACAAGATGATCCTGGCGCTGTACCCGTCGCTGTTGAAGCGGGTGGAGCAGGGGGAACTGGACGAGGCGGGCATGCAGGCGGTGATCGCGATGAGCGCGGACGGGTATTCCTTCCCCACCAACCTCGACACCGACCCACCGCTGGATGGCATGGCGCCGCAGACCGGGCAGCAGTTGCTGGAACTGGCGTTGCGGGAGCGGTGGGAGGTGGCGCGGTTTGTGGAGGCGGTGGGGGTGATGCGGGAGAAGCGGTTGGCGTGATGTGCCATTTCCCGATTGATTCTGGCTGAAGATCGTCCTTGAAACCGGGGACGATTCAGGTATGTCGCGTTTACCGGTTTTGCTGCCAGTGCCTGGCAGATCGCAGGCAAGGTGGAACGCCACCCCGGCACTCCCACGCCTGCGGCAGAAGCGGATACGCGGTGGGTTTAACGCGTTTGATTCTGGCCGTAGGCCGTAGGAGTTGGCTTGCCTACGATCGGCTGCGAATCAGTCGCAAAATCAGACGCGCCGGTCGTATCTGACCCACCGCGTCCTGTCACCCACTAAATATTCTCCGGCGTCACGATCTGCAACGGCACCAGCACCCGATGGCGTTGCGGGTCGATGGTGTCGGCCTTGGGTAATTGCACCATCACCTCGATCAGCGCTTGGGCGATGAGCCTGGGTTGGGAATCGATCACCAGCGTCACCAGCCCCTTGCGCATCGCCGGGCGCGATTCGACCGTGGGTTCTTGCAGAATCACGCACAGCTCGGGCCGATCAGGCGTCGCCGCCAAGGCACTGATCACGCCCTCAACGCCACCGCCCGCCACGTACAGCCCTCGCAAATCCGGATGGCGCGCCAACAGTTCCAGCGTGGCCTCTTCCGTGATCGCGCCGTTGTCGAGGGTGATGATCGACGGCAACACGCGAAACTGCGGGGCTTTTTCTTCGAAGAAACTGCGCACCCCGGCTTCCCGCTGTTCATGCCCGAGAAACCGGTGCCCGCCGACCATCACCGCCACCGAACCGCCTTCTTTCGGTGAACCATGGGCGATCAACCAGCCCGCGGTGCGGCCAACTTCAAGGTTGTCGGTGCCGACGTAGGCGCCGGGTGTGATCGTCGGCAGATCGGTGAGCAGCGACACCACGTGCACGCCTTGCTGACGGACCTGTTCGATGGCGTCGATGATCAATGGGTGGTCGAAACTGACCAACGCCAGGCAGTCACACAGCGCCGCCAATCGATGAATCTGCCCGACGATGGATAACGGCGCGCGGTCATGGATCAGCTCGATGTGGCAAACGATATTGGCGACTTGAGAGTCCCGCGCCTGTTCGACGATGGCATCGCTCAAGGTCTTGTAGAAAGTCTGCGAGGTGCCCAGCAGCAGAATGCCGAAGTGATACGCCGGCTTCTTTTCGTTGATCCGCTGGCCGATCAATCGCGCTGCAAAATAGCCCACGGCTTCGGCGGCCTCCTGGACCTTTTGCGCGGTCTCCGGGTTCACCGGTGCGCGGGCATTCAACACGCGGTCAACCGTCGCGACACTCAAGTTGGCGTAGTGGGCAACAGTGGCAATGGTCGGGCGTTTTTTATTATTCATACAGCCTCGAAAAGAAGGCTTGATAGAAAACTATCAAGCGCTAACAGGGCTGGATGATAGCTTGAGAGAGAATACTTTCAAGCGCTTGTCGCGGCCTTTTGGATCTCTATAGTTTGAATCAGCCACGTCACTGAACGGCACGCTATTTCACACTTCGGAGAACAATAACAATGTCGCAGATTCCCTTCGATCCTGAACGCGGGAAGGATTACAGCATCACCGGCGAACAGGCGCGGCGGGCGGAAGAAGCCGGTCTGGTTTCGGCCGTCTGGTACCAATGCCCGGTGCCGCGCAAACGCATGAAAGAACTGATGCAGCGCCATGATCATCGCGCCCTCCGCGACACGGCGATCTGGCTCGGGGCGCTGGTCCTCAGCGGCTGGGGCGGGTATGTGTTCTGGGGCAGCGCGGCCTGCGTGCCGTTCTTCCTGGTCTACGGGCTGCTCTACGGCACCGCTGCTAACTCCCGCTGGCATGAGGCTGGCCATGGCACAGCGTTCAAGACCCGCTGGATGAACGACGTGGTCTATCAGATCGCCTGCTTCATGGTCATGTACGAGCCACAAGTCTGGCGCTGGAGCCACGCCCGCCACCACACCGACACCATCATCGTCGGTCGCGACCCCGAGATCGTCGAGCCCCGTCCGCCGCGCCTGAACATGATCGTGCTCAAGCTGCTCTCGCTGCCCCACGTCTACAGCGCGTTCAAGTCGCTGTTCCTCCATGCGAGCGGGCAGATGAGCGCGGAAGAAAAAGTGTTCGTGCCCGAGTCCGAATTTCCCAAGGTCTACCGCACGGCGCGCGTCTGGCTGGTGTTGCACGGGATCGTCATCGCCTCGGCGCTGTACCTCAACTCCTGGCTGCCGCTGATGTTTGTGCTGTTGCCAACGATGTACGGCGGCTGGCTGAGTTATGTGTTCGGCCTGACCCAGCACGTGGGCCTGGCGGAAGATGAACTCGACCACCGCAAGAATTGCCGCACCATTTATATGAACCCTGTGTTCCGGTTCTTTTATTCGGACATGAATTACCACCTGGAACACCACATGTTTCCGATGGTACCTTATCACGCCCTGGCGCAACTTCATGAAGAAATAAAAGACGATTGCCCGCCGCCGTATAACAGCCTGTTCGAGGCGTACCGGGAAATCATTCCGACGTTGCTGAAACAGCGCAAAGACCCTTCCTTTTATATAAGACGCCCGGTTCGCGAGCCTGCGCCCGAGACGGCAACGACGTCGCAAAACCCGGAATCGGCGTTCAGCTGACCATCACCCCCTTTTCACAAGAACAAGAGAGGACTGCCATGAGCAATCAATGGGTAGAGGTTTGTCACGTCGATGACATCGATGAAGAGGACGTGATCCGTTTCGATCATCAGCAGAAAACCTACGCGGTGTACCGCTCCCACAACAGCCAATACTTCGCCACCGACGGGCTGTGCACCCACGAGAAGATTCACCTGGCCGACGGTCTGGTCATGGACTTCATCATCGAATGCCCCAAGCACAACGGGCGTTTCGATTACCGCAACGGCAAGGCACTGAACGCCCCGGCCTGCGTCAATCTCAAAACCTACCCGGTCAAGGTCGAAGCCGGGAAAGTCTTGCTCGACCTCTTGGAGCAGGGCGAAGCATGAAGGCGTCCGAGACGCTGGTGATCGTCGGCGCCGGTCACGCGGGTGGGCGGGCGGCGCTGACCCTTCGGGAAGCGGGATTTACGGGGCGTATCGTGCTGATCGGCGATGAGCCGCATTTGCCCTACGAGCGTCCGCCGCTGTCGAAAGCGCTGCTCAAGGGTGAGTCGGACCTGGCCGCGTGCAGCCTGTTCAGTGAGGCGAGTTTCATCGCGTCGGGGATCGAGCATCTGAGTGGGGTGAAAGCGACGCACATCGACCCGGCTCGGCATGAGGTGGTGTTGGCCAGTGGGGTGTCGGTGGGTTACAGCAAGCTGCTGCTGGCCATCGGCGGCACGTCCCGCAGCCTCGACCTGGGCGGTCGCGCGTTCGATAACCTGCATTACCTGCGCACGTACGACGAAGCGGTCGAACTGGAAAAACGCCTCGCGCCCGGCACCCGGCTGGTCGTGGTGGGCGGCGGGTTCATCGGCCTTGAAGTGGCGGCCAGCGCTCGCGAGCGCGGCTGTGACGTGACGGTGCTGGAGGCCGGGACACGACTGGCGGCTCGCGCACTGCCGGAACGGACCTCCGACGCGTTGTTGGCGTTGCACCGACACAAGGGCGTGACCGTGCACCTCGGCGCGCGGATCGCACGCTTCATCGGAGAACACCACGTGGAAGCGGTGCACCTCGCCGATGGGACGCGTGTCCCGTGCGACCGATTGTTGGTGGGCATAGGACTGCAACCCAATCTTGAACTGGCGCGTCAGTCCGGTCTGGAAACAGGAAGCGGCATTCGGGTAGATCGCTATCTGCGCACCAGCGCCCCGGATGTGTACGCGGCGGGGGATGCCTGTGAGTTTCCCGGCATCGACGGCGGGTTTCAGCGTCAGGAAACCTGGCGCAATGCCGAGGCCCAAGGCCGCATCGCCGCGTTGAACATGCTGGGTCAGGAGCATCCGTTCACTGGCGTGCCGGGGTTCTGGTCCGATCACTATGCGTTTGGCTTGCAGACCGTGGGCGTGCTGGCCTCAGACGCACGGATCGTCGAACGAGAGGGGGGCGATGGCGGGTTTTTGCTGCTGTATCTGGATTCCCAATCCAGGCTGACGGGCGCCAGTGGTTGGGGGCTCGGCAACAGCATCGCCAAGGACATCAAACTGTGTGAGCGGCTGATCGAAAGCGGCGCCGTGTTACCCGTCGACGCACTGGCGGATGCCGGGGTGTCACTGAAAGGATTGCTGCGGGGTGCCCATGCCTGAGCTGTCATTGACGCGTGAGTTCGTGGTCTTCCAGTCAATGTGGGCCATGCAGAACGAACAGGGCGTGCTGCCGTCGCCCCTTGAGCAGCAACTGACGAAGATCGCCGAAGCAGGTTTCGACGGCATCACCGATCACTTCTACGAACCGGGGGCGGCGCGGGAACTGGCAACGTTGGCGCGTAGCCTCGGGCTGCAGATCGAGGGCCAGTTGTTTCCGCAAACCGTCGACGGGTTGCAGCCTGCGTTGGACATCGCCAGCCAGTACGGTTGTCATCACCTGACGATTCAGGCCGACGTTCGCCCGCGCACGCTGAAGGAGGCGGTCACGCTGATCGAAGGCTGGCAGCGTCTGGCGGAACAGGTGGATTTTCCCGTGCTGATCGAAACCCACCGCTACCGCGTGACCAACGACCTGCATTTCACCCTCGACCTGCTTCGGGAATTGCCGGAGATGAAGCTGTTGGCCGACTTGTCCCATTACGTGGTGGGGCGCGAGATTCCGCTGCCACCGAGTGACGAGGATCAGCGTCAGATCGAGGCCATCCTGCGGCGCAGCTGGGGCTTTCATGACCGGGTCGCCAGTTGTGAGCAGGTGCAGGTGCCGATCAGTTTTCCCCAGCACCGGGCTTGGGTGGCGCTGTTCAGCGAATGGTGGCGGTTCGGGATTCAAGCGTGGCTTGCACGGCCGGGAGCGCAGGGAAGCCTGTCGTTTACCTGCGAACTGGGCCCGCCGCCCTATGGGATCACCGACCGGTTGGACGGGATATCACGGACCGGTGGCAAGAGTCGTTGCAGATGAAGGATCTGGCTCGGCGCCTCTGGCAGGATTGCACACCAATCTGACGTTCTGGCACGCCCTGTGCTGTCCTGATCGATACCGGGTTGTTGAACAATCCCGCTCGCTCAGGAATGCACGCTGTGTCCATCGCCAAAGAAAACGGGTTGTCCCTCGCCGATCAGGTCGCGCACGAACTGCGTGAGGACATCATCAACGGTCGTTTGCTGTCCGGCATGCCGCTGGTGGAGACCGAACTGGTCCGCCATTACAGCGCCTCGCGCAATACCGTGCGCGAAGCCTTGCACCTGCTGGGGCGGGAAGGGTTGACCACCTACATACGGCACAAGGGCGTGATCGTCCGTCGCCTGACCGTGGACGACGTGCGCGACCTCTTCAGCGTGCGCCGCACCCTGGAATCCCGCGCCATTCTGGCCGGCCGCCCGCTGGCCCATCCCCAGGCCGATCACATGGCCAACGCCATCGACGCCGCCGAGCTGGCCTGCGGGCGCGAAGACTGGCGGGCGTTCGGCACCCACAGCCTGCGTTTTCATCAGCAGGTCGTCTGCCTGCTGGGCAGCCCGTCGTTCAACGAATTCTTCACCAACATCGTCGCCCAGATGCGCCTGGTGTTTTCCGCCGCGCTCGACGAAGCGAGCTTTCAGGCGCCTTGGCTGGCGCGCGACCGCCACCTCTATCAGCTGCTGCTCGACGACCGACGCCTTGAAGCCAACGAGGCGATGGACAGCTACCTCAACGATTCCGAACACCAGGCGCTGACGCTGCTGGCCAGCGCTGCACACCCTTGAATCAAGCCACCTTTAAACCAGGAGAGCCTCATGTATAAAGACTACCCAGCCGCGTATCAGGTCAGCAAAGGCTCGGCCTTGCAGGTCGACACGGCGTTTTACGAGCGCATTCCACAAGCGCAGGACCAGCGCACCCTGGTCGAGCAGTTTGAGGTGCCCATCCGCACCGGGCGGGCGTGGAAAGTGAAAGCGGGGCAGGTGTTCCGCGTCACCGCACCGGTCGGCCCGCAGGTGGGCGATTTCAACGTGTGGAACGCCAACGACCCCCGCGAACGCCTCTGGGCCGCCCGCACCCGCCAACTGCAAGGCGCCCACGTCACCACCCATGATCGCCTGTGGTCGAACCTGCCATTCCTGCGCCCGCTGGTGACCATCACTGACGACAGCCTGGCGGCTTACGGCATCGACGAACACGGCGGCCGCCTGCACGATTTGCTCGGCACCCGCTGCGACCCCTACGTCAACAAGATGCTCACCGGCGAAGATTTTCACCACCACTGCCATTCCAACCTGACCCGCGCCGTGCTGCCTCACGGCCTGACCGAATTCGACGTCCACGATGTGCTGAACATCTTCCAATGCACGGGCCTGAACCACGACGACATGTACTTCATGAAAGCCTGCCCGGCGCAGAAGGGGGACTACCTGGAATTCTTCGCCGAAATCGACCTGCTCTGCGCCTTGTCCACCTGCCCCGGCGGCGACCTGTCCTTGCCGATGTGGGGGCCAGACGCTCAAGACCCGCTCAGCGTCTGCCGTCCGTTGGGCGTGGAGATCTACGACCTGACGCCCGAGCTGCTGCACGGTTGGGAACAACCCAAACGCGCCGAGTACAACGGGTTGCACGGGTTGGCGATTGCCAAGGCAGCGTGGGAAAAATAGCTACGGCTGAGTGCTCTGGATGGGGTCTTCGGACAGCAGACGCTGAGCCTGCTGTTCGATGAATTCAAGTCCGTGAAAAGCGGGGCCAGCGACATCACTTTGTCGTGCCCGCAGATTATTTTTCATCCGCCCATTTTTTTACAAAACGCCCAATAGCCTCAGAAAATTTTACAGGCCGCCGGGGCGGATCGAACGGGATGACCTCAAGCATCCCGCAACAAGTCGTGGGCGTTGAGCAGGCTCCAGGCGATTTCAGGGCGTTTTTCCAGGCCGCGGCGGATGGCGGCGGGGATGGCGGCTCGGGTCTTGCGGCAAAGGCCGGGGAGCTCGGCGATGTCGATGACGATGCCACGCATGCTGCGCACTTCGTTGAAACCGGGGGCGACGTCGAGGCGGATGCCGAGTTGCTCGAACAGGCGCTGCTGCATGTGCTCCAGGTCGGTGAGGCTGGCGATGTTTTCCAGCCGTTCGAGCAGGCGCTTTTCCTCGGGCTTGGTCAGGCGGAGGATGCGTTGGTCTGCCCCGGCTGTCTCCAGCAGGCGTTCGCGGTCGCAGATGCAGGCGCCAGGCGGGCAGGGTGAGCGAATCGGCAGTGTGGGGGTCATGGGTGCCGATCATAGCGAGGGGGATCGGGGATTTATAGGGCTTCGATGGACGGCCTGGTGATCGAGTCGCCGGACGGTCTTGCTGTGTGATCGGCGTCTCGTTACGCAGCCGTTGGTGCAGAAAAAACGAACGCTGGCGTGTCTCGGTCCTCGAACGTTCACACCCCTCGCGGTCATTCTGGAGAGACGACGATGATCAGTTCGCGCAAGACCTTGATGCCTTTGTTGTTTGTCGCGGCCGCCGTTGCCTCGGGCGGTGTGGTGGCGCAGTCCGTCGTTTCATCACCGGTCATGCTCGCGGCGTCCGGTATTGGCGGTGGGGGCGCGGGTGGCGGTTCGGCAGGGGGCGGGGCCGCAGGAGGTGGCGCTGCGGGTGCCGCAACCGGTGGCGCGACCGGAACGGGAGCGGCAGGCACCAATGGCAGTAACAGCGGGAATACCAACGCCACCGGGACAAACGGCACCAACAGCAGTAACACCAATGCGACGGGCACCAACGGCAGTAACAGCGGTAATACCAACGCCACCGGAACAAACGGCACCACCAGCGGAAATACCAATGCCACCGGTACCAATGGCACTAACGTAAACGGAACGGACGCCGCCCACACCAATGGCAGTAACAGCAGCAACACCAACGCCACCGGCACCAACGGCAGCACAAGCAATAACACCACCGCGCCGAACACCTCGACCTCGACCTCGACCACCAACGGCGTCAATAACGGGACCGGGCAAACTGGCGTGAACAACGGTGGCGTCAACAACGGCAACGTGGGCACGACCAATCCGGCATTGAGACCGGGCAACGGCGTGGGTGGCTCGTCGTCGGCGCCGTCCTCCAGCGGCAACAGTGATTCCCTGCAACAGGAACGTCAAAAGAGCGGCGAGCGGATGATCATGGAGCGCAAGGGGCAGATTCAGGAAGCCAATTGAGGCAGCGTGTCAGGCGATTCAGCGTTCCTTGATTGATCGCCTTCGCTGCCGTCGTAACCTCCGGCGACTCCCACAGGACTTGTTGCGAGTCCGAGACCTGCGATCGACGCCTCTACTGTTGATCGTGCCCACCGGGATCAAGGATGGCGCGAAATCCCGTGGGAGACGCCGGAGGTTACGACGGCAGCGAAAGCGGCCCACCGGATTCACCCACCCCTCGGCCACGCACAAACCGTCCATTCACAGCACGTCCGTTCAATACCCGCACATCCCCCCACGACACTATGGCTTCAAGACCTGCCATCCCTCATAGAGGACATGGCGGTATTCATGAATCCGTTGGTGTGCGATGAGCTATTCGACTTTCAACGACCGCGCGCTGGACTTGGGGCTGTTGTTCCTGCGGGGCAGCGGTGCGCTGTTTTTATTGTTTGTCCACGGTCTGCCCAAGCTGCTGGATTACAAGGCGCAACTCACGCTGATCGAAGACCCTTTCCACTTGGGCGGCGTCTTGACCCTGAGCCTGGCGATTTTCGCCGAAGTGCTGTGCCCGCTGCTGATCCTCGCCGGCGTGTTGACCCGGCTGGCCTGCCTGCCGATTCTGTTTCTGCTGCTGGTGGCGCTGGTCGTGGTGCACAGCGACTGGAGCGTCGAGCAAGGCCAGTTCGGCTGGCTGCTGATTATCATTTTCACCAGCGTATTGATTGCCGGTCCCGGTCGTCTGGCGCTCAATCTTCGCCTGCCGGGAGCGCTTCGCTATGCCTGAAACCGTTCTGTCCGCCGATATCCCCGCGCCGTCGACGTTGTCACCCGACGAAATTGTCACCCTGGTGGTCAAGCACCGCGTCAAGCACGGGATGGAAACGCAATACGAAGCCTGGCTGCGCCGCACGGTCACCATTGCCAGCACCTACCCGGGGCACCTCGGGGTGGACGTCGTTCGCGGCAAGTCCGACGGTTTGCACACCTTCACCTGCGTGCTGCGCTTCTCCTGCACCGAGGTCATGCAGAGCTGGCTCAGCTCCACCCAGCGCCGCGACCTGGTCGCTGAGGTGGCGCACATGCTGGCCGACGGCGACACCACCGAGGTCAATCGCCACAGCGAATTCTGGTTCGTCCCGGCCAGCGAGTTGCCACCGCCGCCACGCTGGAAACAGGCAGTGGTGACCTTCTGCGTGATTTGCCCGCTGACCCTGCTGATCCCGCTGCTGTGGGGCCCGGTCTTCCGCGCGTTCCCGTTGCTCGCCAACTACGTGATCAGCACGGCGCTGGTGACGATCACCATCGTGTTGCTGGTGGTGTACCTGCTGATGCCTCAAGCGACAAAGCTGGCCGCGCCATGGCTGAACGCCAAACCCGAGCCACTGCCCGGTGCCGACCATGAAGGATGAAACTACCAACAGCGACCGCCGCCGCTTCGTCGCCACCGGCTCGCTGCTCAGTGCGGCGGCGGCCGTTTTCTCCTCATTTCCCGTCACTGGCCTTGCGGTCGGTGCATCCCACTCTTCTGCCCCCGGAGGCGCGATGAACGTCGATCTGATTCTCTATAACGGCAACTTTCACACGGTGGATCAGGAAAAACCCAAGGCCAGCGCCGTGGCCATTGGCGGCGGGAAATTCGTCGCCGTGGGCACCGATGCCGAGATCATGTCCCTGCGCAACAGCGGAACGCAGGTCATCGACATGCACCAGCGCACGGTGATTCCGGGCCTCAACGACTCGCACTTGCACCTGATCCGTGGCGGCCTGAACTACAACCTCGAACTGCGCTGGGAGGGCGTGCCTTCGCTGGCCGACGCGCTGCGCATGCTGAAGGACCAGGCCGACCGCACGCCGACCCCGCAATGGGTGCGCGTGGTGGGCGGCTGGAACGAATTCCAGTTCGCCGAGAAACGCATGCCGACGCTGGAAGAACTCAATCAGGCCGCGCCGGACACCCCGGTGTTTGTCCTGCACCTCTACGACCGCGCGCTGCTCAACCGCGCCGCCCTGCGAGTGGCCGGTTACACCCGCGACACGCCGAACCCGCCGGGCGGCGAAATCGTGCGGGACAGCAAGGGCGACCCGACCGGCATGCTGGTGGCCAGGCCCAACGCGATGATTCTGTATTCCACCCTCGCCAAAGGGCCGAAACTGCCGTTGGAATACCAGGTCAACTCGACCCGTCAGTTCATGCGCGAGCTGAACCGTCTGGGCCTGACCAGCGCCATCGACGCCGGGGGCGGTTTCCAGAATTACCCGGACGATTACGCCGTCATCACCCAGCTCGCAGAAGCGAAACAGCTGACCGTGCGCATCGCCTACAACCTGTTCACCCAGAAGCCGAAAGAAGAGCTCAACGACTTCAAGCACTGGACCAGCACCGTCACGCTGCACCAGGGTGACGACTTCCTGCGCCACAACGGCGCCGGGGAAATGCTGACGTTCTCCGCCGCCGACTTCGAAGACTTCCTCGAACCACGCCCGGATTTGCCGCCCGGCATGGAGCAAGACCTTGAGCCAGTGGTGCGCCATCTGGTCGAGCACCGCTGGCCGTTCCGCCTGCACGCCACCTATGACGAATCGATCTCGCGGATGCTCGACGTGTTCGAGAAGGTCAACCGCGAGATCCCGTTCAACGGCATTCCGTGGTTCTTCGACCACTGCGAAACCATCACGCCGCAGAACATCGAGCGGGTGAAGGCGCTGGGCGGTGGCATCGCGATTCAGGACCGCATGGCGTTCCAGGGTGAATACTTCGTCGACCGTTACGGCAAGCAGGCCGCCGAGGCCACGCCGCCGATCAAACGCATGCTGGCCGAAGGCGTGCCGGTAGGGGCGGGCACCGACGCCACCCGCGTGTCGAGCTACAACCCCTGGACCTCGCTGTACTGGATGGTCAGCGGGCGCACCGTTGGCGGTCTGGAACTGTACCCGGAAGGCCTGTCCCGCGAGACCGCGCTGGAGCTGTTCACCCGTGGCAGCGCCTGGTTCTCGTCCGAGCAAGGCAAGAAGGGCCAGATCAAGGTGGGCCAGCTCGCGGACGTGGTGGCCTTGTCGCAGAACTTCTTCAGCGTGCCGGAAGAGTCGATCAAGTGGATCGAATCGGTGCTGACCATCGTCGACGGCAAGGTGGTGTACGCCACCGAAGAATTCGACGACCTGGCCCCGCCGAGCGTGCCGGTGCTGCCGGACTGGTCTCCCGTGGCCAAGGTGCCAGGCCACTGGCGTCAGGGCGCGCCGATGGCCGCTGCTGTTCACCAGTGCAGCGGGCCGTGCGGGGTGCATGCCCACAGCCACGACAAGGCGCGAATGTCGAAAGTCCCGGTCAGTGA
Organism: Pseudomonas sp. NPDC088368; assembly: GCF_044753445.1. NCBI lineage: Bacteria > Pseudomonadati > Pseudomonadota > Gammaproteobacteria > Pseudomonadales > Pseudomonadaceae > Pseudomonas > Pseudomonas sp. NPDC088368. The sequence continues at coordinate 452,924 of NZ_JBIVNG010000006.1, forward strand.
CTTCCAGGGCTTCTGGGGCGCGTTCGGCTGTTCGTGCTTTGCGTTCTGACCGTCGATTGAAAAGAGCCTGAAACCCCTCGCCGTGCTGGATGGGCGAGGGCTGGGGTCAGCGCCGTTCGCTGACCCCCAATAAACGAAACGCCACACCTCAGTCACTCACTCAATGGAGTCAATCATGACCGCTCCCTACAAACGTCTGGACATCAACGATGCCGTGGTCCTGCTGGTCGATCACCAAACGGGCCTGATCTCGCTGGTGCAGGACTTCTCGCCGAACGAGTTCAAGAACAACGTGCTGGCCCTGGCCGACTGCGCCAAGTTCTTCAAACTGCCGACCATCCTGACCACCAGCTTCGAATCCGGCCCGAACGGTCCGTTGGTGCCCGAGCTGAAGGAAATGTTCCCGGACGCGCCGTACATCGCACGCCCTGGTCAGATCAACGCCTGGGACAACGAAGATTTCGTCAAAGCGATCAAGGCGACCGGCCGCAAGCAACTGATCATCGCCGGTGTCGTGACCGACGTCTGCGTGGCGTTCCCGACCCTGTGCGCGCTGGAAGAAGGTTTTGACGTGTTCGTGGTGACCGACGCTTCCGGCACGTTTAACGAAGTGGTTCAGCAAGCCGCCTGGGCGCGTATGTCCGCTGCCGGTGCGCAACTGGTCAACTGGTTCGCCGTGGCCTGCGAGCTGCAACGCGACTGGCGCAACGACATGGAAGGCCTGGCCAACCTGCTGTCCCAGCGCATTCCGAATTACCGCAACCTGATCAACAGCTACACGACGTTCAACAAGTAAGCGGAGGTCCCTGTCGCTGGCGGTGGTGACCTCACGAGGGCCACCGCCTGTAGCAGCGCCACCCCTCCGGTGGGAGTTGGCTTGCCTACGATCTGCCGCGCAGCGGCAGCAAACCCTGGCACCTCCATCAACCTGACACAATCGCGGTGTCTGATTTCACTGCCGCTTCGGTCGGGCGCGACCCCGGGCCGATCGCGAGCAAGCAACGCTCCCACGGCCTCCGGCCAGAATCAAAAGCGCTCGCCCTGCACCTAGGTCCTCATTGTGACGCTCGCCTCCATTGCGGCTCGACTCACGTTCCCGAACGCACGATCATCGTGCGGTATCTACCCATTCTTGGTGCATTAAGTAGCAGTCCCATACTGCCCCTTTGACACTCAGTTCCGCGCGTTTCCCATAACGTTCATACAGTTAGCGTCGCTCTGCACCCGCTGGCACCGCTTTTGCTTTTATGCATCCGTGGATCATTGGATACAATAATTCAAAGAGGTCACTTCATGCGCCCCGTGCCGCGTTACACCGAACGTCAACCCGTGACCGCCGAAGAGGAGGCGTACGCCTTTCTGCTCGACGCCATCTGCAAGGGCACTTACCGCATGGGTGAACGGCTGATCGCCGAAGACATTGCGGGGGAGATCGGCATGAGCCGGATGCCGGTGCGCGAAGCGTTCAGGCGTCTGGCGGCCGAGGGACTGGTCACGTTGCGGCCCAACCGCGGTGCCGTCGTCAGCGGCCTGAACATCGACGAAATGCGCGAAGTCTTCGAAATGCGCAGCGCGCTGGAGGGCCTGGCGATCCGCGTGGCGGTGCCCAAAATCACCGAGCGCCACCTCACCCATCTGGAGCGCCTGCTCGACGACATGGACGACTACCGCGACGACAGTTCGGAGTGGGTCAGCCGTCACCGCGCATTTCACGAATACCTGTGCAGCCTCAGCGAGCGCTCGCGGCTGATGCGGCAGATTTCCGCGCTGTACACGGTCATCGAGCCGCACATGCGGGTCTGGCTGGAGCACGGCGAAAAGCCCCTCAGCGCGCGCGATGAACACGCAGTGATTCTCGATGCCGTGCGCGCTGGCGACGCCAATCACGCCGAGCGGGTCCTGCGCGACCACATCGAAGGCACGGTGCCTAGCCTGATTGCCTTTCTGGAGCAACAAAAACACCCCTAGTTTTCCCCAAAGAACCAGAGCGGGCAGTCAGCCCGCCGCTGTAACGCCGTACCGCTGTGACGTTCAGAACTGCCCTTACTTTCTTACCGAAACCGGAGCTTCCGTCATGCACACACCCGCCACATTGGCCGCCGCCATTTCCCTGAGTCTCTGCGCATCGCAGGTGTTCGCCGCGCCGACCGTGCCCGACCGTTTGCAGAAGGTCGACAAGGTCACCTATTGCTCGGGCATGGACTCACCGCCGCTGGTGTCGTTCGACGCCGCGCAGAAGCCGGTGGGCCTGACCATCGACCTCGGTGTCGAGATCGCCAAGCGGCTGGGAGGCAAGAAGGTGGAGTGGCGGGTGATTCCGTTCTCCGGGCTGGTGCCCGCGTTGCTGGCGCAGCAGTGCGACATGATCGTCGATCAGTTGTTCGACAAACCCGAACGTCGCGAAGTGATCAACATCGTCAACTACATGTATTCCAGCCAGTCGGTGGTGGTGCCCAAAGGCAACCCCAAGGGCATCAAGTCGCTGGATGACTTGTCCGGGCACAAGGTCGCGGTGCTCAACGGCTCGACGATCAAGATCCTGCTCGACGCACAGAACGAAACCCTGACCAGAGCCGGCAAGCCGCCGCTGAAACTGGTGGTCTACAACACCGACACCGACGCGTTCCAGGCGCTGCGCATCAACCAGGTCGACGCGTACGGCACCACCGTGGAAACCGCCGGCTACTACGCCAACATGGCGCCGGACCTGTTCCAGGAAGGCGTGCCCGCGTTCAGCCGCATCCTCACCGGGTTGGGCATCCGCAAGGACGACGCGCAACTGACCACCGCTGTGCAGCAGGTGATCAGCGACATGCGCAGCGACGGCAGCTACACCCAGTTGCTCGCCAAATGGCATGTCGAAAGCGACAAGCTCGACTGAGTCAGCGCCGAACGGGATAGACCGATGAATTTCAATTGGGATGTGTTCTGGCAATACCTCCTGCAACCCAGTGGTGTCTACGTCACCGGGTTGTGGCTGACCTGCCTGATCAGTGTGCTGGCGATGCTGCTGGGTTGCACGCTGGGCCTGATCGCAGCGTTGATGCGCCTGTCGAAGAACCCGCTGTTGAACCTGCCGGTGCGTTTTTACGTGTGGCTGATGCGCGGCACGCCGCTGTTGGTGCAAATCGTCTTTCTCTACACCGCGCTGGCGGCGGGCGGGATTTTCCGCTTCGAAGACATCGACCTTGGCTGGTTCATCGTGCCGGGCAACATTCAGGCGGCGATCATCGCGCTGGGGCTGAACGAAGGCGCGTACATGGCCGAGATCATTCGTGCCGGGATCGGCGCGGTGGACAGAGGTCAGTACGAAGCCGGGCGTTCGCTGGGCATGACGTTCGGCAAGCTGATGCGCCGCATCGTATTGCCCCAGGCGTTTCGGGTCATCGTTCCGCCGCTCGGCAACGAGTTCAACGTGATGCTGAAAAACACCACGCTGGTCAGCGTCATCGGTGTGCAGGAACTGCTGCTGAGCACGCAAATGGTGACCTCCGCGACGTTCCGCGTGTTCGAGCTGTACCTGGTGGTGGCGATCTACTTCCTGATGCTGACCACACTGTGGGGCTTCTTCCAGCGCTGGCTGGAACAGCGCTTCGGCCAGTCGGACCAACAGCCACCTGCGGCGAAACGCATGTTCGGTCGCAGCGCAATGAAATTGCTGAGGGGGCGTTGAGATGGCGCATCAAAGTGACGAACTGATCATCGAGGCGCTGGACATTCACAAGTCCTTCGGCGACCTGGAAATTCTCAAGGGCATCTCACTGCAAGTGCGGCGAGGCGAAGTGGTGGTGCTGATTGGCGCTTCGGGGTCAGGCAAGACCACCTTCATTCGCTGCATCAATTTGCTGGAAGACATTCAGTCCGGACGCATCCGGGTCAACGGCCAGGCCATGGGCTATCGCGAGCGGGCCGACGGCAGTCTGGTGCGTGAGTCCGAGCGGCACATCGCCCGCCAGCGTCGCGACATCGGCATGGTGTTCCAGCGCTTCAACCTGTTCGCCCACATGACCGCGTTGGAGAACATCATCGAGGCGCCGATCCACGTGCTCGGCGTCCCAAAAGCGGCTGCGTTGAATCAGGGAAGAGAGCTGCTGGCACGGGTCGGTCTGGCGGACAAGGCCGCCCACTATCCCTCAATGCTGTCCGGCGGGCAGCAACAGCGGGTGGCGATCGCCCGCGCGCTGGCGATGAAACCCAAAGCCATGCTGTTCGACGAGCCCACCAGCGCCCTTGACCCGGAAACCGTCGGCGAGGTGCTTCAGGTGATGAAAGAGCTCGCCGAAGACGGCATGACCATGGTCGTGGTGACTCATGAAATGGGCTTTGCCCGAGAGGTCGCCGACCGCGTGGTGGTGCTGGACCAGGGCGAACTGATCGAACAGGGCCCCCCGGAACAGATTTTCAGCCGTCCGAATCACCCCCGTACCCAGGCGTTTCTCAGCCGCGTCCTCTGAGGCCCAGCCGGTCTGGTCCACGAATCCCGCATTGACAGAGCCTTCGACATGTTGAATTTTTCTGCCCACGACTATCCGTATCCGTCTCAACGCCAGAGCGTTTTTGCCCGCCGAGGCATGATCGCCGCGTCGCAACCGCTGGCCGCTCAGGCGGGGATGGAAATGCTGCAAAAAGGCGGCAACGCCATCGATGCCGCGATTGCCACGGCCGCGGCCCTGACCGTCGTCGAACCCACCGGCTGCGGCATCGGCGGTGACGCGTTTGCGTTGGTCTGGACCCAAGGCCAGCTGCACGGTCTGAACGCCAACGGTCACGCCCCGGCGGCATTGAGCATCGAGGCCGTGAAAGCGGCCGGCCACACCGAGATGCCCTTGTACGGCTGGACGCCCGTCACCGTGCCCGGCTGCCCCTCGGCCTGGGCTGAACTGTCTCGACGGTTTGGCAAATTGCCGTTCGTTGATCTGCTGCAACCGGCCATCAGCCTGGCCCGGGACGGTTTTCCGCTGTCACCCGTGGTCGCCCATCAATGGCAAAAAGCGTTCGACGAATTCAGTCCCCATCGGGACGCGGTGCTGGAAAACTGGTTCGACACCTTTCTGATCGACGGCCGGGTGCCGAACGCCGGAGAACTGTTTCGCAACCCGGCTCAGGCGCGCACCCTCGAAGAACTGGCCAACACCCAATGCGAGAGCCTGTATCGCGGCGCGCTGGCGCAGCGCATCGACGCTCATTCCCGGGCAACGGGCGGCTATTTGCGCGCTGAAGACCTTGCCGCGTTTCGCCCGCAGTGGGTCGATCCGATCAGCGTCAATTATCGGGGCTACGACGTCTGGGAAATCCCGCCTAGCGGCCAGGGCCTCGTGGCGCTGATGACGCTGAAGATCCTCGAAGGCTTCAATTTCGACCATCGCGACAGCCAGCAGACCTGGCACCGTCAGCTGGAAGCCATGAAGCTGGCCTACAGCGACGGCCTGCACCACATCACCGACCCGCTGCACATGCGCGTCGCGGTCGAGGATCTGCTCAGCGACCGTTACAGCGATGCACGCCGGGCGTTGATCGCCGAACACGCCCAGGCGCCCACACCGGGCGATCCCCACGCCAGCGGCACGGTCTACCTGGCCACCGCCGACGCCGAGGGCAACATGGTGTCGTTCATCCAGAGCAACTACCACGGCTTCGGCTCCGGCGTGGTGCTGCCCGACAGCGGGCTGGCGTTGCAGAACCGGGGGCAAGAATTCAGCCTCGATCCCGCGCACGCCAATTGTCTGGTCCCTGGCAAGAAAACCTTTCACACGATCATTCCGGGGTTTATCACCAAGGGCGGCCAGGCGGTGGGGCCGTTTGGCGTGATGGGCGGCTACATGCAGCCTCAAGGGCATGTGCAGATGGTCATGAACCTGGTGGATTTCGGCCTCAACCCCCAAGCGGCCCTCGACGCACCGCGCTGGCAGTGGCTGGGCGGGATGAAAGTCGGCATCGAACAAGGCGCGTCAAAAGCGTTGGCAGCGGGACTGGCGCGACAGGGCCACGACATCAGCATCGCCTACGACTCCACGGAATTCGGTCGCGGGCAGATCATCGTGCGTGATCCGGACACAGGCGTGTTATGCGGCGGCACCGAGCCCAGGGCCGACTCCACCATCGTGGCGTGGTAAACCAGACGATCTGCTGATTTTAATTTTCCGAAAAGTCCTGTAATACAATACGATTGCTTTCAAGGGGCCGGATCATGAGGATCGGCCCCGGATTCAATCGTGGTCTTCCCGCAAACGGAAGGCCGCCACCGTGGCATTCACAGGTCTTCAGGAATACAGCATGAAAGTACTACGTCAGGCGTCGTCCTTGCGGCATCAAGTGCAGGATGCACTGCGCAATGAAATCATCTCGGGGCGGTTCAAGCCTGGGGATCGTCTGGTGGAACAACAGCTGTACACCGCGCTGGACGTCAGCCGCACCTCGTTGCGTGAAGCATTGCGGCAACTGGAGGCGGAAGGGCTGGTGGAACAAGTGCCCCATCGCGGCGCCTACGTGGCGTCGGTGGATGCCAAGGACGCCGTACAGATCTACGACGTACGTGGCGCGCTGGAAGTCCTCGCCGTGCGCAACTTCGTGCGTTACGCCACCGACGAAGACGTCGGCGAACTGAGCGAAGTCTTCGACGAATTCGCTGAACAGTCCCGCACCACCAGCGTCGACGGCACGGCGTTGCTGGACATCAAACGCCGCTTCTACCACGTCCTCCTCGAAATCGAACAAAGTCGCGTCGTCGGCGGCATGCTCGAACAACTCAACAACCGCGTCAGCCTCCTGCGCGCACTGTCTTTGGGCCGCGAAGGCCGCATGCCCCACACCCTCGCCGAACTCAAGGAAATCGTCCGCAACATCCAACTGCGCGACGAAGAAGGCGCCTGCGCCGCCGCACTGCTCCACGTCGAAAACGCCTCCAAAAACGTGCTTGAACTGCTGGCGGCGACAGGGGTGCACGCGGTGCAATAACTTGCCAACACCCGGACCTCCGGGCTGCCCTTTTCTCACGAACCCTGCGGCGTGCGCGGTTTAGGTGTTCACTGAAAATCTACTGTGGGAGCGAATTTATTCGCGAAAGAGGGTTCTGGCGATGGAGATGTGTCGCCTGTACCGCCTTCGCGAATGAATTCGCTCCCACAGTTTAAGACCCGTGCACAGAATGAAGCCTTGCACATGCCCTCACATCGCGAAGAGCTTTAGCTCCAGCCAGATGCCGTTGCTCTTCAAGCACGATGGATCAGACGCCGCAGAACGCGACTTGGGTGCAGGCCGAACGCAGGCGGCGCGGAGTGGGTCGAGCGGCATGGATGCCGCGAGAGCCGCGCTGGGCCATGGATGGCCCTTCGCGGCGGGCCCACGGAGCGTCGCCGGAGTGAGGGAACCTGAGGAACGAGGGCCAAACCAGGAGCAAAGCGTTTTTGGTTACTTTTGGGGCGCTCTTGCCAAAAGTGACCCGCCGTAAGGGCGGAACCCTAAGCAGCCGTTACCGCAGCAATGAATATTCCCGCAACCGGCAGGCCGAAGCATCTCTGCCCCTAGCAGCAAACCTACCGCAACGCCGAATACGCAGTAGGCGTCATAAACTGCACCTCAACCCGCTCCACAATAATCTTATGCGCTTCCGTCGCATTGCGCTTCTCCACCCACTCCGGATCCGCCTGAAACGCATTCCACTTCGTCTCACGCTCCGCCAGGCTCTCCCACTGCAACAAATACGTCAGCGACTGATTCGTCGGCCCCGACAGATTCGTCCAGAACCCGACCTGCTTGATCCCGTACTTATCGAAAAAACCCAACGTAATGCTGGTAAACCGGTCATGCAACGCAGGCAAACGGCCGGGAGCACAGTGATAAGTGCGCAATTCAACGATCATTCTTCTTCTCCTGTTAAGTGCTGCTGACAAAGATTGAAAGCAGGTGCCGCTGGTAAGAAACTGTAAATTAGCCTATTGACCGATTGTATGACAGTCCTATAGTTTTATCTCACCTGCTGGCCAATGTCATGCAGAACATTGCAGACACCGCCGCGACCCGAATTGACAAGAACATAAAAATCAAAGGGCACGAACATGACGCAACCCCAACGTATCGGCTTTATCGGACTGGGCATGATGGGCACGCCCATGACCGCCTGCCTGGCCAAAGCCGGCTTTCAACTGTTCCTCGCAGACGCCGATGCCGGTCGCCTGCGTGACGTGCAGGCGACCCTCAGCGCCAGCGCGCTGACCCCCGAAAACGCCAAGTCCCTCGACATCCTCATCACCATGCTGCCGAACTCGACCATTGTCGAGAACGTGTTGCTCGGCGAAGGCGGGTGGGCGGCGTCGCTGGCGCCACAGGCCGTGGTGATCGACATGAGCTCTTCGGAGCCTGCCCGTTCCCGTGATCTTGGCCAGACACTCAAGACCCTCAACCTTCAATACCTCGATGCCCCCGTTTCGGGCGGCGTGAAACGTGCCGTGGACGGCAGCCTGGCGATTCTGGTTGGCGGTGATGCCGAGGTGATGCAGCAGTGCCGCCCGGTGCTTGACGCCATGGGCAAGAACATTCTGCACATCGGCGACGCCGGATCGGGACACGCTGCCAAGGCACTCAACAATTTCGTCTCGGCTGCGGGCCTGATGGCAACGGTCGAGGCGCTGCACGTTGCCAAACGCTTCGGCATCGACCCCGGCGTCATGGTCGATGTGCTCAATGCGTCCAGCGGCGGCAGCAACACCTCGCTGAACAAGGCCAAGCAATTCATGCTCAGCGGCACCTTCGGTTCGGGCTTCTCCATGCAGTTGATGAACAAGGACCTGAAGATCGCCAAGGGCCTGTCGGATGCGCTGGAGTATCCGATGATTTTCGGCCAGAGCGCGATCAAGGTCTGGAACGATGTGGCGCAGGATGCCACGCCGACCACCGACCACACCGAGATGTACCGCATGTTGGCCAAAGAAGGCGAGTGAAGGAGTCCGATTCCATGTCACATGCCGCCAAGTTTTACATCGATGGGCACTGGGTCGAACCCGCGTCGCCCTCATGGTTCGACGTCATCGACCCGGCCACCGAAACCGTGGTCGAGCGGCTGGCGCTGGGCGATGCCTCCGACGTTGACCGGGCCGTGGTTGCTGCTCGCAAGGCATTGCCTGCCTACGCCCAGACCTCCGTCGCCGAGCGCATCGCGTTGCTGAAACGCATCGTGTCGATCTATGAGCGTCGTCAGGAAGAATTCGCCCAGGCCATGCGCATCGAGATGGGTTCGCCCATCACGTTTTCCCGCAAGTTCCAGGTGCCACGCGGTTGGCTGCACCTGAATCAACTTATCGAGGTGCTGCAACGCTTTCAGTTCGAAGAGGCTCAGGGCAGCACGCTGATCCGTCACGAACCGGTGGGCGTGTGTGGTCTGATCACGCCGTGGAACTGGCCGATCAACCAGATCGTGGTCAAGGTCGGTCCGGCCCTCGCGGCAGGCTGCACCATGGTGCTCAAGCCCAGTGAATACTCGCCGTTGAGCAGCCTGCTGTTCGCCGAAGTGCTGGACGAGGCGGGCGTGCCACCGGGGGTGTTCAACCTGGTCAACGGTGACGGGCCGGGTGTCGGCGCGGCGCTGTCGGCCCACCCGGACATCGACATGCTGTCGTTCACTGGTTCGACCCGTGCCGGGGTGCTGGTGGCCAAATCCGCTGCTGACACCGTGAAGCGTGTAGCGCAGGAATTGGGCGGTAAATCGGCCAATATTCTGCTCGACGACGTCAATCTGCAGGATGCCGTGACTCGCGGTGTCGCCGCGTGTTTCACCAACAGCGGCCAGTCCTGTTCGATCCCGACGCGCATGCTGATTCCGCGCAGCCTGATGGACGACGCGATCCAGATCGCCAAAACCGCCGCTGAAAGCTACAACGTCGGCGCCACGACGGACGAAAGCACGCAACTCGGCCCGCTGGTCAATCGCGCGCAATTCCGTCGGGTGCAGACGTTGATTCAAAGCGGCATCGACGAGGGCGCGCAGCTGGTGACCGGCGGCGTTGGCCTGCCGAGCGGTATCGAAAAAGGCTACTACGCCAGGCCCACGGTGTTCGCCCACGTGGCATCGGACATGACCATCGCCCAGGAAGAAATCTTCGGGCCGGTGCTGTCGATGATCCCTTACGACAGCGAGGCCGAAGCGATTGCCATCGCCAACGGCACGCACTATGGGTTGGCAGCGTACGTGCAATCCGGCGATCAGGACCGCGCCCGCCGCGTTGCCCGTCAATTGCAGGCCGGCAGCGTGCACCTGAATTACCCGCCTGCCGATTTCGCCGCGGCGTTTGGCGGGGTGAAGCGCTCCGGCAATGGCCGCGAGTGGGGCGAGTACGGCTTGCGCGAGTACCTGGAAGTCAAATCATTGGTGGGCTACGGCAGCTGAGTCGCTTCGGCGATTCAGGCCCAAGGCTCAAAAAAATTTGCCCGTTGCAACTGTATGACAATCAGTCGATCGTACGAATAAGGTGATCACAACATGAGTGACAACGAACGCTTCAACCAAGGTTTCAACAATCGCAAAGAAGTGCTGGGCGACCGCCACGTCGAAAAGTCGTGGGCCGCCGCCGACGACTTCAACCGGCCGATGCAGAAGATGGTCACGGAAGTCTGCTGGGGCGAGATCTGGGGCGACCCGACGCTCTCGTTCAAGACCCGCAGCATCATCAACATCGCCATGCTCACCGCCATGAGCCAGCACCATGAACTGGGCATTCACGTACGCGGCGCGCTGCGCAATGGCGTGACCCAGGACGAGATTCGCGCCGTGCTGATGCAGGCGGCGGTGTACTGCGGCGCGCCGTTAGGCCTGGCGGCCTTCCGCGTGGCGTCCGAAGCGATCAAGGCCTACGAGGCTGAAACCGCTGCCAGCTGAATGCTCCAACCTCCACCTCAATGCATGCGTCTCACAATAACTATAAGGAAACGCCATGAGCACATACGCCCCAGCCAGCTCGGCGGCTGAAACCGAACAGTCGATCGAGAAGAAGAGAAGGAACGCCATCAAGGGCGCGTTTTTCTCCGAATACATCGACATGTTCGACATTTACTTGCCGGTGGTGGTGTTGTCCCCGGTGCTGTTCTTCTTCCAACCCGCGCAACTGTCGCCCGGCATGGCCGCGATTCTGGCCTCGCTGGTGTTCATCACCACGTTGCTGGGCCGTCCGATTGGCGCCTTGCTGTTCGGCATGATCGCCGACAAGACCGGTCGCCGCATGGCCTCGATCTACTCGGTGTCCGGCTTCGGCGTGGTCACGTTGCTGATCGCCCTGCTGCCCGGCTACGAGACCATCGGCATCGCCTCGTATTGGCTGCTGGTGCTGTTGCGTTTCGTCGACGGGATTTTCCTCGGTGGCGGCTACACCGGTGCGATGCCCTTGGCCATCGAATATTCGAAGAAGCACCAGCGTGGCTTCGTCGGCGGCTTGATCATCGCCGGTTTCCCGCTGGCCTACGTCAGCATCAACCTGGTGGCGATGCTGATGTTCATGTTGTTCCCCCTCGACGGCCCCGGTTCTCCGTACGTGGTATGGGGCTGGCGGATTCCGTTCGTGATTGGCGCGGTACTGGCCGGTGTGCTGGCGCTGTACTACGTGTATGCCGTGTCGGAATCGGAAATCTGGGAAAGCGAAACCGGCAACAAACCCCGCGAGAAGCTGCCGCTCACTGACCTGATCCGAGGAAAAAGCGGCCGCAACCTGTTGCAAGTGCTGCTGATGATGACCGGCTTCTGGCTGACCCAAAACATCATCACCATCTTCCTGCCGACCGGGTTGCTGCGGAACACCTTGCACCTCTCGGGGCTTGAGGTGACCGGTACGCTGCTGATCGCCTATTCGATCCTGTTTTTCAGCTACATCGCCTCGGGGATGATCGGTCAGAAAATCGGCCGCCGGCGCTTCTTCGTCGTGCTGGGCCCGATCATCGCCACCGTCGGCGCCGCGATCATGTACGTGCTGGCCAACGTCCCGGGCCTGAGCCTGCCGGTGATCATCACCCTGGTCTGCGTGTTGTCGGTGCTGGTGACCGCGCCGTGGGGCGTGATCGTGACCTACATCAACGAGCGTTTCGTGACCGACGTGCGCGCTACCGGCTTCGGTGTCGGCTTCAGCCTGTCGGTGATCATCCCGTCGTTCTACGCCTTTTACATGGCGTGGCTGGGCGAATTCATGCCGTTCACCGTGACCCCGGCCGTGTTGCTGGTGATCGGCGGCGTGATCGCCACTATCGGTGCCTACATGGGGCCGGAAACCAAAGACGTGGATTTCTAGGATTCACAGCCCCCGTGGCTGAGGAGAGCAGTCGTGAAGAGCAAAACTGTGGGTTTCATTGGCTTGGGCAACATGGGCGGGCGCATGACGCGCTGCCTGGTGAACGCCGGGTTGAACGTGCTCGGCTACGACACTGACGCCGAGCGGGTCAAGGCAGCCGGAGCGCAGGTGGCGAAGTCCATCGCCGACGTGGCGTCCGAAGCAGGCGTGGTGCTGCTGTCGTTGCCTGACAGCAAAGTGGTGGAGGCGGTCGTCGAAGGGCCAAACGGTCTGTTGGCGCACTGCCGCGAAGGGCAGGTTGTCGTTGATCTGAGCACGGCGGCTGCGAGTTCGACCATTCGCCTGCATGGCCTGTTTGCCGAGCGCGGCGTGCAGTACGTCGATGCCGGGATTTCCGGCGGCGCGGCGGCGGCGGAAAAGGGCGCGCTGACCCTGATGGTCGGGGGCGATGCCGCGACGGTGGACGCCCTGGCCTGGGTGTTCGAACCCATCGCCAGCAAGGTGTTTCTGATGGGCGAGAGCGGCGCCGGGCACACCACCAAACTGCTGAACAACTTCCTCAACGCGGTCAGCCTTGCGGCCACCGCCGAGGTGATGGTGGCGGGCAAGAAAGCGGGCCTCGATCTGCATCGTCTGCTGGACGTGTTGAACAGCAGCAGCGGGGTGAACTTCGCCACGCAGAACCGTTTCCCGCACATCGTCGACGGCAATTATCTGGAAGGCGGCCTGACCGGCAAATTGATGAGCAAGGACGTGGTGCTGTACCTCGACCGCGTTCGTGAACTGGGCGTCGCGTCCCTCAATGCGTCGGGGCCGCTGGCCAGTTTCGGCCTGCAAACGGCGCTGGGTTACGGCGACCTGATCAGCAACCGAGTGGTGGACGCCATCGGCGACATGTCCGGTGGGGTACGTCTGCACGAATCGGCCAAAGGCAAGAGAGGAGAGAAGGCATGAAGGTTTTTCACGGCGCCGTCGAAGGCGCGATTTCAGAACAACGTGGCGCGACGTTCACTGGCGTGGTCTGGGCCGACCCGGTGATGCCGACCACCGATGGCGTGACCATCAACAACGTGTCGTTCAACCCCGGTGCCCGCACGTTCTGGCATCACCATGAGGTCGGACAGGTGCTGTACGTGACGTCGGGCAGTGGCTGGATTTGTCTGGAAGGCAGCGACCCACAGCCGATCCGTCAGGGCGACACGGTGTGGATCGGCCCGAACGAACGGCATTGGCACGGCGCCAATACCAAGAACTTCATGGTCCACACCGCCACCTCCATCGGCAAGACCGTGTGGCAGGAAGCGGTGGCAGATGAGGATTATTTGCGGTCTGCGGATTGATCCCAAAGGGCGGTAATTCCCTGTGGGAGCGAATTCATTCGCGATGCAATGTTTCAGGCGCCGCATGTGTATCGATCATGCGGCCCCATCGCGAATGAATTCGCTCCTACAGGTCCTGTAACGCTCCCCACTGTTCACGAGGAACACCATGAGCCTCACCGAAAAACAACAACAGGCCAAAACCGCATTTACGCGACATGGCGCATGGAATGAAGGCTGGGACAGTCTGTTGCGTCTGGACCCCGGTTTTGTCGAGGCGTATGCGAATTTTGCGTCGGTGCCGTGGCAGAACAATCACCTGCCGAACAAGGTCAAGTGCTTCATCGCGCTGGTCGCCAGTGCCAACGCCACGCACCTGTTTCAGCCCGGCATTCAGGAACACATTCACGCGGCGCTCCAGCACGGCGCCACCCGCGAGGAACTGACCGAAGTGTTGGAGCTGATCAGCACCGTCGGCATTCACGCGTCCAACGTCGGCGTTCCGGTGTTGCTGGAAGTGCTGGAAGAAGAGGGCATGCGCAATGGTCCTGAACCCCTCGACGCCCGGCGCGAGGCGCTCAAGGCCAGCTTCATCAAGAACCGAGGCTACTGGCACCCGTCCTGGGAAGGGCTGCTGGAGCTGGACCCCGAGATGTTCGAGACCTACGTCGAATTTTCGTCGGTGCCGTGGCGCACCGGCGTGCTGGAACCCAAGGTCAAGGAATTGATGTATTGCGCGTTCGACGCTGCGGCCACGCACCTCTATGTGCCGGGCCTCAAGCTGCACATGCGCAATGCCCTGCGTTACGGCGCGACCAAGGAAGAGATCATGGAAATGCTGGAGATCGTCAGCGTGATCGGCATCCACGGCGCGCAAATGGCCGCGCCGATCCTGGAACAGGCACTCAACGCGAGGGCTCGCGACGCCCGATGACGCCGCTACGCCCAAGATTCCTATAACAATAACGATGAGGAACACACATGAACGCAGCAGCCAGCATTGGCGCGCGCCTGGACCGGTTATCGCTGTCGGGTTTTCACTACCGTCTGCTCGGCCTGATCGCCGCCGGGATGTTTTTCGACTCCTTTGACATTTACATCGCCGGGTCGGTACTCGCCGCGTTGATCAACAGCCATGAATCCACACTGGCACTGAACGCGACATTCGTCTCGGTGACCTTCATCGGCATGATGTCTGGCGCGTGGCTGTCCGGCGTGTTGGGCGACCGCTACGGACGACGCTTCACCTACCAGTTCAACCTCGGGATCTACGGCTTCGCGTCGATTGCCGCCGCGCTGTCCCCCAACATGTACTGGCTGATCTTCTTCCGCTTGGTGATGGGCGTCGGCATGGGCGCCGAGATCGTGGTCGGCTATGGCACGTTGAGCGAATTCATCCCCGCCGCCTGGCGCGGGCGCTTCGGCACCATCCTCAACCTGATCATCAACACCTCGCTGTTTCTCGCGGCCTTCCTCGGCTGGCTGATCATCCCGCGCTTCGGCTGGCGCTGGATGTTTGCCATTGCGGGCGTGGGCGCGCTGATCGTCTGGTTCCTTCGGAAGAACATGCCGGAATCGCCACGCTGGTTGGCGTCCCAAGGGCGTCAGGAAGAGGCCGAGAAGATCGTGGCGAACATCGAAAGCCGCTGCGGCGTCGAGCCTGGCAGTGCCGTGCCGGTGACGATCACGGCGCGCGACGACACACCGCCTGCCCGGATTCGCGACCTGTTTTCCCGCCGCCTGCTGACCCGCACCATCACCGGCATCACCGTGCTGGTGGCGTTGTTCACCGTTAACTACGCTTTCGTCAGCTGGATTCCGACCTTTCTGGTGCAGCAGGGCCATAGCGTCTCCAACTCCCTGGGGCTGACCACCCTGATGTTCGCTGGAGGACCGTTGGGGTCGTTGATTGCCTTCGCCTTGGCGGAACGATTAGGACGCAAATGGGGCATCGTGCTGTTCTCGCTGGTGGGCATCGGTTTTGGCGTGAGCTACCCCTTCGCCGAGACCGAAACCGCGATCATCGCCGCCGGCTTCGCGATCACCGCGTGCATCTACGTGCTGTCGTCGTTGAGCGTGGCGAGTTATGTGCCTGAGCTGTTCCCGACCGAATTGCGCCTGCGCGGTGCCGGGTTGTGCAACGCCATCGGGCGCGGCGTGAACATCCTCGTGCCCTATGCCATCGCGTCGGTGTTCGCGGGTTTCGGCATCGTCGGCGTGATCTCGCTGATCGTCGGCACGCTGCTGTTGCAAGCCATCATCGTCGGCTCGATCGGCCCGGAAACCAAGAACCGATCGCTGGAAGACATCGCCGTGGCGCCGCTATCGGTGGTGGCGGCGGGGCAAGAAAAGCCTCACGAAATCAAGACCTGAAGACCGACCCTATCTGGAGTTTTTCCCATGAACACACCCTCGACCGTCAGACCGAACTGGACCGACCCCGAAGTGATCGTGGTGCGTTATGGCACCCGGCAGACCACCAAAAGCGAGTGCTATTACAATTTCCGCGCCTACCGGGAACCGGACGCGGAAATCACCATGGATTATTTTTTCTGGATCTTTCGCAACGCCGAGCAAACCATCGTCATCGACACCGGTTTCAGCCCGGAGGCCGCAACCGCACGCAAACGCCAACCGGTGGTGGCGCCTGCCGATGCGCTGGCCCGCCTGGGCATCGACCCTAAAGAGGTCAAGTTGCTGGTGTTGACCCACGCCCACTACGACCACGCCGGGAACTTGGGTCTGTACCCTAACGCGAAGATCGTCATGTCGCGCAAGGAGTTCGACTTCTGGGGCACCGACATGGGCAAGCGCCCGCAATACGGTCACCACATCGACCCGTTGGATATCGAACGCATTCAGGCGCTGCACCGTGAAGGCCGCATTACTTTGCTCGACGAAAAACAGAACACGCTCATCCCCGGCATCGAGCTGTACGAACTCGGCGGCCACACGCCAGGGCAGATGGCGGTGGTGGTGGAAATGCCCGAAGGCCCGGTGATCCTCGCATCGGATGCCATTCACTATTACGACGAACTGGAGCAGGACCGGCCCTTCGCCGTGCTCGACAGCCTGGCCGACATGTATCAGGGCTACGAGCGCATTCGCGAATGGCTGCAACGCCCCGGCGCGGTGGTGATTCCCGGCCATGACCCGGACGTGATGAACCGCTTCGCGCCGGTCGATCCGAGCGATCCGTCGTTCGCGGTGCGCATCGACGCCCACGGAGCCGGGGTATGAAAGGGCGCACGGCACTGGTGACCGGGTCGTCCGATGGCCTGGGGCTGGCGATGGGCACCGGGCTGGCCGCAGCGGGTTACCACGTTGTGCTGCACGGTTTGGCCATGCCCGATGAGGTACGCGGCACCTGCGAAGAACTGATACGCACTCACGATGTGCAAGTGCGTTACGTGCGCGCTGACCTGTCCACACCTGAAGGCGTCGAAGCGCTGATCGCAGCGGCGGGGCCGATCGATGTGCTGGTCAACAACGCGGTGATCCGGCATTTCGCGCCGCTCGAAGACTTCCCGCTGGCGAGGTGGGATCAGGCAATGGCGGTAAACGTCACGGCGGCCTTTCTGGCGATTCAGCGGGTGTTGCCGGGCATGCGTGAACGGCAATGGGGGCGCATCTTTAACCTGTCGTCCGCCTATGGCTCGCGGGCCATCGCCAACCGCATCGATTACGTGACCACCAAGACCGCGCTGCTGGGCCTGACCCGCGCCGTGGCGGTGGAAACCCTGGGGCAGGGCATCACGTGCAACGCCGTGTGCCCCGGCTCGGTGATGACGCCGAACATCGACAGCCGACTGACCGCGCTGATGGCCGAAAAACAGCTCGACCGCCAGACCGCTACCGTAGAGTTTCTGCAGGGCAAACAGGCCACAGGGCGCTTTGTCGAGGCCAGCCACGTGGCGGATTTGATCGTCTACCTGTGCAGCGAATCGGCAGGGTCGATCACCGGCGCGACATTGCCGGTGGATGACGGGTGGATGGCGGGGTGAGCGATGCTGAACATGACCCTTGGAAAACGGAACTGCCCATGACTCAAAGCCTCAGCCTAGAACTCGCTCATTTCATCGAACGCACCACCTGGTCGGACATTCCCGCCCACGTGCGTCACGAAGCCCATCGCGCATTGGTGAATTATTTCGCGGTGTCGCTGGCCGGTTGCAGCGACCCGGACGTGGCGAAAGCGGCGACGCTGTTCGCGCGCTTCAACGCAGGCGGCGCGGCCCACATCATCGGTCGTGCGGAAGTCATGGACATGCTCAACGCGGCGTCGCTGAATGCCATGAGCGCCAATGTCTTCGACTACGACGACACGCACATTCCGACGATCCTGCACCCGACGGCACCGGTGGCCGCCGCGTTGTTCGCGCTGGCGGAAACGCAGCCTGTGAGCGGCGAACAGCTATTGCTGGCGTTCGTGTTGGGCGTGGAAGTCGAGTGCCGGATCGCCATGGCGATTTCCCCCGAACACTACCGGCGCGGCTGGCACATCACTTCGACCTGCGGGGTGTTCGGTGCGGCGGCGGCCATCGGCAAGGTGCTCGGCCTCGACGCCGGGCAATTGGTCGGCGCATTTGGCAATGCCAGCGCACAAGCCAGCGGGCTGGTGGAAACCCTCGGCAGCGCGGCGAAGAGCATGGGCGTCGGCAATGCCGCGCGCAATGGCCTGCTCTCGGCATTGCTGGCACAGGACGGGTTCGTCGGGCCAGACCAGCCACTGGAAGGTGAGCGCGGTTTCTTGAAGGTGTTCGGTGAACAGCCGCGTTTCGACGAAGTCAGCGTTGGGCTGGGCGAGCGCTGGGCCTTGATGGCGAACACTTACAAACCCTATCCCTGCGGGGTGGTGCTTAACCCGGTGATTCAGGCGTGCCTCGAACTGGCGCGGGATCGCACGTGGGGGCTGGACGACATTCAGCGCATCGAACTCACCGGGCATCCGTTATTGCGTCAACGCACCGATCGGCCTGACATTCGCTTCGGCCGGCAATCCCAAGTCAGCGCGCAACACGCCGTGGCGGTCAGCCTCGCGACGGGCATGGCCGGCCTGGCGGAATTCAGTGACGCAGCGGTGAGTGATCAACGGCTGCGGGGGTTGTATGAACGTGTGCATTTCGTCGATGACGCTGACTACTCGGTGGAATCTGCGCAAGTGCGGATCACGTTCAATTCTGGTTCGGTCCTCACGCGAACCGTCGACGTTTCCCTCGGCAGCCTCGACGCGCCCCTCAGCGATCATTTTCTCGAAGACAAACTCCGCGACCTCTCCGATTACGGCCGGTCCGGATGCGAACCGCAACCGCTGATCGATGCGCTCTGGGCGCTGGAACAGGCAACCGACGCTGGCGCGCTGATGCGCCTGGCCAGTCTCTGACAGACAGGAAAACACTTATGAGCAATCAATTGCTGGGCTTCATCGGCGTAGGCGTCATGGGACGGCCCATGGCGCGGCGGCTGCTGGAACAGGGCCGTTCGCTGGTGATTTACGACAAGGATCAGGGCGCGCTGGATGAACTGGGGGCCTTGGGCGCGAAGGTCGCGGGCAGTGTGCGGGAGGTGGCGGACAGCGCCGAAATCATTTTCACCAGCCTGCCAAGCCCGGTGATTTTCAAGGCCGTGGCTTTGGGCGCTGACGGGATTATCGAAGGGACTTCCGTGCGCATTCTGGTGGACCTGTCTACCGTCGGTTCCCGTGCGGAACAGGAAGTCGCCGAAGGGCTCGCCGCGAAGGGCATCGATACCGTGGACGCGCCCGTGAGTGGCGGCGCTGCCGGGGCGAAGAAAGGCACACTGGCGCTGATGGTCGCGGGCAAACCGGCAGCGGTGGAGCGCGTGCGCCCGCTGTTCGATGCCTTCGGCAAAGTGTTCATCGTTGGCGAGCAACCGGGGCAGGGCCAACTGCTCAAGCTGCTCAACAACATGCTCTCGACCACCGCGTTCGCGATCACCAGCGAGGCCTTCGTCGCGGGCGTGAAAGGCGGCCTGGACCCTGAGGTCATGATGGCGGTGATCAACGCGGGCAGCGGCAAGAACGGCGCGACGATGGACAAATTTCCCAAGCACGTCTTGCCGGGCACCTTCGATTTTGGCTTCCCGATTTCCAGCGTCTGCAAAGACGTCGGGTTGGCTGTTGAAGAATGCCAGGCGCTGGGCGTGCCGATGTGGCTGGGGAACGCGGCGCGGCAACTGTGGAACGTCGCCGCGCAACAGGACGGCGGACACCGAGACCTGACCGATCTGGTGCGCACCGTGGAAGGCTGGTCGAACCGCTAGTCCAGCGTTCGTCCCTTGGTTTCCGGCAACAGCAGCGCGCTGATCAGCACCACGCAGTAAGCGCCGCCAGCGAACATGCCGATGGCCAGCCCCAACGAGGTCTTGGCGCTGAGGTAGCCCACCAGGGTTGGAAACAGCGCGCCGATGCCACGCCCGAAGTTATAGGTGAAGGCCTGGCCATTGGCGCGCAAGGCGGACGGGAACAGTTCGGTGAGCATGGCCCCCAGCCCGCCGAAAATGCCGGAAGCCGCCAGACCGAGGGGGAAGCCCAGAAACAGGATCTGATTGTTGGTCAGATGCATCTGCGTGTAGGCGTAAATGGTGATCCCGGAAAGGATCGAAAACAGGATCAGGTTGCCGCGCCGACCCAGCCGGTCGCCGAGGTAGGCCCCACACAGATAGCCACAAAACGAACCGCTGATGATCACCAGTAAATAGCCGCCGGTCCCGATTACTGAAAGGCCGCGCTCGACTTTGAGGAACGTTGGCAGCCAGGTGGTGATTGCGTAATACCCGCCCTGAATCCCGGTGCACAGCAAGGCTGCGAGCAACGTCGTGCCCACCAGCCCCGGCGAGAAAATGGCCCAGAACGAACGCCGCGCTTCGCCTTCGGCCTGACGTTTTCGGGTATCGAGGAACACTTGCGGTTCCTTGACGTTTTTACGGATGAACAGCACCAGCAACGCGGGCAGCACCCCCACCCAGAACAGGCTGCGCCACGCCCATTCTTCGGGCAGCAGCGAGAACGCCAGCGTGTAGGCCAGCGCCGCGATGCCCCAGCCGACCGCCCAACCGCTCTGCACGGTGCCCACCGCTTTGGCGCGGATGTCGGAGCGAACGATTTCTCCCATCAATACCGACCCCACCGCCCATTCGCCACCGAAACCGAGGCCTTGAAGCGCTCGCAGCACGAACAGTTGCTCGAAGCTCTGGCTAAACCCTATGGCCACGGTACACAGCGAAAACCACAGGATCGTCACTTGCAAAATGCGCACGCGGCCATACCGGTCGGCGAGGATGCCGGCAAGCCAGCCACCGACCGCCGAAGACAAGAGGGTCACGGTGCCGAGCATGCCGGCCTGGCCTTTGTCGATATCCCACAGGTGCATCAACGTCGAGATGACGAAGGTGAACACCATGAAATCCAGCGCATCCAGGGTCCAGCCGCCAAATGCAGCGAGGAACGTGCGGCGCCCATTCGTGTCGAGCTCTCGGTACCATTTCATTGTTGTTTTTATCCTGAAATCGGTGGTTGTCATGCCAAGCCGTTGCGCCAGCAGCGGGCACAGGGCTCAGTGGTCAGGGGTGATGTCACTCGGGAAGCCGTAGAGTCGAGCAGGGTTGTCGACCAGGACTCGACGGCGATGCGCGTCGTCCGGCAGCCATTCGGCGAGCAAATTGCGCATCAGCCCGGTGTCGACCATGGGATCAATCGCGACATGGGGCCAGTCGCTGCCCCAAAACATGCGTTCCGGTGCCGTCTTGAACAGCTCGCGGGCCCAAGGGGTGACGTCGGGGTAGCCATCGGGCCGGTCGCTGATGCGATAGGCCCCTGACAGCTTGGTCCACCAGCCCTGATCGCCGATCATCTGCTGCAACGCTTTGAAACCGGGTGCCGAAAGACCGTCGGCCACGGGCATGTGACCCATGTGATCGATCACCACCGGGCAGGGAAGCGTTTTCATGCGGGGCATCAGGTCAGGCAGATCACGCACGTCCATCAGAAACTGCATGTGCCACCCCAGTGGCGCAATCCGTGCGGCCAGTCGCTCCATGCTGTCGAAGCCGACGCCGCCCCCAAACAGCACGTTCAGACGTACACCGCGCACACCCAGGCGGTGCATGCGCAGCAGTTCGGCGTCCTCGATTTCCGCATCGACGACCGCCACGCCTCGCAAGCGCTCGGGATGGCGCTCAAGCACGTCGAGCATGTAGCGGTTGTCGGTGCCGTAGACGCTGATTTGAACCAGCACGCCGCGACTCATGCCCATGCGGTCGAGCATCGCCAGGTACTCCGCTTCCGGCGCGGGGGGCGGGGTGTAGCTGCGACCTGCCGCGAACGGAAACTCGCTGGAGGCGCTGACCACATGGGCGTGGGTGTCGCAGGCGCCGGGAGGCACGCTGAAGGTGCTGACTTGCGAGGTTTCAAACGGCGCAAGGCACAGCGCCGTGGATTGGGCAGGCGCGCGATGATCAGACATGAGACGGGTCCTCGGACTGTTTATCGACTGCATCATTGATAATCTGCAATGGGTTTCCCCATGATGGGCGTGGGCATCTTGACGCAAACCTCTATCGGAGTTTCAGATGATTCAACTGCTGGCGTTGCACGGTATTCAGGGTTCGCGGCAAGGCTGGCTGGGGGTGGCGCGCAGCCTCGACGGCGCCTGCGAAGTCGTCGCGCCCAACCTGCGTGGACGTGGCGAAGCGTTTCGCGGTACCCATGCCGACGACTACCGGTTGCAGGGTTTCGTCGACGATGCGCGTGCGGCCGCCGATCAACTGGGCGAAGCCGGACCTTTTATCCTCGCGGGCTGGAGCATGGGCGCCTCGGTGGCGCTGGAGTACTTGAGCGACCCCCGTGCACGACGCCCCCGGGCGCTGATTCTGATTTCCGCCACCCCTTGCCTGGCACGGGTCAACTGGTTTCGCAGTGACGGCCCCGCGCTGCTCGATGAGATTGCCGAGCGCGAACGTCGGCTCTCCATCAAAGGGGGCGCCGACCACGACGCGGTGGCCTGGACCTGGCAATCGATCCGGCACACCGACCAACGCTCGATGCTGCCCGGTATCGACCTGCCGACCCTGATCATTCACGGCAGTGACGATCAGGATTGCCCGCTGGAGCATGCCCATGAACTGGCACATGGCATGCCCGGCGCCCGGCTGACGGCGATCGAGGGCGGCGGTCATAGCCTGTTGACGCAACATACTGAACAGGTGAGCGAGCATATCCAGTCCTTTCTCCGTGTCTTGGGGTAGGCGCCGTGGACGCGCTCACGGCGTGCGCTGTGCCGCCGATGTCGATTGCATGGCGATGACGTCAGGCTCGTCCTTGAGTGACATGCGTTCGATTTTGCCGACGATCACCAGGTAACAGAACATCGCCAGCAAGGCGTTTGCCGCCACGAAAATCAACGCCCATTCGAACGAACCGGTGGCCTGCAAAATGAAACCGATCACAATCGGCGTGGTGATGCCGGCGGTGTTGCCGAAGCCGTTGAACATCCCGCCACACAACCCGGCGATCTGCTTGGGCG
The DNA here is from genome assembly GCF_044753445.1 of Pseudomonas sp. NPDC088368. NCBI lineage: Bacteria > Pseudomonadati > Pseudomonadota > Gammaproteobacteria > Pseudomonadales > Pseudomonadaceae > Pseudomonas > Pseudomonas sp. NPDC088368. The sequence continues at coordinate 476,048 of NZ_JBIVNG010000006.1, forward strand.
CGGTGTCGGCGACCACGGCCCAGCCCACGGCGCCGAAACCCTTGCCGAAATACGCGATAGCCATCACCGCCACCACCAGCCATTCGGCGTCGATGTAGTTACAGGCGATCATGCTGGTGGACATCAGCATGCCCAGCACCAGTGGCGCTTTGCGCGAGACCGTGAGGGAATAGTTCCGGCGCAGCATGGCGTCGGAAATGATCCCGCCCAGCACGCCCCCGAGAAATCCGCAGACGGCGGGAATCGAAGCGATCAGCCCGGCCTTGAGAATCGACATCCCGCGCTCCTGCACCAGGTACACCGGGAACCAGGTCAGGAAGAAATACGAGAGCGTATTGATGCAGTATTGGCCGATGAATACGCCCAGCATCATGCGATTGGTCAGCAGTTGCTTGAAGTGGGTCCAGCGGGGGCGGGTGAACTCGTTCTTGACGCCGATCTGGTCCATCTCGATCAGGCCGCCGCCGCTGGCAATGTGCTGCAGTTCGGCTTCATTCACGTCGGGGTGCTGGCGAGGCGCATGAATGGTCTTCAACCAGATCGCCGCCATCAGCATGCCCAGGCCGCCCATCACCACGAACACGTAATGCCAGCCGTAGTGGAAGGTAATCCAGCCCATCAGCGGAGCGAACAGCACGGTCGCAAAATACTGTGCGGAAGTGAAGATCCCGGCCGCCGTGCCGCGCTCTGCGGTCGGAAACCACGCCGCCGCGATTCGGCTGTTGCCGGGGAACGACGGCGACTCCGCGAGCCCGACGATGAAGCGCAGGATGAACAGCGCCACGACGATGGCGCCCACGCTGAGAAAGCCGACGAAGCCTTGCATCAAGGTAAACACCGACCACAGAAAGATGCTCCAGGCGTACACCCGTTTGGAGCCAAAGCGATCCAGCAGCCAGCCACCGGGAATCTGCCCGATGACGTAGGCCCAGGCGAATGCCGAGAAGATAAAGCCCATCTGCACCGGGGTCAGGCCCAGGTCCTTTTGCAACGTGGACCCGACAATCGACAGTGTGGCGCGGTCGGCGTAGTTCAGCGTGGTGACGATAAACAGCATCAACAGAATCAGGTACCTGATTCGGGTAGGGCGAGCGGTCATGACGACGGTCCTTTTTTATTGTTAGAGCCCGTGCGTCGCTGCCTCTGACCGAGGCAGCGGCGTACATCCGTGGAAAACCGTGGCGATCAGTCGCTGGCAGGCACCCGCGCGATCATCTGCGGCGGGCGCAGGAATTCGAAATCGCAGCCTTTGTCGGCCTGGGTGGTCTGCTCGAAGAACAGCTTGCGATAGCCGCGTTCGGCACCTTGCGGCACCGGGCGTACCCACTCGGCCTTGCGCCGTTCAAGCTCCTCCGCGGACACCTTCATTTCGATGCAGCGGTCGGCCACGCTCAGGCGAATCCGGTCGCCATTGCGCACCAGGGCCAACGGGCCACCGAGCGCCGCCTCGGGGGTGACGTGCAGGACGATGGTCCCGGCAGCGGTGCCGCTCATGCGGCCGTCCGAGATACGCACCATGTCCTTGACCCCGGCCCGGGCGAGTTTCTTCGGGATCGGCAAATAGCCCGCTTCCGGCATGCCCGGCGCGCCAATCGGGCCAATGTTCTTGAGCACCAGAATGTCGTCCGCGTTGACGTCCAGATCGGGATCGTCGATGCGGGCCGTCATGTCTTCGGAATTCTCGAAGACCACCGCGCGGCCTTCGTGCTCCATCAGCACCGGGTCGGCAGCAGATTGTTTGATGATGGCACCGTTGGGCGCCAGATTGCCCTTGAGAAAGGCGATGCCACCGGCCGGGTAAATCGGATTGGCGAACGTGCGCACCACGTCCTGCTTGAACGACGGCACGGCGTCGAGCTCTTCGCCCAACGTGCGCCCGGTCACGGTCAGCGTGTCCAGGTGCAGCTGCGAGCGCAGTTCACGCAGCACCGTCTGCAGGCCGCCCGCGCGGTGCAGGTCTTCCATGTAGTGCTGGCCCGAAGGCTTGAGGTCGACCAACACCGGGGTTTCGCGACTCATGCGGTCGAAGGCTTCAAGGTCAATCTCGAACCCCATGCGCCCGGCGATGGCGGTGAGGTGAATGATGCCGTTGGTCGAGCCGCCGATGGCGAGCAGCACGCGCAGGGCGTTTTCGAAGGCTTTCTCGGTCAGGATTTTGTCCGGCGTCAGATCGGTCTGGGCCATGATCACCGCCTGGCGCCCGCTGAGTTCGGCGATGCGGATACGGTCGGACGTCACCGCCGGTGGCGAGGCGCCCCCCGGCATCACGATGCCCAGGGCTTCGCCGATGCAGGCCATGGTGCTGGCGGTGCCCATCACCGAGCAGGTGCCCACGCTGGCCACCAGTTTGTCGTTGACCTCGGTGATTTCCTGCTCGTCGATCTGATCGCCGCGGTACTGACCCCAGAATCGGCGGCAGTCCGTGCAGGCGCCAACCCGTTCACCCCGGTGGCCGCCGGTGAGCATTGCCCCCGTCACCAATTGCACCATCGGCACATTCGCCGAGGCCGCGCCCATCAGTTGCGCAGGCACTGTCTTGTCGCACCCGCCGATGAGCACCACGGCATCCATGGGCTGGGCTCGGATCATCTCTTCGGTGTCCATGGACATCAGGTTACGCAGGTACATGCTGGTCGGTTGCGAGAAGCTTTCGGCGATGGAAATGGTCGGGAAGTCGATGGGCAGGCCGCCCGCCATCATCACCCCGCGTTTCACCGCTTCGATCAATTGCGGCGCATTGCCGTGGCAGGGGTTATAGCCGCTGCCGGTGTTGGCGATGCCCACGATGGTGCGGTTCAGCGCGTCGTCGGTGTACCCGGCGCCCTTGATGAAGGCTTTGCGCAGGAACAGCGCGAACCCGGTGTCGCCGTAATTGGTCAGGCCCTTACGGATGCCCAGCGGTTTGATAACGGGGTTGTGATCAGGCATGGTCACCTCTGTCGATTTTATTATTGGGGATATTATTGATAATCCGTGAAGGCGATGAAATCATGAATGGGCCGGGCGATGCAAGCGCCGCGATGTTTGGACGTCATGCTCATTCGAAGCTGCGGCGGACGAGGGTTTGTGGCAGTCTGGCGCAGTCAATCCACTCAAACCGAGCGCAATCCCCCGTTATGCATTCTATGGAATTCGATGACCCACAAAGCGGCCTGGAACGGGCCGTCCAGACGCTTGAAGAAGAAATCGTGCTGGGTTTCCTGCACCCGCGTGAGCGCCTGGTGGAGGATGAGTTGCTGGCGCGTTTCAATCTCAAGCGGCATGTGGTGCGGCAGGTGCTGGTCGAGCTTGAGCGCATGGGGCTCGTGGAGCGTAAACGCAATGTCGGCGCGCTGGTACGGGCATACACCATCAAAGAAGTCGAAGACCTGTACGCCGTTCGCGAGCTGCTTGAATGCCAGTGCGTGCAGTTGATCCGCTTCCCGGTGCCGGAAGAGAAAATGCAGGCGCTGGAGGCGACCCAACGTGAACACGACGCTCAGGTAACCGCTGGCAATTTACGGTTGGTGTTCCGCGCCAACATGAGCTTCCATCGGCAGCTGTTTGCGCTGTCCGATAATCCCGTATTGGTCGCTGCCATCCAGGACCATGCGCAACGGGCGCACTCTATTCGCTCATCCTCGCTGGTGCTGCCTGAGCAGCTTGAGCGAGCCCGTCGCGAGCATTGGCAGATCATCGAAGCCCTTAAGGCAGGCGACTCGCATTGCCTGGTCGAGTTGTGCCGGGCGCACCTGGCACCGTCGCGGGATGCGTACGTCGAGGCCTACCATCGACGTGCGGGGCTCGTCACGCAGACCGAACCCAAACACCTGAGCGCCTGATCGCCGGACTCGGTGAATGGAACGTCGTTGTTGAGTCACTGTTTATGGAACCGGGCGGGCGCGGGTGCCACCTAGGGTAATCGCTCTCAGGACCCGCCCCCCATGCCACCTGCCTCGACCCCACTTTTGGGGCCCACTTTCGTTCGCCATGTCCGTTTCGGTTCGCTGGCCCTCGCCATGCTCTGCGCCGGTTGCCAGACCCTCGACCATGAGGTGCTCGGTTATCCGTTGCCGCCTTCGGTCGAGCGCACTCCGCGACTGGTGGCCGGGCTCAATCGTTCGCCGGACGTCAGCGTCCGTCCGCGCCCTCGCGTCATGGCGGCGGCGTATGACGGCAGTGATATTTGGGGACGGCTGGGGCAGGGGTTCAGCCTGGTGGACGACACGGGGGAGAACCCGCGCATCGTCCGCCAGCGTGACTGGCTGTTGAGCAATCCCGGTTTCTTGCGCAACGCCAGCCTGCGCGCCAGCCCCTATCTGCATTTCATCGCCGAAAGCCTGGACCAGCGGGGCATGCCTGCGGAGCTGGCGCTGCTGCCCATTGTCGAGAGCGCCTACAACCCCAAAGCCAACTCGATCAAGGACGCGGCAGGGTTGTGGCAGTTCATGGCGGCCACCGGGCGCGACTTCAATTTGCGACAGACTGCCTGGTATGACGGTCGACGCGATGTCGTGGCGTCGAGCAAGGCGGCCATGGATTACCTCACGCGCCTGCACGATCAGTTCAACGGTGACTGGCTGCTGGCGATGGCGGCGTACAACGCGGGCGAGGGCACCGTCAGCCGGGCGGTCGAGGCCAACCAGCAACATGGCCTGCCCACCGATTACTGGCACCTGAACCTGCCGAAAGAAACCCAGGATTACGTGCCACGGCTGCTGGCACTGTCGATGCTGGTGCGGGAACCGGAGGTGTACGGCGTGCAGCTCAGCCCCGTGGCCAATGCGCCGTATTTCACTGCTATCGAACTGACCCGTCCCGTAGACCTCAGCCAGTTGGCGGCCAGCGCCGGGGTGGACGAGGCGGTGCTGCTCGGCCTGAATCCGGCATACCTGCGCAAAAAAACCGTCGATGGTCCCACCCATCTGCTCGTGCCCAAGGACCAGGCGCAGCAACTGTCCGCCAGCCTCGCGAAAATGGGCCCGTATGGGTCACAGGCGTCAAGTGAAGCGCTTGCGGCGACCACCTCGCCGGTATCGCCGTCCGTCCGGTTGGCGCCCTGAGGGCGGAACTCGCTCCACCGATCGCCGTGACCCGCTTCGGTGCACCGCTGCAAAAAAAGCGTGTTGGTAACCGTACGGATACAAACCTTCCTGAGGCAGGCATTTAGCGCTTCAAGCCTGCTGTGGTGTCGCCGGGCCATATATTCGTTCATCTAAATCGTGGCATACGCCGTGAACTTTTTCGCACCCTTGTACCCTTGCTGATACAGAGCGATTTATCGTGTTTCAGAAATATCTTGAAACATCGCATGAGTATTTGTTTCGCGAATGCCTCGTTATCACAGGTCGCCGCTCGTCATCGCGTAGGGGGTCCTTAGTTATGTCGCAGTCGACACGAACAAGAAACAAAGGCCGCGTTGCGGTGCTCAGGTGGCGGAAATCGGCCACGTCGCGTCCACGCAAACCCCCGGAATACAGGGGCGTTCAGGCGGAGTTGCTGAATGGATAAAGCACCGTTCGGAAATCCGAATGGCCTTAGTTGGATTTCCGAATGTTTGAACGGTATAGAAAAGAGTGCGTGGCCTTTATTAAGTTGTCGCCACTGAGTCATTTAAAGTGTCGCGCTAACGTTAAAGCTGAACGAGGGGAGTTGAGGTAAAGAAGGAGTCACTTTGTATTCAGAAAGTGAGTGTTAAGGAAGGTGTAAGTGAGCGTGACTTTAAATGCAAACATGACGATGTTACTTGGAGAACTAATAGCCGCTTGAACTAAGTCCGCTGACGAGGGGTGATGGTTTTCTGACGAATACAAGGAAACCGGGGGCTGGGCGCACTGAAATGTAGCATAACCCATTGATTGTTAATATATTGTGATAGTCGATGAGAATTATTTTGCGCTATCGATGCCCTGTTAAAACATTGCCTTGAGCGAGGCAAGTCTTAAATTTAAATACGCGTTTGAAAGGGGCTGTGCATGTATTAGTTGCGCGGAAGAGTGCAGTCATATTGATATCACTGGGGAACCTTGTGAACCTGTTCTCATCAAGCGCGGGAACTAAAATTAATTATTGCTGCCTTTGTAATGCGTGGTACTAATAACTCGCTTGCACCCAATTTGAGAGGTATCGATGAAGGACGAAATCGATGTAAGCGGCTGGGCATCTTTAGGGGCAAATACAACGCTGGATGTTCATCAGATAGCGTTGAATACAGCGAGTCTGAGCATGGACCTGCTGCTGTGCGGCGAGACCGGAACCGGCAAGGACACGTTGGCCAAGGCCATTCATGAGCTATCGGGTCGGACCGGTGCCTTCGTCGGCATGAACTGCGCGGCAATCCCGGAATCGCTCGCCGAGAGCCAGTTGTTCGGTGTGGTCAACGGCGCGTACACCGGCGTCAGCCGAGCACGTCAGGGGTACATCGAAGCAGCCTGCGGCGGCACGTTGTACCTGGACGAAATCGACAGCATGCCCCTGAGCCTTCAAGCCAAGTTACTGCGCATTCTCGAAACCCGCGGGATCGAACGCCTGGGCTCCACCGCATTCATCCCCGTGGACTTGCGGGTCATCGCTTCGGCGCAACGGCCGCTGGATGAACTCGTGGAACAAGGGCTGTTTCGCCGCGACCTGTTCTTTCGCCTCAATGTGCTGACGATCCAGATGCCAGCCTTGCGCAACCGTCGCGAACAGATCCTGCCGTTGTTCGACCAGTTCACCCAGTCCATCGCCCGCGATTTCAACCGCTCGGTTCCTTCACTGGACACCGGTCTGGTGCAGGTGCTGTTGAGCCACGCGTGGCCCGGCAACATTCGCGAACTCAAGTCGGTGGCCAAGCGCTTCGTCCTCGGTTTCCCATTGCTGGGTGCCGACATCGAACCGGATCGTGATCCTGAAACCGGCCTCAAAACCCAGTTGCGGGTGATCGAAAAGATGCTCATCGAGGACGCGTTGAAGCGCCACAAACACAGCCTCGATGCCGTGATTCAGGAGCTGGAGATTCCCCGGCGTACCCTGTATCACCGCATGAAAGAACTGGGCCTTAGCTGCCTCGCGGTATCCGATCCGCTGTTTTCGTAACACCTGACGCCTGTTGTCCCACGAATCGCTCGGCCCGCCCGCAGCGACGGGCGCTTGCAGGCGCGTGAACTGCCAGAGGTTGGGGATGAGTGTTTACGATTTTTTTGAAGATGAGCCCGCCGATGACCATCAGGTGCCGAACCTGACAGTCATCGCCCAGAGTATTTCGCAACTGGGCATTGATGTGCTGCTGTCGGGGGAAACCGGCACCGGCAAAGACACCGTGGCGGAGCGCATCCACGGGTTGTCGGGGCGCAAGGGGCGTCTGGTGGCGATGAACTGCGCGGCCATTCCGGAGACGCTGGCCGAGAGCGAATTGTTCGGCGTGGTCAGCGGCGCCTACACCGGGGCGGACCGTTCCCGCGTCGGGTACATCGAAGCGGCGCAGGGCGGGACGTTGTACCTGGATGAAATCGACAGCATGCCGTTGAGTCTTCAGGCCAAGCTGTTGCGCGTGCTGGAAACACGTGAGCTTGAACGGCTGGGGTCGACCACGTCGATTGCGCTGGATGTGTGCGTGATCGCCTCGGCGCAGCACGCGCTGGATGAGTTGGTGGACCAAGGGCGGTTTCGCCGGGACCTGTATTTTCGGCTCAACGTGCTGACGCTGAAACTGCCGCCATTGCGGGCGCAGCGTGAGCGGATCATTCCGCTGTTTCGGCGCTTCGCGCTGTCGTCCGCCCGTGAGTCGGGACGGGTGATGCCGGAGGTGAGTACGGTGTTGCGGCATGTGTTGTTGAACCATGACTGGCCGGGAAACATTCGTGAGCTGAAGTCGGCCGCCAAGCGGTTTGTGCTGGGGTTTCCGTTGTTGGGCGAGGAGCCTGGGGAAGAGGGCGAGTCGTCGACAGGGTTGAAATCGCAGATGCGGGTGATCGAGAAGGTGTTGATCCAGGCAGCGTTGAAGCGGCACAACAACAGTATTGATGCGGTGAGCCAGGAACTGAACATTCCCCGGCGGACGCTTTATCACCGGATGAAGGAGTTGGATGTTTGAGGGTGTTTTTTCGAGGTGTGTGAATATCCATTTCCTCGGGTTTTGCCTAACCGCAGAAGCGTTTCGCCTTCGGCGAGTTACTTTTGAAAAGCACCAAAAGTAACCAAAAGTGCCTGCTCCTGGTTGGGTTCCTCCTTCGTCGGAATACCCTCACTCCGGCGACGCTCCGTGGGCCCGCGCCGAACGGACATCCATGTCCTTGCGGCGCTCTCGCGGCATCCATGCCGCTCGACCCACTCCGC
>NZ_JBIVNG010000007.1:0-332424 GCF_044753445.1 Pseudomonas sp. NPDC088368
CGGTCTGTACTGCTGCTAACAGTCAGAAGCTGGCTTTTGGTCCCACCCACCCCTTCGAGTCTTACCATACAAGCTGGCTTGCCTGCGATCTGCCGGAAGCCGGCAGTAAACACCGTGCATGCGGTGTGTCAGGTGCATAGGGTCGTGTGGTTTTGAAGACGCGATGCTCTTGATCGTTAGAACAGTCTGGCGAGGAGGGCAGTCACGGCGGTTTCGACCCGCAGGATGCGGTCGCCGAGCTGCACGGGGTTCAGGCCGGATTCGCGCAGCAGGTCGACTTCGTAGGGAATCCAGCCGCCTTCCGGGCCGATGGCCAAAGTGACCGGCTCATTGACCGCACGCGGGCAGGCCGGGTAATCGCCGGGATGCCCAACCAACCCAAGCGTCCCCTCAACGATGGCAGGCAGCCGGTCTTCGACGAACGGCTTGAAGCGTTTCTCGATGACGATTTCCGGCAACACGCTGTCCCGCGCCTGTTCCAGGCCCAGGATCAGTTGCTCACGAATCGCCCCAGGCTCCAGAAACGGCGTCTGCCAGAAGCTTTTCTCGACGCGGTAACTGTTGACCAGGATGACCTTGGGCACACCCATGGTAGCGACGGTCTGAAATACCCGGCGCAGCATTTTGGGGCGGGGCAGGGCGAGCACCAGGGTCAGCGGCAGTTTGGCGGGAGGCTCACGGTCGAAACTGACAGACAGTTCCGCCTCGCGGGGTTCGAGACGCAGTAACTGCGCGCTGCCGAGCAAGCCGCCCACGCGTCCAACGCGCAGACTGTCGCCGACCTCCGAACGATGCACCTCTTGCATGTGTGTGAGGCGCCGATCGCGCAACACCACCCGATCAGCCGAGATGAAGTCGGCCTCTTCCAGAAGCAGCAGGTTCACGGCTGGGTCGCTGGCGGCTGGTCTTGCTCGTCTTCGGCCTTCTCGTCGTCTTCGTGGTCGCCGCGTTTGGTAACCATCGAGCTGCACAACACGCCGATTTCAAACAGCAGCCACATAGGCACGGCCAGCAGCGTCTGCGAGAAAATGTCCGGCGGGGTCAGGATCATGCCGACCACAAAGCACCCGATCACCACATAGGGGCGAATCTTCTTCAGGTACTTCACGTCAACGATGCCGATCCACACCAGCAACACGACCGCGACCGGGATCTCAAACGCCACGCCGAACGCCAGGAACAGCGTCATGACGAAATCCAGATAGCTGGAGATGTCCGTCATCATCGACACCCCTTCCGGAGTCACGCTGGCGAAGAAGTGGAAGATCAGCGGGAACACCAGGAAGTAGGCGAAGGCCATCCCGGCGTAGAACAGAATGATGCTGGAAATCAGCAGCGGCACCGCCACGCGTTTTTCGTGTTTGTACAGGCCCGGCGCGATGAAGCCCCAGATCTGGTACAGGATGACCGGCATTGCCAGGAACAGCGCCACCATCATCGTCAGCTTGAACGGTGTCAGAAACGGCGAGGCCACATCAGTGGCGATCATCGTCGCGCCTTCGGGCAAGAACTTGCGCAGTGGCGCCGAGACAAAGGTGTAGATCTTCTGCGTGAAGTAGAACAGCGCACCGAAGATCACGAAGATCGCCAGCACGCAACGCAACAGGCGCGAGCGCAGCTCAGTGAGGTGCGAGACCAGCGGCATTTGCTGGTCGTTTTCCGGGATTTCGCTCATGGGGCTCGTGGGGGCTGTGTCGAATCGTTGGCGGAAGGCGCGCCCGGCACGGCCGTGGGCGTGGTGGCCACCGGAGCGGGCGCAGGTGTCGCGACAGGCGGAACAGGCTCGGGCTGCGCAGCGGGCGGCGTGACCGACGCGCTTTCAGCAGGCGCTGCCGGGCCAATGTCGGCGCTCGGTGGCGTGGGTGCGGCACCCATGATCGGCGCTGCGGGCTCGCTGACCGGCTGAACCGCTGTCGGCACGACGGGCGCCGCCGCTTGCTGCGGTTGCATGATTTTGCGCGCTTCTTCTTCCAGCGAAAGAATGTGCTCGTTGTGCAATTGACGACGAATTTCATCGGCGCCAATTTCGCGCTCAACTTCCTGTTTGATCGCGTTGAAGCTGCGTTTCAGACGCCCGATCCAAAGCCCGGCCGTCCGCGCTGCCCCTGGCAAACGCTCGGGGCCCAATACCAGCAGGGCAACGAGGCCGACCAGCAGCAGTTCAGAGAAGCTGATACCAAACATGCGTCACGACCTAGTCTTTGCGGATGGGCTCTTCGACTTTCTGCGCAGTGCCGTCGATGGTGTGCGGCTGATACGGCGGCTGAGTCGGTGGAACAGGCTGCGCGGTTGGTTGTGGCTGAACAGGCGGTTGCTCGGTCGGTTTTTCTTCGTCGTTCATGGCCTTGCGGAAGCCTTTGATCGACTCGCCAACGTCAGTGCCCAGGTTTTTCAGTTTCTTGGTGCCGAAGACCAATACGACGACCACAAGAATGACGATCCAGTGTTTCCAGTCAAAAATGCCCATGACGCGTTCCTCACAATGATTTCAGGGCTCGCAGGCCCGTGTTTAATCCGTCGAACGAGCAGCTTTTTCGACGTGTCCGGACAGGCCGAAACGGCGATCCAGTTCATCGAGTACGGCTTGCGGGTGCTGGCCCAGCGCTGCGAGCATCACCAGGCTATGAAACCACAAGTCTGCCGTTTCGTAGATGACATCGCTGCAGTCCCCGCTGACGGCGGCGTCCTTGGCAGCGATGATGGTTTCGACCGACTCTTCGCCGACCTTCTCCAGAATCTTGTTCAGCCCCTTGTGATAGAGACTGGCGACGTAGGAGGAGTCGGCAGCCGCACCTTTGCGCTCTTCGAGCACTTGGGCAAGGCGAGACAGGGTATCGGTCATGTTCAGTGTCCTGCGTGATAAATGGCGTGCGGGTCTTTGAGGACCGGGTCCACGGTCTTCCAGCCTGCATCGTCGCCTGCACCGTCAAAAACCCGGTAGAAACAGCTTTCGCGGCCGGTGTGGCAGGCGATCCCGCCGATCTGCTCGACCATCAGAATGATGACATCGGCGTCGCAGTCCAGACGCAGTTCGTGCAATTTCTGCACATGGCCCGATTCTTCGCCTTTGCGCCACAATTTTCCACGGGAGCGCGACCAATAGATGGCGCGGTTTTCGGTGGCCGTCAGGCTCAGCGCTTCGCGGTTCATCCAGGCCATCATCAGGACGCGCCCGGTCTTGTGGTCCTGCGCAATCGCTGGCACCAAACCGTCACTGTCCCATTTAATCTCGTCCAGCCAGTCTTTCATCGTCGGCTCCGGCCGATGGGTGGGTGGGTTAGTGTGCCAGCGGCTCGCCCCGATGGCTATCGGCGCACGACCAGATAGAGCCCGGCGACCAGCATCAGCAGCGCAGGCCAGGCACTCAGCGCGATCAGTTCGTCGCCTGATTGAGTATGGGCCGTCGCCAGCACCACGCCACCGCCCAGCAATGCTGCGCCGATCATGCGCAACGCCCAGTGGTCGCCCTTGCGCGAGTACGGAGGCGCGGGATCGGAAGTGTGCGGTTGCGACAGACGCTCCAGCAGGTCGCGGGTCATGTTCGCCAGATGCGGAATCTGTTCGACCTGGGATTGCAGGTTGCCGATCAGCGTTTTAGGGCTGACGCGCTCGCGCATCCAGCGCTCCAGAAACGGCTGCGCGGTGCTCCACAAGTCCAGTTCCGGGTACAGCTGACGGCCCAGGCCTTCGATGTTGAGCAGGGTTTTCTGCAACAGCACCAGTTGCGGCTGCACTTCCATGTTGAAGCGCCGCGCGGTCTGGAACAGGCGCATCAGCACCTGACCGAAGGAAATGTCCTTGAGCGGTTTCTCGAAGATCGGCTCGCACACGGTACGAATCGCGGCTTCAAACTCGTTGAGCTTGGTCTCAGCGGGCACCCAGCCGGAATCGATGTGCAGCTGCGCGACACGACGATAATCCCGCTTGAAGAATGCAAACAGGTTGCGCGCCAGATAATCCTGGTCTTCCGGCGTCAGGCTGCCGACGATGCCACAGTCGATGGCGATGTATTGCGGGTCCCACGGCGAAACCGTGCTGACAAAAATGTTGCCGGGGTGCATGTCGGCGTGAAAGAAGCTGTCGCGGAACACTTGGGTGAAAAACAGCTCCACACCGCGCTCGGCGAGTTTCTTCATGTCGGTGCGCTGATCGGCGAGCGTCGCCAGATCGGTCACCTGAACGCCGTAAATCCGCTCCATGACCAGCACTTTCGGGCGGCACCAGTCCCAGTAGACCTGAGGCACGTACAGCATCGTCGAGCCTTCGAAGTTGCGCCGCAGCTGGCTGGAGTTCGCCGCTTCGCGCAACAGGTCGAGTTCGTCGTAGATGGTCTTCTCGTAGTCGGCGACCACGTCCACCGGGTGCAGCAAGCGGGCGTCGGCAGACAAACGCTCGGCGATCTTGGCGAGGATGAATAACCACGCCAGGTCCGAGCCGATGACCGGTTTGAGGCCCGGACGCACGACTTTCACGACGACTTCTTCACCGGTCTTGAGACGGGCGGCGTGGACCTGCGCGACAGACGCAGACGCCAACGGCGCAACATCGAAACGACTGAACACGTCGTTGATTTTCGCGCCCAACTGCGACTCGATCAGGGCAATCGCCTTCTCGGATTCGAACGGCGGCACGCGGTCTTGCAGCATCATCAGCTCGTCGGCGATGTCTTCGGGCAGCAGGTCACGGCGGGTCGAAAGCAACTGGCCGAACTTGATGAAGATCGGCCCCAGGTCCTGCAACGCCAAGCGCAGGCGCGCACCTCGGGTCAGCTCGCTTTTGCGTCGTGGAATCCAGCGCCACGGCAGCACGAAGCGCACGGCGAGCAGCCACCACGGCAGTGGCAGGGCGAACAAAAGATCATCGAGGCGGTAACGGATTACGACACGCTGGATGCGAAACAGGCGGCGGACGGCAAGCAGGCTCATGCGTTATCGCTGGATTTGAGGGAGTGGGCCAGACGCTCGAAGCGGGCTTCGAGGCGTTCCAGGTCTTGTTGGGTCTGATCCAGTTCGGCGAAGCGGGCTTCAGCCTCGCGTTTGCCGACCAGGGTGCGGGATTCTTCGGCCAGGTATTCGGCCAGGTTGTGGCTCAGGCTCGCCATGCTCTCGCGGGTCCAGCGTGCGCTGTTGCGCAGGTGGCCACCCATCAGCGGCGTGGCGACTGGGCCGAGCCAGCGTTGCAGCTCGTATTCCCAGTCGAGCTCCAGGTCCTGCAACACGCCCACCAACTCCAGCAGCACGGCGCTTTCGCCATCCAGCTCCACCTCCGGGCTGTGCAGTACGGCGTTCTTGTCCTTGCTCAGCGCAAGGCGCATGAGGCTGGCAGCCGGGGCGCGCAGGGTCACGTCAGCGCCTGCTTCCCAGCGCGAGGCCAACATCAGGCCTTCGTCGCTGGGCAGAATGTGCAGGTGAAACGCCGGGCTTGTGCACTCGACCGCGATCACCTTTCCGCTCAGGCGCTCAAGGCGTGGCAGGGCGGTGCTGTCCATTTGCAGCACACGGTTGATGCCGTGCTCGGCACTGGCGAGCAAGCCGCTGATCAGCATCAGGGCTTGATACCACGGTGCAGAGCGACGATACCGGACGTCATGTTGTGGTAGGTCACGCGATCGAAACCGGCCTCCACCATCATTGACTTCAGGGTTTCCTGATCCGGGTGCATGCGGATCGATTCGGCCAGGTAACGATAGCTTTCCGAATCATTAGTGATCAGCTTGCCCGCCAACGGCATGAACGCGAACGAATAGGCGTCGTAGACCTTGGACATGACTTTGTTGGTCGGCTTGGAAAATTCCAGCACCAGCAGGCGGCCACCCGGTTTGAGGACGCGCAGCATGGAGCGGATAGCGTCTTCCTTGTGCGTGACGTTGCGCAGGCCGAAGGCGATGGTCACGCAGTCGAAATGGTTGTCCGGGAACGGCAGCTTTTCAGCGTCGGCCTGGACGAACTTGATGTTGCCGGCCACGCCGCGATCGAGCAGGCGGTCGCGACCGACTTTCAGCATCGACGCGTTGATGTCGGCCAGCACCACTTCGCCGGTGGGGCCGACCAAGTGGGAAAATTTCTTGGCCAGGTCGCCTGTGCCGCCTGCGATGTCCAGCACGCGGTTGCCGGTGCGCACACCGGACAGCTCGATGGTGAACCGCTTCCAGAGGCGGTGCATGCCGCCGGACAGCACGTCGTTCATCAGGTCGTACTTGACCGCCACGGAGTGGAAAACCTCGGCGACTTTCTCGGCCTTCTGGCTTTCAGCGACGGTTTTGTAACCGAAGTGGGTGGTGGGTTCGGCATCGCTGCCTTTGCGCGGATCGTTCATATCGCTGTCACCGGAATAAAGTGCCGCCATTCTAATCGTCGGGGCTGGCTTTGTCTTGACAAGGCTCACCGGCAACAGTTTCTTCGCCGAACGCCGCTGGTATAGTGGCCCGACGATTTACGCCGATGAAGGAGCCCGCCGATGGCCCGTATTACCGTGGAACGCCCGCATGCACTGGGCAAGGACAAGGCTCGCGAGAAAGCTGAGCTGCTGGCCGAGAAGCTGGGCGACAAATATGGCATCGAGCACAGCTGGAACGGCGACACCGTGTCGCTGGAAGGCAAGGGCGCCAAAGGCACCGTTGAGGTGGAAGACGCGCGGGTGCGGGTCAACATCGAGCTGAATTTCTTCCTCTCGGCGATGAGCAGCACGATCCAGTCCGAGGTCGAGCGTCAATTGGATAAAGCGCTGACGGCGTAACGCGGCACGCCACTTTGTAGGAGCCGGCTTGCTGGCGAAAGCGGTGGGTCGGACGAATTGGTTTCGACTGAAACACCGCTTTCGCCAGCAAGCAGGCTCCTACAGGGATCAGCGCCAGGCGAAGAACCTCATGCAGCCACCTTCAACCTAGGGTGAGCTTTCTAATTTTTCTCTCTACTTTGTGCCCATGCCCCCGTCTGCGGGGCGGTTCCTCCTATCCCTTTCGAGCGTGAGGTGCACCATGGCCAAAGTGATTCTGAAGAAAAAAATCGAAGCCGAAGAAGCGAAAACGTTCTCAGAGGTTCGTCTCTACGCCCGCAAAATATGGCTCGCAGGCCTAGGTGCCTACGTGAAGGCCGGGCAGGAAGGCGCCGAGTACGTCAAAGAGCTGATCAAGACCGGCGAGCAGACCGAAAAGAAAGCCAAGAAAGTCATCGACGAAAAAATCGAAGCCGCCAACAGCGAAATCGATTCGGCGAAAGACGACGTTACCGGCGAAATCACCAAAGCCAAAGGCCGTGTGGAAGTGCAACTCGACAAAATCGAGAGCGCCTTCGACCGCCGTGTGGCCGGCGCCTTGAATCGCATCGGCATTCCGTCTAAACATGATGTTGAGACACTGTCTGCTAAGCTCGATGAGCTGACGGCATTGCTTGAACGTGTCGCGCGTAAACAATAAGGAGAGCGGGATGGCTGGCAAAAAGAAAACCGAAAAAGAAGGCAGCTCCTGGATTGGTGAGGTGGAGAAATACTCCCGCCAAATCTGGCTGGCTGGTTTAGGCGCTTACTCGAAGATCAGCAATGACGGCAGTAAGCTTTTCGAAACGCTGGTGAAAGACGGCGAAAAAGCCGAGAAAGAAACCAAGGCCACCGTCGGTAAAACCGTCGACACGGCCAAGGCTTCGACCAAGTCCCGCGTCGGTGACGTGAAGGACCTGGCGCTGGGCAAATGGGGCGAACTGGAGGGGGCTTTCGACAAGCGTCTGAACAGCGCGATCTCCCGCTTGGGCGTACCGAGCCGCAACGAAGTCAAAGCCTTGCACAGCAAAGTTGATCTGCTGACCAAGCAAATCGAAAAACTGACGGGCGCCTCGGTGCCTTCGGCGTCGAAAACGGCAGCGGCGAAACCCGCCACGAAAACCGCCGCCAAACCCGCTGCCAAGCCATTGGCGAAAGCTGCGGCTAAACCGGTCGCCAAAGCCGCAAGCGCTGCCGCCAGCAAAACTGCAGCGGCCAAACCTGCCGTTGCAAAAACAGCGGCCAAGGCCGCCGCCAAGCCGGTAGCCGCCGCGTCGAAAGCCGCTGCGTCCACCGCCGCCAAGGCGAAAACCGTTGCTGCGAAACCGGCGGCCAAACCCGCCCCGAAAGCAGCGGCCAAGCCTGCTGCGGCAAAACCGGCAGCCAAGCCTGCAGCGGCCAAACCCGCCGCTGCGAAAAAGCCAGCCGCTGCCAAGAAACCCGCAGCACCGAAGCCCGCCGCAGCCGCCAAACCGGCCGCAGCGTCCACTCCTGCTGCAACCACCAGCGCCGCGCCTGCCACCCCGGCACCGTCCGCGCCCGCCGCTGCGTCGTCGACCAACTCCGCTGCGTCGACACCTTCCAGCCAGTCCTGATTCACGGCTGATTGGACCGAAGCCCGACCTGTGAGAGCAGGTCGGGCTTTTTGTTTTCACGCCAGATTTGCGCTTGGTCGAATCCGCTCACACCGCGATTCGCGCTTCTGGCCAGAGGCCGGGGGAGCTGGCTTGCCTGCGATGTGCCGGGTACCGGCAGTAAAACCTGATACCTCGACTGTGTCAGGTACTACGGGTTAGCCGGTTTTGCTGGTGCTGCGCACCAGATCGTAGGCAAGCCAACTCCCACGGCCTTCGGCCAGAATCAAAAGCCGACCATGGTGAAGTTTCGATACGCTGCCAGAAGCAAATGCCGGGAACTCAATCCTCCAGATAATGCAAAGCCAACCGCTCTGCCGCATGCCGCGCACCCGGTTTCAGGTGCGGCGCGACGAGCATCATGATCTGGTACACCACCACCCGAGTTTCACCCTCCCGGTCGAGGATGCGTTGGTAATCCAGCGAGAACAGCAGCGTCATCGTGATCTGTTCCACCAACTGTCCCAGCGCTTGCGTGTCGCTGGTAACTTGCCCTTCGGCCTTCAAACGCGCAAGCAGCGAGGCGAGGGTGCGTTTGATCGCGTTGAGCAGATTACGAATGCCCCGTGCGAGCTTCGGCAGGCGGCTGGCGAGGTTCGACAGGTCCTGGAACAGAAAACGGTAATGGGACAAACGCTCGACGATCAGGTGCAAAAACAGCCAGTAATCCTCGGCGTCCAGGCGCGCATCGGCAGGTGGGTCGAGCAGCGGCGCGAGCTCGGACTGGAAGCGCTCGAACAACTCCATCACCAACGGCTCCTTGCCGTGAAAGTGGTAGTAGAGGTTGCCGGGGCTGATCTCCAGTTCGTTGGCGATTTCCAGGGTTGAAACGTTGGGCTCGCCTTGCTGATTGAACAGCAGCAGGGCGCATTCGAGTATGCGGTCGCGGGTCTTCATCCGGTCTTCTTGGTTCGGTCTTCAAAACAGGTCGCGGTATTGGCTGCGCCGTTGATTTTCCGTGGGAGCGAGTTCGTTCGCGAGGCGGCGGTACATCCGACGCCTCTACATCGGCTGTACGGTTTTTCGCGAATGAACTCGCTCCCACGGGTTGTTGTGTTCCGTTGGCTACCTGACGCGGACATACGTTCCGGGCGCCGCCTCCATCGGCGGGTAATTCTGGTTACCCAGCGCCATCAGCGTTTCGCGCTGGGCGCCCGAGCGCTCTTGAATCCAGCTCAGCCAACTCGGCCACCAACTGCCGTCCGTGCGGTGGGCGTCGTAATACCAGGCCCGGGGATCACTGCTGAGCTTGCCGTTCTCGACGAAGTTCGCCTTGGGGTTGCCGGGCGGATTGAGGATGCTCTGCACGTGGCCGCTGTTCGACAGCAGGAAGCGCCGATTGCCGCCGAGCAGCAAGGTCGAGCGGTAGACCACGTCCCACGGCGTGATGTGGTCGTTGATGCCCGCGACGCTGAAACTGTCCACCGTCACTTTCTGCAGATCGATTGGCGTGCCGCATACCTCAAGCCCACCCGGATGAGTCAGCGGGTTGTGCTTGAAGAAGTCCAGCAGATCGCCGTGCAGCGCGGCGGGGAGACGCGTGCTGTCGTTGTTCCAGTAAAGGATGTCGAACGGCGGCGGTGCCTTACCCAGCAGGTAGTTATTCACCCAGTACGTCCAGATCAGGTCATTGGGGCGCATCCACGCAAAGACCTTGGCCATCTCGCGACCGTCGAGCACGCCACGCTGATAGGAGCGGCGCTTGGCGGCTTCGAGGGTTTGTTCGTCAATGAACAACGTCGCTGGGCTTTCGATTTCGCTGTCGAGCAAACTCACCAGGTAACTCGCGCTCGACACCCGCCTCAGTTGCCGCTTGGCCTGCAAATGGCCCTGCAGCGCCGCGATGGTCAGACCGCCCGCGCAGGCGCCCATCAAGTTGACCTCCCGCGCGCCGGTGATCGCACGGCACACGTTCATCGCTTCCTCGGCGGCCTGCACGTAACTGGAAAGTCCCCATTCCCTATGCCGAACGTCCGGGTTGCGCCAACTGATGATGAAGGTCTGTAGGCCATTTTTCAGGGCGTACTGCACGAAGCTGTTGGTGGGGCTCAGGTCGAAAATGTAGAACTTGTTGATCTGTGGCGGCACGATCAGCAGCGGTCGGGCGTATTGCTTTTCGCTCATCGGCGAATACTGGATCAGCTCCAGCAGTTCGTTGCGAAACACCACGGCGCCGGGAGTGACGGCCAGGGTGCGACCGATCTCGAACGCGTCCTTGGTGGTCTGGCTCGGCAGGCCGTTGTTGTGCATGAAGTCGTCGAGCATGTGGCTCAGGCCCTTCACCACGCTGGTGCCGCCGGAGTTGAACAGTTCCTTCAGGGCCAACGGATTGAGCAGGGTGTTGGTCGGCGCCAGTGCATCGTTGAGCAGGGAAAAAATGAATTGCGCGCGAGAACGGTCGTCTTCGGGCAGGTCGCTGTGGTCGATCCAGTCGCGCACCTGATGCTGCCAACTCAGATACGCCTGCAAGCCGCGACGGTACAGCGGATTGTGCGTCCAGGTCGGATCGTTAAAGCGGGCGTCATTCGGGTGTGGCTGGTGAGGCGTATCGCCCAACATCACACGCCCCAACTGACCGCCGAGGGCAATCGCATGGCGCGCCGTGTAAACCGGGTGCTTGAGACCTTGCAAGGCCACGCTGCGCAAGGTCGATAGCAGATCCCGACCGCGCAGGCCGGTGATCGCGCTTTGCGCGTTGATGTAGGTCGCTGGCGTCGGATAGCTATTCTTCGCCGGTTTGTCTCGCATGGATCAACACTCCTTCGTCTGGCCATCAGCAAATACAGCGGCGCACCGCTCGACCTCCCCTGAGCAGTGCACTGTTCCACGTCTGGCAATCCCGCCGATAACGCAGTCATTGAAGCGATTTCTCTTTGATGTGGGGCACGAATGCGCCCCTTATTCCTTGGGTTATCGCACGGTCGGTGCAGGTTGTGGATGCATGACGGCGCGCTGCCGCTCCTGTTGCAGAAACTTCATGATGATGGGGGCCACGGCTTCGGCCCGGGTGATCAAAAACAAGTGACCATCGTCGATTATGTGTAGCTGGGCATTGGGGATGCGCCAGGCCAGCAGTCGCATATTGATCAGCGGAATCAGCGGGTCGTCATCCCCTGCCAGCACCAGTGTCGGCTGCTGGATCTTGTGCAGCCAATGAATGCTGGTCCAGCCCATGCCCGCGAACAGCTGCCAGTAATAGCCGAGCTTTCCGGATGAACGGACTTTCGCGGCGTGGTTTGCGGCCAGGTTCGGATCGCGACGAAACGCCCCGCCATAGATGTCCGGCGCGATGCGGATCACGTGCGACGGCTGAATGTAACGACGCGGGCTGGCCATCATCCACAGCACTTTCGGTTTGCCTGGCACCATCACCGCGCCCGCCGCTGTGGCCGCGAGCACGAGTTTTTTGCAGCGCTCGGGATAGTCGTGGGCGAACTGCTGGGCCAGCGCGCCGCCCCACGAAACGCCAATCGCGTTGACCTGTCCGTAGTCCAGATAATCCAGCATCCGTGCCGCGAGTTTTGCCAGACCGGGAAAGCGATAGGGACGGTTTGGCGTCGATGAACCGCCAACACCAGGCACGTCGAAGGCGATGACTTCGAGGTCGGGGTCCAGCGCATCGACGAACGGAAACACCAACTCCAGGTTGGCGCCGATGCCGTTGAAAATCAGCAGCGGCGTGAGATGGCTCTTGCCGGGGCGCACCGCGGTGCGGATGTTGTGCCCATCCAGATCGATGGTGCGAAATACGAACGGTTGCGGCATGCGCGAAGCCCTGTTGGTTAAACGCCGGTAATGCTGTCTTGCGCGGTGAGGTCGCAGGTGAGACCAGTCCTGTGGGAGCGAATTCGTTCGCGAAGGGGTGCTACATCCAATGCAAGTGCGTCGGTTGAGCCATCGATTCGCGAATGAATTCGCTCCCACAGTTATTGGCGCCCTTTAACCGCGCTGAGCCTTCTCAAACGTCATCGGCAGGGACGTCCGCGTATTTACCTTTCATGCACATACGTGCCCGGAGACGCTTCGCCCGCGGGATACGCCTTGTTGCCCAATGTAGCGGGAGATTTTTTCAGTTTGCCGGAGCGTTCGGCTTGCCACGCCTGCCAGTGCAGCCACCACGAGTCAGTGTGTTTGCTGGCGTCTTCCTGCCAACGGGTGGCTTCTTCGGGCAGGTCCGGGTTGGTCATGTAGCGCGCCTTTGGGTTGCCCGGCGGGTTCAGAATGCTCTGGATATGTCCGCTGTTGGACAGCACGAACTCGGTCTTGCCGCCGAACAGTCGAGCCGACTTGTAGCACGACACCCACGGCGTAATGTGGTCGTTGGTGCCTGCGAGACAGAAGATGTCACTTTTGACCTGTTTCAGATCAATCGGCGTACCGCAGACCTCCAGCGCGTTTGGACGAATCAGAGGATTGTTCTTGAACATCTCGATCAGGTCGCCGTGAAAGGCGGCGGGCAGGCGTGTGGTGTCGTTGTTCCAGAACAGAATGTCGAACACTGGCGGCTCATTGCCCAGCAGGTAGTTGTTGACCCAGTAATTCCAGATCAAATCGTTGGGGCGCATCCAGGCGAAGACCTTGGCCATGTCCTTGCCTTCCAGCACGCCGGCCTGATACGAATGGCGCTTGGCCGATTCCAGCGTCTGCTCATCCACGAACAGCGCGACCTGCGTGTCGAGGGTGGTGTCGAGCACGCTCACCAGCAGCGTCAGCGCGTTGACCTTCTGCTCGCCCAGCGCCGCATAGTGGCCGAGCAAGGCAGTGCAGGTGATCCCGCCGGAGCAGGCGCCCAGCATGTTCACGTCCTTGCTGCCGGTGATCCTGCAGACCACGTCCACCGCTTCCTTCACAGCGTCGATGTAGGTGGACAGGCCCCATTCACGCTGGGCCTTGGTCGGGTTACGCCAACTGATGATGAACGTCTGCACGTTGTTGCGCAGGCAGAAGCGCGCCAGGCTTTTGTCCTGGCTGAGATCGAAAACGTAGAATTTGTTGATCTGCGGGGGCACCACCAACAGAGGGCGTTCGTGGACCTGCTCGGTGATCGGCTTGTACTGAATCAGCTCCAGCAGGTCGTTGCGAAACACCACGGCGCCTTCGGTGGTGCCGAGGTTTTTGCCGACCTCGAAGGCGTCCATGTTGACCTGGCTCGGCATGCCGCCGTTGTTCACCAGATCTTTCGCCAGGTGCGAGAGGCCATCGAGGACGCTCTTGCCGCCCGTCTCAAAGAAGCGTTTGACCGCCGCCGGGTTGGCCGCGCCGTTGGTGGGCGACATGGCTTCGGTCATGAGGTTGATCACGAAGTGGCCGCGGCTGATGTCTTGTTGCGAAAGGCTGCTGTCGTCGATCCAGTCGTGCAACTCCTTGCGCCAGGCAAGGTAGGTTTGCAGGTAGCGACGATAGAGCGGGTTCTGGCTCCAGGCCGGGTCGGCGAAACGACGGTCGTCGCTGTCGGGCACCAGGCTGGATTTGCCGAGCAGTACGTTTTTCAGTTCCAGCCCGAAATGGGCCACGTGCTTGGCGCTGTGGATCGGTTGCTTGATGGCCTGGGTCAAGACCATGCGTGCCGTGGTGAGCAAATCCTTGCGCCGCAAGCCGACGACGGGGTTCAACCCCAGGGTGTGTTCAGAGGCTTGACGCGGCAGATCATCATTACTCTTGTTACTCATCTACGACGCTCCATTGTCCTGAGACGAGCGCTGGCATCCCTGTGAAAACACGCCACGGGCAAACGCCAGCACTGCTCTCGGGTGACCGATGATTAACACAACGGGTGTGAATGCCCCTGCACGGCGCCGTATTTTTCGCTGGCGCTGCATGCGACTGCTGCGGTTCACACCGACAGGCTTCTGCTAAAACTCCGATGCAGATGGCTTGCCAGAATCATTGGTTACGCGAGATTTATAAAAATCGCAAGCAGGGCCAGTCATTGACCGCTGCGCGGAGCATTGAAGCAGATGAAATTAGAAAGCGCGTCCTAAAACGCCCGTCGGTCATGAAAGCGCGGACTAGAGCGGCAGCTCAGAGCATCAGTCGGACGACTTGCTCGGAAGGGTCGCGGGATTTGCCTGCAGCTTTCAGTTCAGCCAGGTAATCGTCCCACAGGGCTTGCTGACGTTGTGCCAGTTGTTCGAGGTATTCCCACGTGAACAGACCGCTGTCATGACCATCATCGAAGGTCAATTTCAGTGCGTACTGACCGGCCGGTTCCACTTTCGTCAAACCGACGCCCAGCTTGCCGAATTGTAGAATCGGCTTGCCATGCCCCTGCACCTCAGCGGACGGCGAGTGCACCCGCAGGAACTCGGCGGGCAGGTGATATTCCTCACCAGGGCCGTATTTCAGCGTGAGGATTTTCGAGGCTTTGTGAAGCTGGATGGCAGACGGAATTCTGGACATAAAAACAGTCTCAAGCTGTAAGCGATAAGCTTCAAGTAACAGCAGATTGCTGGGAGCCGCAGACCCCAAGTGAAAGCAGATGTGCGCAGCGCTGCTTTTCACTTGTGGCTTGAAGCTTACAGCTTGCGGCTGCTTTAGAGGATGTAACGCGACAGATCTTCGTCTTCCGCCAACTCGCCCAAGTGGCTGTTGACGTACGCCGCGTCGATCTGGATCGTGCCGCCATCTTGCGCGCCCGCCAGGTCACCTGCACTGAAAGACACTTCTTCCAGCAGACGTTCCAGCAGGGTGTGCAGACGACGGGCACCGATGTTTTCGGTCTTCTCGTTCACTTGCCAAGCGATCTCGGCCAGGCGCTTGATGCCTTCCGGCAAGAACTCGATGTTCAGGCCTTCTGTCTTCAGCAGCTCGCGGTATTGCTCGGTCAGCGACGCGTGTGGCTCGCTCAGGATGCGTTCGAAATCCTGTGGGCTCAGGGCTTTCAGCTCGACGCGAATCGGCAGACGGCCTTGCAGCTCAGGCACCAGATCGCTCGGCTTGCTCAGGTGGAACGCACCGGATGCGATGAACAGGATGTGGTCGGTCTTGACCATGCCCAGTTTGGTGTTGACCGTGCAGCCTTCGATCAGCGGCAGCAGGTCGCGCTGCACGCCTTCACGGGAGACGTCCGCGCCACCGACATTGCCGCGCTTGGCGACCTTGTCGATTTCGTCGATGAACACGATGCCGTGCTGCTCGACCGCTTCCAGCGCCTTGCCTTTCAGCTCTTCGTCGTTGACCAGACGGCTCGCTTCCTCGTCGCGGACCATCTTCAGCGCGTCCTTGACCTTCAGTTTGCGGCTCTTCTTCTTGCCCTTGCCCATGTTGGCAAACAGGCTTTGCAGTTGGTTGGTCATCTCTTCCATGCCCGGAGGCGCGGAGATATCGACGCCGCCCATTTCCGCGACTTCGATCTCGATTTCCTTGTCGTCCAACTGGCCTTCACGCAGGCGTTTGCGGAACAGCTGGCGGGTGTTGGAATCGGTGCCGCCCGCTGCGTCTTCATTGAAGCCAACGCGTGCAGGTGGCAGCAGGGCATCGAGGATGCGGTCTTCGGCGGCGTCTTCGGCGCGATGACGGACCTTGGTCATTTCCTGTTCGCGCAGCAGCTTCATGGCGGCGTCGGCCAGATCACGAATGATCGACTCGACGTCACGGCCCACGTAGCCGACTTCGGTGAACTTGGTGGCTTCGACCTTGATGAACGGCGCATTGGCCAGCTTGGCCAGACGGCGGGCGATTTCGGTTTTGCCGACGCCGGTCGGGCCGATCATCAGAATGTTTTTCGGGGTGACTTCAACGCGCAGCTCTTCAGGGAGCTGCATCCGGCGCCAGCGGTTGCGCAGCGCGATGGCGACGGCGCGCTTGGCATCGTCCTGGCCGATGATATGGCGATTGAGTTCGTGGACGATTTCACGGGGAGTCATGGACATGGTTTTCAACGGTCCTCTTGAGCGAATGAGTCCGGCAGCCGCGATGAATTGCGGCGCCTGTCGGGCTTATTCGGCGAGGTCCTGCTCCTCAATGGTGATGTTGTGGTTGGTGAACACGCAGATGTCGCCCGCGATGTGCAGCGCGGTCTCGGCGATTTCTCGCGCCGACAATTCGGTTTTCAGCAGCAGGGCGCGGGCAGCGGCCTGGGCGAACGCACCGCCGGAGCCCATGGCGATCAGACCATCTTCAGGCTCGACGACGTCACCGTTGCCGGTGATGATAAGGGAAGCGTCTTTGTTGGCGACGGCCAGCATGGCTTCCAGACGGCTGAGGGAACGGTCGGTCCGCCAGTCCTTTGCCAGCTCGACGGCGGCGCGCACGAGGTGCCCCTGGTGTTTTTCCAGCTGGGCTTCGAAACGTTCGAACAGGGTGAAGGCGTCAGCGGTGGCGCCCGCGAAACCGGCGATCACCTGGCCGTGGTAGAGGCGGCGGACCTTCTTGGCGTTACCTTTCATGACGGTATTGCCCAGGGAAACCTGGCCGTCACCGGCCATGACGACTTTGCCTTGGCGGCGCACTGAAACGATGGTGGTCAAGGGGAGAGTCTCCACGCTAGGGGGCGAAAATGCCCTGATGGAAACTCATATGGGGGTGGGGGCGGGTATTTCAACTGCGGGGGATGAATGGTGGCGCCGGTCTCGGTCTGCTTCTGCCAGAGGCGCCTGACACCAGCCTGCTGCTGCCGAATACGTAGGCGCCTGGCAAACGTCTCGCTTCTGCCGAAGGCGTAGGAGTCCAGCTTGCTGACGATCTGGCGCGCAGCGGCAGCAAATCCGGCGCATGCGGTGGATCAGGGGGATCGAGGATGTCAGGTTTTGCTACTGCTGCGCAGCAGATCGTAGGCACGCCAACTCCCACGCCTTCGGCAGAGTCAAAAGCCTAGACCGCGCCTTGATCGTTCCCACGCTCCGCGTGGTAATGCCGCCTGTGACGCTCTGCGTCTGCGTTGACGCAGAGCGTGGAGATGCATTCCCACGCAGAGCATGGGAACGATCATTTACCGAGTCAGCGGGCCTGACGTTGTTGCAACAAAAGATTACTGAATCCACCACCTGCCAGTTGTTTCTGTGCGGTGGTCAGTTGTTCGCGGTTGCTGAACGGGCCGACCAATACGCGATACCACGTCTCGTCCTTCACCGTTCCGGATTCAACTGTCGCAGCCTGGCCCAACAGAATGATCTGGGCGCGGACCTTGTCAGCGTCCGTTTGCTTGCGGAACGAGCCCGCCTGCAGGAAAAACGTCGTCACTGGCGCCGGTTTCGCGACCGGGGGCGCTGGTGGTGGTGTCAGGCCGCTAAGGGCTGCCTGGGCACGTGCGGTGTCGATTTTCGCGGCCACCTCTGGAGTGACCGGCGTGGTCGGCGCAGCCACGGACGGCGGCGTTTTCTCCGGCACGGCTTCGTTCGGCACGATGACTTCCGATTCCGGCAGCAGCGTGTAGAAATCGTATTTCGGCTTCACCGGCGCGGTAGGGCTCGGCGGCGTCTTGTTCGCTTCAGCGATCTTCGCAGCCTTGGCTTCGGCCTTGTTCCGCTTGATGTCGTCGCCGCTGCCAGGCTCCAGCTTCATCAGAAAGACGATGAATGCACCGACGGACAGGCCGACCGCCAGCCACACCCATCCCGGAATCGGCTTCTTTGCGGGGGCCTCGTACCGGCTGGCACCGCGCTTGGGAGCTGGTTTCTTTTTGACTGCCAAGTTACATACGCTCCAGAGTTTCCAGACCCAGCAGTTGCAGGCCTTGCTTGAGGGTGCGACCGGTCAGGTGCGCAAGGCGCAGACGGCTTTGCTGTTGCTCGGGGTTTTCTGCGTTCAGGATTGGGCAGTTCTCGTAGAAGCTGGAGAACAGACCGGCCAGATCGTACAGATAGGCGCACAACACGTGCGGCGTGCCTTTTTCGGCGACGTTGTTCACGGTCTCACCGAACTGAGCCAGACGTGCGGCCAGGTCCTGCTCCTGCGGCGCTTCGAGGATGATCTGGCCCTTGCTCGCGTCGAACGCCTCGCCCAGCTTGCGGAACACGCCCACCACACGGGTGTAGGCGTACAGCAGGTACGGCGCAGTGTTGCCTTCGAAGCTGAGCATCTGATCGAAGTTGAAGCTGTAATCGCTGGCGCGGTGCTTGGACAGGTCGGCGTATTTCACCGCGCTGATGCCCACGGCCTTGGCGATGGTGCGCAATTCGTCCTCGGCGACTTCCGGGTTCTTTTCTTTTACCAGTACGTAGGCGCGCTCTTCGGCCTCATCGAGCAGGTCGACCAGTTTCACGGTGCCGCCATCGCGGGTCTTGAACGGGCGGCCATCGGCGCCGTTCATGGTGCCGAAGCCCATGTGTTCCATCTGCATGCCGTTGGTGACGAAACCGGCGCGGCGCGCCACTTCGAACACTTGCTGGAAGTGCAGGGCCTGACGCTGATCGACGAAATACAGCGCGCGATCGGCTTTCAATACGTTGCTGCGATAGCGCACGGCCGCGAGGTCAGTGGTCGCATAGAGATAACCGCCACCGGCCTTTTGCACGATCACCGGCAGTGGCGTGCCTTCGGCAGTCTTGAATTCTTCGAGGAACACGCATTGTGCGCCGTTGCTCTCGACCAGCAGGCCGGCTTTCTTCAGGTCGGCGACGACGTTGGCGAGGTCGTCGTTGTAGGCGCTTTCGCCCATGACGTCTTTCGGCGTCAGTTTGACGTTCAGGCGCTCGTACACTTCCTGGCAGTGGGACAGGGAGATGTCTTTGAAACGGGTCCACAGCGTCAGGCACTCAGGGTCGCCTGCTTGCAGCTTGACCACCAGACCACGGGCGCGCTCGGCAAACTCTTCGGACTCGTCGAAACGGCCCTTGGCGGCGCGGTAGAAGTTTTCCAGGTCCGACAGCTCGTCGCTGGTCGCCGGGGTTTCCTGCAGATAGGCCAGCAGCATGCCGAACTGGGTGCCCCAGTCGCCAACGTGGTTCTGACGAATGACGGTGTCGCCGAGGAATTCCAGCACGCTGGCCACGCCGTCGCCGATGATAGTGGAACGCAGGTGGCCGACGTGCATTTCTTTGGCGAGGTTCGGCGCGGACAGGTCAACCACCACGCGTTGGGCGGGACCGTTCTTGCGCACCGAGAGCGTGGCATCGGCCAGGGCTTCGTCGAGACGCGAAGCGAGGGCCTGAGTGTTCTGGAAGAAATTGAGGAAGCCAGGACCTGCGATGTCGACTTTGGTGATCTGCTCGTCGGCGGGCAGCGCGGCGACGATCTTCTCGGCCAGGTCACGGGGCTTAAGGCCCGCAGGCTTGGCCAACATCATGGCGATGTTGCTGGCGAAGTCGCCGTTTTTCTTGTCCTTGGCGTTTTCCACCTGAATCGCCGGCGTCAGCCATTCCGGCAAGACGCCTTCGGTGACGAGTTGGCTCAGAGCTTGTTGGATCAGCTGGCGAATGGTGTCTTTCATGAGGCTCTCTTTCGACCGCAAGCGCGGCAGCGCTTCGATGCGCGGGTGGAAAAACTGGGCATTATCCGTTGCTGGAGCCACCTTGCCAACCGGGTTGGATGTGCGGTTGTGAATTGTCATCTGTTGCCGGGTTCCCAACTGTGGGAGCGAATTCATTCGCGAATGGCGGGTCCAGACGACACATCTCTATCGGCTGTACGCTTTTTCGCGAATGAATTCGCTCCCACAAAAGTCGATGCGCGCCAGGAGTCCGCATGAGCTCAATAAAGATCCACCGGGTCCACATCCAGCGACCACCTGACCGCCCGCCCGCTCGGCATGCTCTCTAGCGCGAGCAGCCACGTTGCCAGCAGCTTGTGCAGTGGCGCCCTGGCGTTGGCTTGCAGCAACAATTGCGCCCTGTATCGCCCCGCGCGGCGTTCCATCGGAGCCGGAACCGGGCCTAACAGTTCAATCCCGCCCAGCGACATTTCCTTCAACAGCTGTTCCGCTTCCGTACAGGCTTCGTCTAAAAATCCCTCAGCCTGTCCCGGTTTATGGGCTTCAGCGCGCAACAGCGCCAAATGCGAAAACGGGGGCAGGCCCGCTGCGCGACGCTCGCTCAGCGCCTGCTCTGCAAAGGCGAAATACCCCTGCTCGGTGAGCTGGATCAGCAGCGGATGGTCGGCCAGGTGCGTCTGAATGATCACTTTGCCCGGCTCTTCGGCGCGCCCCGCGCGGCCCGCGACCTGCACGATCAACTGGGCCATGCGTTCGCTGGCGCGGAAGTCGCCGGAAAACAGCCCGCCGTCGGCGTCCAGAATCGACACCAGCGTCACGCGGGGAAAGTGGTGACCTTTGGCGAGCATCTGCGTGCCGACAAGAATGCACGGGTGGCCCTTCTGGATTGTGGCAAACAGCTGATTCATCGCGTCCTTGCGCGAAGTGCTGTCGCGATCCACTCGCAGCACCGGATAGTCCGGAAACAGAATTGCCAAGCGCTCTTCGGCGCGCTCCGTCCCAGCGCCGACGGGGCGCAGATCGACCTTGCCACAGGCCGGGCAATTGCGAGGCACCCGCTCCACGTGGCCGCAGTGGTGGCAGCGCAACTCGCCAGAACGCTGATGAACGGTCATGCGCGCATCGCAGCGGGTGCATTCCGACAACCAGCCGCAGTCGTGACACAGCAACGTCGGCGCGAACCCTCGGCGATTGAGGAACACCAGCACCTGTTGTCCGGCGGCCAGCGTCTGTCCGATGGCTTGCTGCATCGGGCCGGAAATGCCGCTGTCCAGCGGACGGCTTTTCACGTCCAGGCGCAGGAAACGTGGCTGTTGCGCGCCGCCTGCGCGTTGGTTCAGACGTAGGAGGGCGTACCGGCCGGTGTAGGCGTTGTGCAGGCTTTCCAGCGAAGGCGTGGCCGAGCCGAGCACGATCGGGATGTCTTCCTGGCGGGCGCGGACCAGTGCCAGGTCCCGCGCGTGATAACGCAGGCCTTCTTGCTGCTTATAAGAGCCGTCGTGTTCTTCGTCGATGATGATCAGGCCGGGGTTCTTCATGGGCGTGAACAGCGCCGAGCGCGTGCCGATGATGATGTCCGCTTCGCCATCGCGGGCGGCGAGCCAGGCATCCAGACGGTCCCGGTCGTTGACCGCCGAATGCAGCAACGCGATCCGCGCGTTGAAACGCTGCTCGAAACGAGCGAGGGTCTGCGGCCCGAGGTTGATTTCCGGAATCAGCACCAGCGCCTGTTTGCCTGCCTCCAGCGTCTCGCGGATCAGTTGCAGGTAAACCTCGGTCTTGCCGCTGCCGGTCACGCCTGCGAGCAAAGACGCATGAAAACTGCCGAATCCGGAGCGAATGGCTTCGTACGCGGCACGCTGTTCGGTGTTCAGCGGCAGTTCCGGTTGCGCCAGCCAATGCTCATGCCGCGCCACCGGGGCATGGCCGCGTACTTCCACCGTCACCAACTCCTTGGCCAGCAACAGATTGAGGCTGTCGCGGTTGAGCATCAGCTTGCTCAGCAGTTGATGGGCGACGCCGTGGGGGTGCTGGGCCAGGGTTTGCAACGCTTCTTTCTGTTTCGGCGCGCGGGCGATGCGCGGGTCGTCGATGCTGGCGCCGGTTGCGATCTGCCAGAAACGCTCCTGCCGGGCCTCAGCGGGCTCGCCTTGACGCAGCAAGACCGGCAACGCCCAGCTCAACGTGTCTCCGAGGCTGTGCTGATAATACTGGGCCGTCCACAGACACAGCTTGAACAGGGCGGGTGGCAGCGGCGCTTCGTGGTCGAGCAGCGCAATCGCGGGCTTTAGTTTGTCCTCGGGCACATCGCTGTGATCGGTGATCTCCACCAGGATGCCGATCATTTCCCGACGCCCGAACGGCACCCGCAACCGCATGCCCGGCTGCAGCGCACTGCGCGCAATCCCGGCGGGGGCGCGGTAGTCGAACAGGCGACGCAAGGGGGAGGGCAGGGCGAGGCGCAAAATGGCGTCGGGCACGCGGGGGATGTCCTGTTACGGAGTATGACCAAGGGCGCGATCTTAGCAGACGACCGGCGTTAACGCGGCCTTGCGCGTTTCACGTTCTCTGTTAATATGCGCGGCCTAATTCCGTGCGGTATTCAACAATAGTGTTGGGTGGCGGCACGCTAGCCTGAGGAAATACCGATGAAAGCTGATATCCATCCAGTTTACGAAGACGTCGTTGCAACCTGCAGCTGCGGCAACGTCATCCACACCCGTTCCAACCTGGCCAAGCCTCTGAGCCTGGACGTTTGCAACGAGTGCCACCCGTTCTACACCGGTAAGCAAAAGACTCTGGACGTTGGCGGTCGCGTCGACAAGTTCAAGTCGCGTTTCGGTGCGTTCGGCGCAACCAAAGCGAAGTAAGAGTGGATTTTCTGGATCGCTCCCCGAGCTTATCCAGGCTGCTCAAGAAGGCGTCCCTTGCGGGCGCCTTTTTTGTGCCTGCGATTTGGCTCTCTACCGCCCAGGCCTTGTGCCCGGCGCCTTCCAATTTGCCCACCGCGCAGGTTCAGCGCGTGGTAGATGGCGACACCCTTCGTTTGAGTGATGGGCGCAGCGTGCGGATGGTTGGCCTCAATGCGCCGGAAACTGGCAAAAAAGGTCAGTCCGCCCAACCGTTTGCCGAAGCCGCCAAGCGCCGACTGCAAACGTTGGTAGATGAAAGCAACGGTCAAGTCAGTCTGAGGATCGGTGAGCAGGCCGCTGATCATTACGGACGCACCTTGGCCAACGTCTATGGCCGCAATGGCGCCAACCTGGAAGCGCATTTGCTCGCGGAAGGGCTGGGCTATCTGGTGGCGGTGTCACCGAACGTGGCGCTGGTCGAATGCCAGCAGGCCGCAGAAAAGACCGCGCGTCAGTCTGGCACGGGCTTATGGCGCAACTCGCCCGTGCAATCTCCCGAACAGATCAGCAGCGGCGGCTTTGCCCTCGTGTCGGGGCGCGTGACGAATGTTTCGCGCAATGGCGGTGGCGTATGGATCGAGTTGGGTGATGCGCTGGTGCTGCGTATTGCACCGAACCTCGTAGGAGAGTTCGAAGTTGCACGTCTGCAACGTCTGAAAGGGCAGCAGGTCGAAGCACGAGGCTGGGTAGTCGACCGATCCCGTCGAGGCGGTCTCAATTCCGGTCAGCCACGCTGGATGATGCCGATCACGCATCCTGCCATGTTGAATACAACTTCAAGCTAAAATTGTGAACATTTTTTCCGTGAATTGTTTATCCCTGGAGGCCTTTAAAGACGTGGCTCTACGCTGAAAGTCGTAGATGCGGCCTCTTGACACACCTGACCCGGCAGTCTTGTTAGGACTTTCTGACTTGCGTATGCTCGTTCGTCCGTCTGTCCAACAGCAAAAAAGCGGAATGCCCCCATGTCAGATTTGAAAACTGCCGCGCTCGACTATCACGCCAACCCTCGCCCTGGGAAATTGAGCGTAGAACTCACCAAAGCCACCGCCACTGCGCGTGACCTCTCTCTGGCCTACAGCCCGGGTGTGGCTGAGCCAGTGCGTGAAATCGGTCGCGACCCTGAGCTGGCGTACAAGTACACCGGCAAGGGCAACCTGGTTGCGGTCATCTCTGATGGCACCGCGATCCTCGGTCTGGGCAATCTTGGCCCGCTGGCGTCCAAGCCGGTCATGGAAGGCAAAGGCGTTCTGTTCAAGCGTTTCGCTGGCATCGACGTGTTCGACATCGAAGTCGATTCGGAAAGCCCGCAAGCATTCATCGACACCGTCAAGCGCATCTCCATTACGTTCGGTGGCATCAACCTTGAAGACATCAAGGCACCTGAGTGCTTCGAGATCGAAAAAGCGCTGATCGAGCAGTGCGACATTCCTGTGTTCCACGATGACCAGCACGGCACGGCCATCGTGACCGCAGCGGGCATGATCAATGCCTTGGAAATCGCTGGCAAAACGCTGGAAGAGGCGAAGATCGTCTGCCTCGGCGCTGGCGCAGCGGCCATCTCCTGCATGAAGCTGCTGGTGAGCATGGGTGCGAAGATCGAAAACATCTTCATGATCGACCGTAACGGCGTCGTGCACTCCGAACGTTCCGACCTGAACCAGTACAAGGCGCAATTCGCTCACGCGACCGACAAGCGCACCTTGGCTGACGCACTGAACGGTGCTGACGTGTTCGTCGGCTTGTCGGGTCCGAACCTGCTGAGCCCGGAAGGCTTGAAGTCCATGGCCGCCAATCCGATCGTGTTCGCGTGCTCGAACCCGGACCCGGAAATTTCTCCTGAACTGGCCCACGCCACGCGCAGCGACGTAATCATGGCAACCGGTCGTTCCGACTACCCGAACCAGGTCAACAACGTACTGGGCTTTCCGTTCATCTTCCGTGGTGCTCTGGACGTTCGCGCCAAGCGCATCAACGAAGAGATGAAAATCGCCGCGGCGAATGCTCTGCGTGAACTGGCCAAGCTGCCAGTGCCGCAGGAAGTCTGCGACGCCTACGGCGGCATCAAGCTGGAATTCGGCCGTGAGTACATCATCCCGAAACCACTGGACGTGCGTCTGCTGACCGTTGTTTCCGATGCCGTGGCCAAGGCCGCCATCGAAAGCGGCGTCGCGACTCAGCCGTATCCGAAGCACTACCCACTGACCAACGTGGATCAAGTCTTCAACGGGTAAAAGCAGCCGCTGCTCCACAAAAAAACCGGCCCTTAGAGGCCGGTTTTTTTGTGGGGCAGCTTCGAGCTGTAAGCTTCAAGCTTCAAGCTTCAAGTAAGAGCGTGCGCGGTGCGGCTTTTACTTGCGGCTTGCAGCTTATAGCTTGCTGCTACTTAGAACAGGTCGATCGGCGCCGACTCGTCGGCTGGCAACGGGCTGCCCGGTGCGGGGCCGCCGTTCAATTCGTTCACGCTCGGTGGAGTGTCTTCGCTTTTGAACAGTTCGAAGAACGCGCCTGCCGTGCTGGGTGTGGCGGAGCGACCGCTCACCGGGTCGATGCGCAGGCTGAGGATGCCATCGGGCTCTGCCTGAACGTGCGGCGGCTTGTCCTTGAGCGCTGCACTCATGTAGCTCATCCAGATCGGCAACGCGACAGTGCCGCCGAATTCGTGACGGCCCAGGCTTTCAGGCTGGTCGAAGCCGGTCCACACCGTGGTCACGTAATCGCCGTTGTAACCGGAGAACCAGGCGTCTTTCGAGTCGTTGGTCGTACCGGTCTTGCCCGCGATGTCCGGGCGGTTCATCGACAACGCACGGCGACCGGTACCGCGCTTGATCACGTCCTGCAGCATGCTATTGAGGATGTAGGTCGTCCGGCCATCGACAATGCGCGGGGCCACTGCCGGGGTCGGTGGTGCGCCACTGGTGTCGAGTGCATTGGGTACGGTGTTCGCGGTCAGTGCTGGCGTTTCAGGCGCCGCGTAGGTCGTGGCATTGCTGACCATGGCCTCGTTGACGGCTTTCGGGTTCGGGTCGTTGGCCGGGACCGTCGGCGGATTGGCGACGAACAGCGTCTTGCCTTCGCGGTCTTCGATCTTATCGATCAGGTACGGGCTGACCTTGTATCCGCCGTTGGCGAAAGTGCTCCAGCCGCTGACGATTTCCATCGGGGTCAAGGTTGCCGTGCCGAGGGCCAGCGACAGGTTAGGCGGCAGGTCCTGCTTGTTGAAGCCAAAACGGGTGATGTAGTTGATCGCAGTGTTCACGCCCAGGCTTTGCAGCAGTCGGATCGACACAAGGTTACGCGACTTGTACAACGCCTCACGCAACCGGATCGGGCCGAGGAAGGTGCCGGTGTCGTTCTTCGGACGCCAGACCTTGTCCACCGCTTCATCAACAAACACGATCGGCGCGTCGTTGACCAGGCTGGCGGCGGTGTAGCCGTTGTCCAGTGCGGCGGAGTACAGGAACGGCTTGAAGCTCGAACCTGGCTGACGCTTGGCTTGCATCGCACGGTTGTAATTGCTCTGCTCAAACGCGAAACCACCCACCAAAGCACGGATTGCGCCGTTATGCGGGTCCAGCGACACCAAGGCGCTTTGCGCCTGCGGGATCTGGCTGAATTTGAGCGAATTGTCGGGTTGCCGTTGCACACGCACCAGGTCGCCGACGTGGGCGACGTCCGAGGGCTGTTTCGGGTTCGCGCCGACGCTGTTGGTGTTCAGGAACGCCTTCGCCCATTTCATGCTGTCCCAGGCGACGGTTTCTTCTTTCTCGCCGTTGCGGGTCAGGACGTGAATGCCGGTCTTGTCGACCTGGCTGACGATGGCTGGTTCGAGGCCACTGATCGGGCGCTGCTTGGTCAGCTCCTGTACCCAGCCGTCGCGGGTCAGGCCGGGGAAACGGCTTTCCGGACCACGATAGCCATGACGCTGGTCGTATTCGATCAGGCCATCCTGCACGGCTTTATTAGCGTCTTCCTGAAGATTGCTCGGAACAGTAGTGGTGACGCGGAAGCCTTCTGTGTAGGCTTCGCTGCCGTAACGGCCGACCATCTCGGCGCGGGCCATCTCGGCGATGTACGGCGCGTTCACTTCAGGGCTCTGAACGTGATAGCTGGCGTTGATCGGCTCGGCCAGGGCGACCTGATAGGTGTTCTGATCGATTTTGCCGAGCTTGAACATGCGGCCCAGAATCCAGTCGCGACGCTCTTTGGCGCGCACCGGGTTGGCCAGTGGGTTGAATCGTGACGGTGCCTTGGGCAGACCGGCGATCATTGCCATCTGCGCGACGCTCAGGTCACGAATGGATTTGCCGTAATAAACCTGTGCTGCGGCCTCGATACCGTAAGCCCTGTTGCCCAGGTAGATCTTGTTGACGTAAAGCTCGAGAATCTCGTCCTTCGTAAGTTGGCGCTCGATTTGCAAGGCCAAGAGAATCTCGGTGGTTTTGCGCGAAAAACTGCGCTCGCTTGTCAGGAAGTAGTTCTTCGCAACCTGCATGGTGATGGTCGAGCCGCCGGACTGAATGTGACCGCTCTTGACCAGTTGGCTGGCGGCGCGCATCAGGCTGCTGGGGTCAACGCCGTAGTGGTTGGCGAAGTTGTCGTCTTCGGCGGACAGCAAGGCGTGGATGAAATTGGGTGGAATGTCGGCGAAACGGATCGGGGAGCGGCGCATTTCGCCAAACTCTGCAATCAGCTTGCCGTCGCTGCTGAAGACGCGCAGCGGGATTTGCAGCTGAATGTTGCGCAGGGCGTCGACCGAAGGGAGGTTCGGAGACAGGTAAAGGAAGGCACCGCTCAAGCCGAGCAGCAGCCCGCAGACGACAGCGACGATGGACCACCAGAAAAACTTCAGCAGGCGTATCAAGGCTTTTGGATTTCCAGAAAAAAGAATGGGTTAAGCGCAGGCATTTACAAATGAACACGCCTTGAAGCTTTGCTACACGAAAAAAACGCTGGGCATTATAAGCATTTTTCGTCGCCGAGCGTTATTTGCGCTACTGTCAAGGCTGCCGACAGTGGTGTTGGACAAAAAAATATCCGTAAGTGACGGAAACGCATAGGGAATCGGTTGTGTTCGAACTCTTCAGTAAGAAGGCCAATACCCTTCTAGGGATCGATATTAGCTCCACCTCGGTGAAACTCCTTGAACTGAGTCGTTCCGGCACCCGCTACAAGGTCGAGTCTTACGCGGTCGAGCCACTGCCTGCCAACGCGGTGGTGGAAAAAAACATTGCCGAACTGGAAGGGGTCGGCAATGCGTTGACGCGGGTGTTGGTAAAGGCCAAGACAAACGTCAAAATCGCGGCGGTTGCAGTGGCGGGTTCGGCGGTCATTACCAAGACCATCGAGATGGATGCCGGTCTTTCCGACGACGAGATGGAAAACCAGCTCAAGATCGAAGCCGACCAATACATCCCCTATCCGCTTGAAGAAGTCGCTATCGATTTCGAGGTGCAAGGCTATTCGGCACGCAATCCTGAGCGTGTCGATGTGCTGCTCGCTGCCTGCCGCAAGGAAAACGTCGAAGTCCGCGAAGCCGCGTTGGCGCTGGCTAACTTGACCGCGCGCGTGGTCGATGTTGAAGCCTACGCGCTGGAACGCTCCTTCGGCCTGTTGTCCGCTCAGTTGGGTCAGGATCACGAACAACTGACCGTCGCAGTCATCGACATCGGCGCCACCATGACCACCCTCAGCGTGCTGCACAACGGCCGCATCATTTATACCCGCGAGCAACTGTTTGGCGGGCGTCAGCTCACCGAAGAAATTCAGCGCCGTTACGGCCTGTCCCTCGGCGAGGCCGGGCTTGCGAAGAAGCAGGGCGGCTTGCCGGACGACTACACGCTGGAAGTGCTGCAGCCGTTCAAGGACGCCGTGGTTCAGCAGGTTTCCCGCTCCTTGCAGTTCTTCTTCGCCGCCGGTCAGTACAACCGTGTCGACTACATCATGCTGGCAGGCGGGACGGCATCCATTGCCGGACTGGACCGTCTGATCCAGGAACGCCTGGGCACCCCGACCATGGTCGCCAACCCTTTTGCCGACATGGCGCTCAGCGCCAAGGTGAACGCGGGCGCGCTGGCGAGTGACGCCCCGGCCTTGATGATCGCGTGCGGTCTGGCGTTGAGGAGCTTCGATTAATGGCACGGATCAACTTACTTCCCTGGCGGGAACAGCTGCGCGAAGAGCGCAAGAAGCGCTTTCTGCTTTCCTTGGCCGGCGTATTGGTAACCGGTGTCGGCGCCATTTTCCTGGCTGATCAATATTTGAGCAGTGCGATCAGTCATCAAAACGCGCGCAACCAGTTCATCAAGACCGAAATCGTCCAGCTCGATGCGAAAATCAAAGAGATCAGCGAGCTGAAGGCTCGTCGCAAGCAGCTGCTGGAGCGGATGAAGATCATTCAGGACTTGCAAGGCAACCGGCCGATCATTGGCCGCGTCTTCGATCAACTGGCGCGCACGTTGCCGGACGGGGTGTATTTCAACGAAGTGAAAATGACGGACAAGTTGATCAGTATTTCCGGCGCGGCTGAATCCAACAACCGTGTCTCGGACCTGTTGCGTAACCTTGAAGCGTCCGATTGGCTGGAGTCGCCGAGTCTGACTGAAGTGAAGGCGAACAGCGCGGCGGGGTCGGCTGATCAGTCCAATGCCTTCCAATTGACAGTGCGTCAGACGCAACCTCCTGCTGAGCCCACCACTCCGGCGAAGGGGGCCAAGCCATGAACATGAATGAATGGCTGGACAGCCTGCGCAAGATCGACATCAACGATCTGGACATCAATAACCTCGGTTCCTGGCCCGCAGCGGTCAAGACCATCGCGGGCGGCCTGTTGCTCGTGCTGGTGCTGGCCGGTGGCTACTTTTTCTACATTCAAGACATGCAGACCCAGCTGGACCAGGCACGCAATGACGAGACCGCGTTGAGAGAGCAGTTCTCCAACAAGGCTTATCAAGCGGCCAACCTGCCGGCTTACAAGTCGCAGATGGTCGACATGGAGAACACTTTCGGCGCGCTGCTGCGGCAACTGCCCAGCGACACCGAGGTGCCGGGCCTGCTGGAAGACATCACCCGCACCGGCCTGGGCAGCGGTCTGGAGTTCGAAGAGATCAAGCTTCTGCCTGAAGCGGCCCAGCAGTTCTACATCGAGCTGCCGATACAGATCACAGTCACTGGCGCTTATCACGATCTCGCCACCTTCGTCAGCGGCGTGGCCAGCCTGCCGCGGATCGTGACGCTGCATGATTTCGAAATCAAACCGGTGGACCCCAAGTCTCCTGGAAAATTGCGCATGAGCATTCTCGCCAAGACCTATCGCTATAACGACAAGGGACTTCAGAACATCGACAACAAGGGGCCCGCGAAATGAGGGCCGTGCATTGGTTGTGCCTCGGCGCTGCGCTGATGGGGTTGGCAGGTTGCGACAGTTCCAGTGATTTCGACGACTTGAAGCAGTTCATGGCCGAGGTCCGCGCTCGGCCGGTGGGCAATATCGAGCCGATGCCGAAGTTTCGGCCTTATGAAGCGTTCACCTACGCGGCTGCCAGTTTGCGCAGCCCGTTCCAGCCGCCGATCAAGGTCGATCTGATCGCCCGGCAGAAAGGCACGCATCTGGTCCAGCCGGATCCGACGCGGGTCAAGCAGTTCCTGGAAGGCTTCAACATCGACGGCTTTGAAATGGTCGGCACGTTGAGCAACGAAACCGGTACGTTCGCGTTGCTGCGTGGCGCGGGCGGGGTTCATCGGGTCAAGGTGGGCGATTATCTGGGCCGCAACGATGGCCGGATCGTCTCGATCACCGACTCCGAAGTGCAGGTGATCGAAATCGTGCCTGATGGAGAGGGGGCGTGGCTTGAGCGGCCCCGCAGCATATCCCTGAAAGAACGCTCATGAAGACGGCAAGCAAGCGAAACACCTTCGGATCTGCACAGTGGTGGAATGTGAACATGACTAGGATTCTTTCGATTATCGGCGTGTCGCTATGGATGGCGATGCTTTCACCGATTCTCCAGGCGGCCAACCTCAAGACGCTCGATGTCGCCGCATTGCCGGGGGATCGGGTCGAGTTGAAACTGTCCTTCGACGGCCCTGTGGCCGCCCCGCGCGGCTACACCACCGAGCAACCGGCGCGCATTGCGCTGGATTTGCCCGGCGTGACCAGCCAACTGGCGATCAAGAGCCGGGACCTGGGATCGGGTAACGCCCACAGTGTCGTGGTGGTCGAAGCCAAGGATCGCACCCGTGTGATCATCAACCTGACCACGCTCGCGCCCTATAGCTCCCGCGTGGATGGCAACAACCTGTTCGTCGTCGTCGGGCAGGGTGCCGCCGCCGCGCAAGGTTCACAGCCAAGTACCGCCCAAGGCGCGCCGCGCGTGAGCGTGCCTCCTGCAACGGCCAGCGCCGCGCAAGCCAAACCGGCCCCTCGCTCCTTTGCGCCGGGTCCGCGTTCGATCAAGAACGTCGATTTCCAGCGCGGCGAACTGGGTGAAGGCAACGTCGTGATCGAGCTGAGCGATGCAGGTATTGCGCCGGACATTCAGGAGCAGGGCGGCAAGATTCGTGTGGATTTCGCCAAGACTCAACTGCCTGATCCGCTACGCGTACGCCTCGACGTGAAGGATTTCGCCACGCCGGTCCAGTTCGTCAACTCAAGCGTGAGCGGCGACAAGGCGAGTATCTCTATCGAGCCGTCCGGTGCGTTCGATTACTCGGCCTATCAAACCGAAAACAAGCTGACCATCAGCGTGCGTCCGTTGACCAACGAAGACGTCGCCCGTCGCAATGCCGACAAGCTGGTCTACACCGGCGAGAAACTGTCGCTGAACTTCCAGGACATTGACGTGCGCTCGGTGCTGCAATTGATCGCCGACTTCACCAATCTCAATCTGGTGGCCAGTGACACCGTTCAAGGCGGCATCACCCTGCGTCTGCAAAACGTGCCGTGGGACCAGGCGCTTGACCTGGTGCTCAAGACCAAAGGCCTGGACAAGCGCAAGATCGGCAACGTGTTGCTGGTCGCGCCTGCTGACGAAATTGCCGCTCGTGAACGTCAGGAGCTGGAATCGCTGAAGCAGATTGCCGAGCTGGCACCACTGCGTCGCGAACTGCTGCAAGTGAACTATGCCAAGGCTGCGGACATCGCCAAGCTGTTCCAGTCGGTGACCAGCGCTGAGTCGAAGACCGACGAGCGCGGTTCGATCACCGTCGATGAGCGGACCAACAACATCATCGCCTATCAAACGCAGGACCGGCTCGATGAGCTGCGCCGTATCGTCTCGCAGCTGGACATTCCTGTGCGTCAGGTGATGATCGAGGCGCGCATCGTCGAAGCCAACGTCGACTACGACAAGGCGCTGGGTGTGCGTTGGGGTGGTTCAACCACGGGTGGCAAATACACCACGGGCGGCAATGGCACGGTGACGGGCGCTGGTAACACCAATGGCCCATACGTGGACTTGGGGGTGGCCAACCCAACGTCGTCGATTGGTCTGGGCTTCCTGACCAACAACACGATTCTCGACCTTGAACTGACCGCCATGGAAAAAACCGGTAACGGTGAGGTGGTGTCGCAACCCAAGGTCGTCACTTCGGACAAGGAAACCGCGAAAATTCTGAAGGGTACGGAAGTGCCGTATCAGGAAGCGAGCTCCAGCGGTGCGACGTCGGTGTCGTTCAAAGAGGCGTCGTTGTCCCTGGAGGTGACCCCGCAGATCACCCCGGACAACCGCATCATCATGGAAGTGAAGGTGACCAAGGACGAACCTGACTACGTCAACACCGTGTTGGGCGTACCGCCGATCAAGAAAAACGAAGTCAATGCCAAGGTGCTGGTGGCCGACGGCGAAACCATCGTGATTGGTGGCGTGTTCTCCAATACACAGAATAAAGTCGTCGATAAGGTGCCATTTTTGGGCG
The DNA here is from genome assembly GCF_044753445.1 of Pseudomonas sp. NPDC088368. NCBI lineage: Bacteria > Pseudomonadati > Pseudomonadota > Gammaproteobacteria > Pseudomonadales > Pseudomonadaceae > Pseudomonas > Pseudomonas sp. NPDC088368. The sequence continues at coordinate 32,583 of NZ_JBIVNG010000007.1, forward strand.
ATGTGCCGTATGTTGGCCGCCTTTTCCGGCGGGATGTTGTCTCGGAGAAAAAATCCGAGCTGTTGGTGTTCCTCACTCCGCGTATCATGAACAACCAGGCGATTGCTGTGAGTCGTTGATTCTGTGCGAAATTTAATACTTGTGGGACCGATGGGGGCTGGCAAAAGCACCATCGGTCGTCTGCTGGCCAAAGAGCTTCGACTGCCGTTCAAGGATTCCGACAAGGAAATCGAACTGCGAACGGGCGCCAATATCCCGTGGATCTTCGACAAGGAAGGTGAAGCGGGCTTTCGAGATCGCGAACAAGCCATGATTGCCGAGCTGTGCGCCTTTGATGGCGTGGTGCTTGCGACCGGTGGCGGCGCGGTCATGCGTGAAGAAAACCGTCGAGCCCTGCACGCGGGTGGGCGGGTGGTCTATCTGCACGCTTCCGTGGAACAGCAAGTCGGCCGCACGTCCCGTGATCGCAATCGGCCGCTTCTGCGCACCGCAGACCCGGCACGTGTGTTGCGCGAGCTATTGGCCATCCGCGATCCGTTCTATCGGGAGATCGCCGACGTCATTATCGAAACCGATGAGCGGCCTCCACGCATGGTGGTGCTTGACATCCTTGCCCTGTTGGCCGAGCTTCCTCCCCGTTAAAGCGCAGGCGGAAATGCGCTATCCTCGGCGACCATAAAAAGCAGGGTCGCCAAAAGGCCTTGCGCCATGGTCCGTATCGATGCGCTGGCGTCGAACAGGCATCCAATTGTTATAAAGAGTGTGGGGATACATGCAGACACTTAAGGTCGAGCTTGGCGAGCGGAGCTACCCGATTCACATTGGCGAAGGCTTGTTGGATCAACCTGAACTGCTCACGCCGTACATCGCAGGCAAACAGGTCGCGATCGTTTCCAACAGTACCGTCGCGCCGCTCTACATCGAGCGCCTGACCAAGACGCTGGCCGGTTACAACGTGCTGCCTATCGTGTTGCCCGATGGCGAAGCCTTCAAGAACTGGGAAACCCTGCAGCTCATCTTCGACGCCCTCCTGACCGCACGTCATGACCGCCGCACCACCGTGATTGCACTCGGTGGCGGTGTGATTGGTGACATGGCCGGTTTTGCCGCCGCGTGCTATCAGCGGGGCGTGGACTTCATCCAGGTGCCGACTACGCTGCTGTCGCAGGTCGATTCGTCCGTGGGCGGCAAGACCGGCATCAACCATCCGCTGGGCAAAAACATGGTTGGCGCGTTCTATCAGCCGAACGCCGTGCTGATCGACACCCTCTCGCTGAACACCCTGCCTGAACGCGAGCTGTCTGCCGGGCTTGCCGAGGTCATCAAATACGGTCTGATATGTGACGAGCCGTTCCTGACATGGCTCGAAGAGAATATGGACAAGCTGCGTGGTCTGGATCAGGCCACGTTGACCACCGCCATCGAGCGCTCCTGTGCGGCCAAGGCTGCTGTGGTCGGTGCCGATGAGCGAGAGTCGGGCGTGCGCGCCACGTTGAATCTGGGCCACACCTTCGGCCATGCCATCGAAACCCAAATGGGTTACGGCGTCTGGTTGCACGGTGAGGCGGTGGCAGCCGGTACGGTCATGGCGCTGGAGATGTCCTCGCGCCTGGGCTGGATCAGCGAACAGGAGCGGGATCGTGGTATCCGTCTGTTTCAGCGCGCCGGTTTGCCCGTGGTGCCCCCTGAAGACATGACGCCTAAGCATTTCCTTGAGCACATGGCGGTGGACAAGAAGGTGATCGATGGTCGTTTGCGCCTGGTGCTGTTGCGCCGGATGGGCGAAGCAGTGGTGACCGACGAATATCCAAGAGAAGTACTACAGGCCACACTGGTCGCGGACTACCGCGCCTTGGTGGATCAGCTTAGAGGTTAATGAGAAATCCATGACTAGCTTGCACGCCGATGAGGCCTTTCTCGGTCACTACCAATTGAGTCATGACCCCTTTGCCACTCGGGTCCCCGGCTTCAAGTTTTTCCCGGCCCAGCGCAAGCCCGTGCTGGGTCAACTGCACCACCTGGCCCGCTACAGCCAGTTGCTGCTGTTGGTTACCGGCCCACACGGCAGCGGCAAGACACTGCTGCGTCAGGCGCTGGTCGCCAGCACTAACAAACAGTCCGTGCAGAGCGTTGTGGTGTCCGCCCGTGGCGCCGGTGATGCGTCGGGCGTACTGCGTCAGGTGGCTCAGGCGCTGAACGTTGCTCAGCCAGAAATGCAGTCCATCCTGTCGCAGGTCGTGCAGTTGGGCCTGACCGGTCAGGAAGTCTACGTGTTGGTAGACGATGCCGAACAACTGGGCGAATCCGCACTCGAAGCGTTGTTGGGATTGGCGGCAGGCACCCCTGAGGGGCGTCCGCACGTCTTCCTGTTCGGCGAGGCTTCGATCATCGATCGTCTGGATCAGCTGTGCGCCGAGAGCGGTTCGGAAGAAGAGCGTTTTCACGTCATCGAGCTGGCACCGTACACCGAAGAAGAAACCCGTGAGTATCTGGCTCAACGCCTCGAAGGCGCCGGTCAAGGCATTGAAGTGTTCAGTGCCGAGCAGATCACCGATATTCACGAACAGTCCAATGGATGGCCGGGCGCGATCAACCAGGTCGCGCGCGATTCGATGATCGAAGCCATGATCGCCAGCCGCTCTGCGGTCAAGCGTCCAAGTATGGGGTTCAAGATGCCTAAGAAACACGTGTTGGCTTTGGGTGGGGTTGTGGTCGCGGCAGTGCTCGCGGCGTGGTTGATTCCAGGGCGCAACACCGCGCCAACGGCTCCGGCCAACTCCCAGGCACAACTGCCGCTGGGCCAAGGCAAAGCGCCTGCTCAGCAATCGAACAACGGTGGCCCGGCCATTGAGTTCGCCGGTAATTCGCAACCGATGCCGCTACCGTTGGTCGGTAACTCGCAGCCAGTGATGCGCGGTCCTTTGGCCGAAGCCGCGGGGTCAGGCGAAGGTGATGGCGAAGACGGTGGCCCTGCCGCCAATCAATCGTTGCAGCCGCCGACTGTGACCACGACCGCTCCGCCGGCCGGTGCTGCGGCGGGCCCAGCGCCACAGATGGCGCAAACCCAGGTCCCGACGCCACGTCCTGCGCCGGCACCTGCCGCCAAGCCGACACCGGCTCCTGCGCCCGCTGCCAAGCCCGCTCCAGCGCCTGCGCAGGTCGCGACGGCCAAGCCAGCGCCCAAACCAGCCGAGAAGCCAGCAGCGCCTGCCGCTGCCGCGCCAGCTTCTGCAGGTGGCACGTGGTACGCCGGTCAGGCACCGACGCATTTCGTCGTGCAAATCCTCGGTACCAGCTCCGAAGCCACGGCCCAGAGCTACGTGAAAGAGCAGGGCGCCGAGTACCGTTACTTCAAGAAAACCCTGCAAGGCAAGCCGTTGTACGTGGTCACCTACGGCAGTTTTGCCGACCGCAATGCAGCACTCGCCGCTATCAAGAACTTGCCAGCGAAGGTTCAGGCTGGTAAACCTTGGCCTCGCACTGTCGGCAGTATCCAACAGGAACTCGCCGCAGCCCGCTGAAGACGCAGCGACCTTATCCGGGTCGCTCGCTTGGCTCCCCAATTTCAACGCATGAGCGTGCTGACAATGAGCAGCGCGCCTTGCGGTGTCTGCGTCTCAGGCACGCATTGAACTTTGGGCTCTCTTTGGTCAGACTCGCAACAAAGCTCTGGCTAGCATGAGAATCGATAAAAACCTTTCACGAATGCGACATGAATTTGCGACATTTCGTCGCTAAATTTGTGAGGCTTTGTGTCGGTGTGTACAATGACCTCCCTTTTGCTCCCGCAAAGCCGGCGTACGTTCGGCGTGGACGGTAAATGGCTGAATTGAAAAGAAATTTGTCTCGATAAGAGGCAGCCTGGTGAGAATGTGTCTATGAAAGCAGGTCTGTACCAACCAGAAGAATTCAAGGATAACTGCGGCTTCGGCTTGATTGCCCATATGCAGGGCGAGCCCAGTCATCATCTGTTGCAGACGGCGATTGAAGCCCTGACCTGCATGACCCACCGTGGTGGGATCAACGCCGACGGCAAGACCGGTGACGGTTGCGGTCTGTTGATTCAAAAACCCGACACGTTCCTGCGTGCCGTGGCTCACGAGCACTTCGGTGTCGAGCTGCCGCGCCAGTATTGCGTGGGCATGGTGTTCCTCAACCAGAATGACGCCAAGGCCGAAGCGGCTCGCGAGAACATGAACCGCGAAATCCTCGCGGCCGGTCTGACCCTCGTGGGTTGGCGTCAGGTGCCGATCGACACCAGCGTCCTCGGCCGTCTGGCGCTGGAGCGTTTGCCGAAAATCGAGCAGGTGTTCATCGGCGGTGAAGGCCTGAGCGATCAAGAATTCGCGATCAAGCTGTTCACTGCGCGTCGCCGCTCGTCGGTCTCCAACGCCGCCGACACTGACCACTACATCTGCAGCTTCTCGCACAAGACCATCATCTATAAAGGCTTGATGATGCCGCGTGACCTCACGGCATTCTATCCAGACCTCAACGACGAACGCCTGCAAACCGCGATCTGCGTGTTCCACCAGCGCTTCTCGACCAACACCCTGCCGAAATGGCCGCTGGCTCAGCCATTCCGCTTCCTCGCCCACAACGGCGAGATCAACACCATCACCGGTAACCGCAACTGGGCTCAGGCCCGTCGCACCAAGTTCACCAACGATCTGATGGACCTCGACGAGTTGGGCCCACTGGTCAACCGTGTCGGTTCCGACTCTTCAAGCATGGACAACATGCTGGAGCTGATGGTTACCGGCGGGATCGACCTGTTCCGTGGCGTGCGCATGCTCGTGCCGCCAGCGTGGCAGAACGTCGAGACCATGGACCCGGATCTGCGTGCCTTCTACGAATTCAACTCCATGCACATGGAGCCGTGGGACGGCCCGGCCGGTATCGTGATGACCGAAGGTCGCCACGCAGTCTGCCTGCTCGACCGTAACGGTTTGCGCCCGGCACGTTGGGTCACCACCAAGAACGGCTACATCACCCTCGCGTCGGAAATCGGCGTGTGGAACTACACCCCCGAAGACGTCATCGCCAAGGGCCGTGTCGGCCCGGGGCAGATCTTCGCCGTGGACACCGAAACCGGCCAGATCCTCGACACCGACGCCATCGACAGCCGTCTGAAGTCGCGCCACCCGTACAAGCAATGGCTGCGCAAGAACGCGCTGCGCATTCAGGCGACGCTGGAAGACCACGACCACGGTTCGGCGTTCTACAACCCGGATCAGCTCAAGCAGTACATGAAAATGTTCCAGGTCACGTTCGAAGAGCGTGATCAGGTGCTGCGTCCGCTGGGCGAGCAGGGCCAGGAAGCCGTGGGTTCCATGGGCGACGACACGCCAATGGCCGTGCTGTCCCGCCGTGTTCGCACGCCGTACGACTATTTCCGTCAGCAGTTCGCGCAGGTCACCAACCCGCCGATCGACCCGCTGCGTGAAGCCATCGTCATGTCGCTGGAAGTCTGCCTCGGTGCCGAGCGCAACATCTTCCAGGAATCGCCTGAACATGCGTCCCGCGTGATCCTCAGCTCGCCGGTCATTTCCCCGGCCAAGTGGCGCTCACTGATGAACCTGGATCGCCCAGGGTTCGACCGCGCCATCATCGACCTGAACTACGACGAAGCCACCGGCCTTGAAGCCGCTGTGCGTAACGTCGCTGATCAGGCGGAAGAAGCTGTGCGCGCCGGTCGCACCCAGATCGTTCTGAGCGACCGCCACATTGCCCCCGGCAAACTGCCGATCCACGCCTCGCTGGCCACCGGTGCGGTGCACCACCGCCTGACCGAAAAAGGCCTGCGCTGCGACAGCAACATCCTGGTTGAAACCGCGACAGCCCGCGATCCGCACCACTTTGCCGTGCTGATCGGGTTCGGTGCGTCGGCGGTGTACCCGTTCCTGGCGTACGAAGTGCTGGGCGATCTGATCCGCACTGGCGAAGTGCTGGGCGACCTGTACGAAGTCTTCAAGAACTACCGCAAAGGCATCACCAAGGGCCTGCTCAAGATCCTGTCGAAGATGGGCATCTCGACCATCGCCTCGTATCGTGGCGCGCAACTGTTCGAAGCCATCGGCCTGTCCGAGGAAGTCTGCGACCTGAGTTTCCGTGGCGTCCCAAGCCGCATCAAAGGCGCACGTTTCGTTGACATCGAAGACGAGCAAAAAGCGTTGGCGGGCGAGGCCTGGAGTCCGCGCAAGCCGATCCAGCAAGGTGGCCTGCTGAAGTTCGTCTACGGCGGCGAATACCACGCCTACAACCCTGATGTCGTGGCGACGTTGCAAGCCGCGGTGCAGCAAGGCGACTACAGCAAATTCAAGGAATACACCGCGCTGGTGGACAACCGTCCGGTGTCGATGATCCGCGACCTGTTCAAGGTCAAGGAACTCGACACACCGCTGTCGATTGACGACATCGAGCCGCTGGAAGCGATCCTCAAACGTTTCGACTCGGCGGGCATCTCGCTGGGCGCACTGTCGCCTGAGGCTCACGAAGCGCTGGCCGAGGCGATGAACCGTCTGGGCGCACGCTCCAACTCCGGCGAAGGCGGCGAAGACCCTGCGCGCTACGGCACCATCCGCAGCTCCAAGATCAAGCAGATCGCGACGGGGCGTTTCGGGGTTACGCCTGAGTACCTGGTCAACGCTGACGTGTTGCAGATCAAAGTCGCGCAAGGCGCCAAGCCGGGCGAGGGCGGTCAACTGCCAGGCGGCAAGGTCAACGGTCTGATCGCCAAACTGCGTTATGCGGTTCCCGGCGTGACCCTGATTTCGCCGCCGCCGCACCACGACATTTACTCGATCGAAGATTTGTCGCAGCTGATTTTTGACCTCAAGCAGGTCAACCCGTCGGCGCTGGTCTCGGTCAAGCTGGTGGCAGAAGCGGGCGTTGGAACCATCGCCGCCGGTGTGGCCAAGGCTTACGCCGACCTGATCACCATTTCCGGCTACGACGGCGGCACCGGTGCATCGCCGCTGTCGTCGATCAAATACGCGGGCGCTCCGTGGGAAATCGGCCTGGCCGAAACCCACCAGACCCTGCGCGGCAACGACCTGCGCGGCAAAGTCCGGGTGCAGACCGACGGTGGTCTGAAAACCGGTCTGGACGTGATCAAGGCCGCCATTCTGGGCGCCGAGAGCTTCGGCTTCGGTACGGCGCCGATGATCGCGCTGGGCTGCAAATACCTGCGTATCTGCCACCTGAACAACTGCGCCACCGGCGTCGCGACTCAGAACGACAAGCTACGCAAGGATCACTACATCGGCACCGTCGACATGGTGATCAACTTCTTCACCTACGTGGCTGAAGAAACCCGCGAGTGGCTGGCCAAGTTGGGCGTGCGTTCGCTGGAAGAGCTGATCGGCCGTACCGATTTGCTGGACATCCTGCCGGGCGAAACCGCCAAGCAGCAGCATCTGGACCTGACGCCGTTGCTGGGCAGCGACCACATTCCGGCGGACAAGCCTCAGTTCAGCCTCGTGGACCGCAACCCGCCGTTCGACAAGGGCCTGCTGGCCGAGAAAATGGTGGAGCTGGCCAAATCCGCCATCGAGTCCAAAGCCGGTGGCGAGTACGAGCTCGACATCTGCAACTGCGACCGTTCCATCGGTGCGCGGATTTCCGGTGAAATCGCCAAGTTGCACGGCAACCAGGGCATGAAAGACGCCCCGGTGACCTTCCGCTTCAAGGGCACTGCCGGTCAGAGCTTCGGCGTGTGGAACGCCGGTGGCCTGAACATGTACCTGGAAGGCGACGCCAACGACTACGTCGGCAAAGGCATGACCGCTGGCAAACTGGTGATCGTGCCGCCGAAAGGCAGTCCGTTCAAAACCCAGGACAGCGCCATCATCGGCAACACCTGCTTGTACGGCGCTACCGGTGGCAAGCTGTTTGCAGCGGGTACGGCAGGCGAGCGTTTCGCCGTGCGTAACTCGGGTGCCCACACCGTTGTGGAAGGCACGGGCGATCACTGCTGCGAGTACATGACCGGCGGTTTCGTCTGCGTTCTCGGCAAGACCGGCTACAACTTCGGCTCTGGCATGACCGGCGGTTTCGCCTACGTGCTCGACCAGGACAACACCTTCGTTGACCGGGTCAACCACGAACTGGTCGAGATTCAGCGCATCAGCGGTGAAGCGATGGAAGCCTATCGCAGCCACCTGGAGCGCGTGCTCGCCGAATACGTGACCGAGACCGATAGTGAGTGGGGCCGTAATCTCTGGGAAAACCTGGATGACTACCTGCGCCGCTTCTGGCTGGTGAAGCCTAAGGCCGCCAACCTCAAATCGTTGCTGTCGAGTACACGCGCTAACCCGCAATAAAGCAGCTGCAAGCGGCGAGCTACAAGCCGCAAGCTAAATGCAGTGCGCGAGTGCCTGCGAAATATGATTCTTGCAGCTTGAAGCTTAGAGCTTGAAGCTGCCGCGAAGAGGCTCAAAATGGCTGAACGTCTGAGTAATGACTTCCAGTTCATCGATGTCGGGCGCAAAGATCCGAAGAAGAAACTGTTGCGTCAACGCAAGAAAGAGTTCGTGGAAATCTACGAACCCTTCAAACCCCAGCAATCGGCCGATCAGGCCCACCGCTGCCTGGGTTGCGGCAACCCGTACTGCGAATGGAAATGCCCTGTGCATAACTTCATTCCCAACTGGCTGAAGCTGGTGTCCGAGGGCAACATCCTCGCGGCCGCCGAGCTGTCGCACCAGACCAACACCCTGCCGGAAGTGTGCGGCCGCGTGTGCCCGCAGGACCGTCTGTGTGAAGGGGCCTGCACCCTGAACGACGGTTTCGGCGCGGTCACCATCGGTTCGGTCGAGAAGTACATCACCGACACCGCGTTCGCCATGGGCTGGCGTCCTGACATGTCCCGCGTGGTGCCGACCGGCAAGCGCGTGGCAATCATTGGTGCGGGCCCGGCCGGTCTGGGCTGTGCCGACGTGCTCGTGCGTGGCGGCGTGACGCCGGTGGTGTTCGACAAGAACCCGGAAATCGGTGGTCTGCTGACCTTCGGTATCCCTGAGTTCAAGCTTGAAAAAAGCGTGCTGAGCCACCGTCGTGAAGTCTTCACCGGCATGGGTATCGAGTTCCGCCTCAATACCGAAATCGGCAAGGACATCACTGTCGAGCAACTGCTGCAGGAATACGATGCCGTGTTCATGGGCATGGGCACCTACACCTACATGAAGGGCGGTTTCCCGGGCGAAGACCTGCCGGGCGTGCATGACGCGCTCGACTTCCTGATCGCCAACGTCAACCGCAATCTGGGCTTTGAAAAATCGCCAGAAGATTTCGTCGACATGAAAGGCAAGAAGGTCGTGGTGCTGGGCGGTGGTGACACCGCGATGGACTGCAACCGCACCTCGATCCGTCAGGGTGCCAAGGCTGTAACGTGCGCTTACCGTCGTGACGAAGAAAACATGCCGGGCTCGCGTAAGGAAGTGAAGAACGCCAAGGAAGAAGGCGTGAAGTTCCTCTACAACCGCCAGCCAATCGCCATCGTGGGTGAGGACAAGGTCGAAGGCGTCAAAGTCGTCGAAACCCGTCTGGGCGAGCCTGATGCGCGCGGCCGTCGCAGCCCTGAGCCGATTCCGGGCTCCGAAGAAATCATCCCGGCCGACGCCGTGGTCATCGCTTTCGGCTTCCGTCCAAGCCCGGCGCCGTGGTTCGAGCAGCACAGCATCGAGATCGACAGCCAGGGCCGCGTCGTGGCGCCGGAGCAGGGCAAGTTCAAGCACCAGACCAGCAACCCGAAAATCTTCGCAGGTGGCGACATGGTGCGCGGTTCCGACCTCGTCGTGACCGCGATCTTCGAAGGCCGTAATGCGGCTGAAGGGATTCTGGACTATCTGGGGGTCTGACCTTTCATACGCTGAACTGAGCGGTTTCACCGGATAGGCGACGGCGTGCGGAAAGCGCGCCGTCGCCTTTTTCTCATTGAGGCGCGCATAAACCTTTCCTAGTCTGAAGGTACCAACTGGGAGCTTCGGCTCGCGGTGGGCGTATCACTTGTCGCTCAGGAAGAGCGCGATCAGAAAAGGAATTCAGGATGAACACGCTTATTACTCTACTGGCGACTGCCAGCGCTCTTGCATTGTCGCTTCCGACCTGGTCGGAGGATCTGTACGACGGTCCGCATTTCCAGTCTCACATCCCTGCGCACGAAACCGATTTTGAATCTCTCGCTCAATTGCAGCAGCGCCTGGAAGCCCAGGAACTGACCGCCACAGAGTTGGTGAGCCGTCACGTAGCACGCATTCAAGCCCTCAATACTCAAGGGCCTCAACTGAGGGCCGTCATCGAGGTTAATCGGGATGCGTTTTCTATCGCCGCGCAGAGGGATGACGAGCGGGTCGGAGATGCCATAAGAGGCCCGTTGCATGGCATCCCGGTACTGATCAAAGACAACATCAACTCGGGCGATCAGATGCAAACCAGCGCCGGCGCCTTGGCTATCACTGGAGACCCCGCGACCAAGGATGCAAAAGCGCTGCAGCGTTTGCGCGAGGCTGGCGCTGTCGTGCTGGGCAAGGCGAACCTCAGTGAGTGGGCGGGACTTCGGGATTTCGCGCTCGCACCGGGCTTCAGTGGTATGGGCGGACAAACCCGCAATCCTCATGGCGAAGGGCTATTCGTCTGTGGATCGAGCTCCGGATCGGCAGCGGGGATAGCGGCAGGCTTTGCTCCGCTTGCTCTGGGAACCGAAACGCTGGGCTCGATCATTTGCCCCGCTTCCGTAAACGGCGTCGTAGGACTGCGCCCGACCTTCGGCCTTGTTTCGGCGGAAGGCGTCATCCCGCTTTCCGCCCGATTCGATACCGTCGGCCCGATGGGCCGCACCGTGCAAGGCGTAGCGACGTTGCTGAATGCTATTCAAGAGCCGGGTGATGACGGCGCTGTCGATTACCTGAGCGGGCTTGAGCCGGGCGCCTTGGCTGGTAAGCGGCTCGGTTACCCCGCACACCGTCAAGACGGGTCGCTCACGCTGGAGCACCCGCTGTTTCAACCCATTGCGGAACGTCTCAACGCGGCAGGAGCCACGCTCGTGGCTGTCGAAATACAACCGGATTCACAAGCACGTTTTCCCGACCTGATTTCGCTGATCCTGGCGGACCTAAAAGCAGGCAGTGCTGAATATCTGAGCACTCGCACTGGCATCGCGCCTCAGAACATGGCTGACGTCGTGGCCTTCAACGAGCAGCATCCTATCCCTGAGGTGGGGCAATCAGGCCTCATCGGTGCAGCAGCGTCCGAGCTGGATGAAGATCAGCGCAATGCACTGGCCGATACGCTGACGACTTGGAGTCGAAGCGCTCTCGGTTCGGCGCTGGACTCCGAAAACCTCGACGCACTGATCGACCTCGCCGAGCCTTTTATCGATTTGGTCACGCTTGGCGCGTTGTCCGGTTATCCGGGACTGACAGTGCCTGCGGTCACGGACGAGTCAGAGATGCCACGTGGCCTCTACATCACGGGACTTGCAGGCAGTGACGCAGCATTGCTGTCGATGGGCTTCGCGTTCGAGCAGTCCGCGAACTGATGTCTCTGTTCCGCATGGCCGGGCGCTGTTGTGCGACAAATCGCCCCCATAGACAAAAGGCACGGTACTTACCGTGCCTTTTGCGTTGGTGTCTGAGAAAATGGCCGCACTTTTTTCCCGGATCCTGCCATGACTGCCCTGAAGAACGACCGTTTCCTTCGCGCCCTGCTCAAGCAACCCGTTGACGTCACGCCGGTATGGATGATGCGTCAGGCCGGTCGCTACCTCCCGGAATACCGCGCCAGCCGCGCCAAGGCCGGGGATTTCATGAGCCTGTGCATGAACCCGGCGTTCGCCTGTGAAGTCACACTGCAACCGCTTGAGCGTTACCCGCTCGACGCCGCGATCCTGTTCTCCGACATCCTCACCGTGCCCGACGCCATGGGCCTTGGCCTGTACTTCGAGACCGGTGAAGGCCCGCGTTTCAAAAAGACCGTCAGTACCCTGGCCGACATTGAAGCGCTGCCGATCCCGGACGCACAGAAGGACCTGGGCTACGTCATGGACGCGGTCAGCACCATCCGCCGCGAGCTGAACGGCCGCGTGCCGCTGATCGGCTTCTCCGGCAGCCCGTGGACCCTCGCGACTTACATGGTCGAAGGGGGCTCGTCCAAAGACTTCCGCAAATCCAAGGCGATGCTCTACGACAACCCGCAAGCCATGCACCTCTTGCTGGACAAGCTGGCCCAGTCAGTCACCGCGTACCTCAACGGCCAGATTCTGGCGGGCGCTCAGGCCGTGCAGATTTTCGACAGCTGGGGCGGCAGCCTCTCGGCAGCGGCGTACCAGGAATTCTCCCTGGCCTACATGCGCAAGATCGTCAGCGGCTTGATCCGCGAACACGACGGTCGAAAAGTCCCGGTGATCCTCTTCACCAAAGGCGGCGGCCTGTGGCTGGAAAGCATCGCCGACGCCGGGGCTGATGCGCTGGGCCTGGACTGGACCTGCGACATCGGCGAAGCCCGCCGTCGCGTTGGCAGCAAAGTCGCTCTGCAAGGCAACATGGACCCCACCGTGCTCTACGCAAACCCCCAGGCCATCCGCCAGGAAGTCGCGAACATCCTCAAAAGCTACGGAAGCGGCACCGGCCACGTCTTCAACCTCGGCCACGGCATCACCCCCGAGGTCGATCCGGCCAATGCAGGCGCCTTCATCAACGCGGTGCATGAGCTGTCGGCGCAATATCACGGCTGATCCCATAACGGCATGCTTTGAAAACGCCCGATTAATATCGGGCGTTTTTGTATCTGCACTCTTCATCTGTGCATGAAGCTTTATCCAAAGTGTTTGGTAATTTAACCTTAACGAATTAACGAAAAGTCGTTCGTGCCAAGGGGAACTCTTCCTACATCCATAAAATTTCTTTTGCGTAGACTTGGTCTGCCCGTCGTCGACCTGCTAAATGGCTTTTCATTTTCTTTTTTGAGTAAGGCGACATGGCATTGGCGCAATAAGTGAATGCGAGAGTTGTGATCAAACCACAGTTGCATTCGGCAGGATGAGACTGTTCCAGGGAAAGTTCTATAAGACTTCAAACAGGATGTATGAGCAATGTCCAGACTTGCAGTTGTATATGCCGGGGTGTCGTCCCTCGCCATCATGATTTCGTTGTTGGCCTCTCAACACGCCGTCGCCCACGGTTATTTGAATGACCCTCCCTCTCGGGCCTTCGTATGCCAGAAGGGACTGAACAAGGACTGTGGTAGCGCTCAATACGAACCTCAAAGCGTTGGCGAAACAGCGAAAGGTTTTCCTGCCACCGGCGTACCTGACGGCAAGATTGCCAGCGGTGCGCTGCCTCAATTCACCGCACTGGATGTCCAGTCGGCCACGCGCTGGCACAAGACCGAAATCAGCGACCGCACAGTCGCCTTCGACTGGTACTACAAAGCGACACACCCGGCGACCAAATACGAATATTTCATTACCCAAAACGGCTGGAATCCCAACGCCTCGCTCACCCGCAACTCATTCGAGTTGACGCCCTTTTGCGTGGTCGATGCGGGCGGCCGCTTGCCAACCGACAAACCGCAGGGCAGCGAAGGCCCGGCACGCGAAAAACATACCTGCCAGATACCCGGTGACCGCAGTGGCCATCACATCATTCTCGGTATCTGGACCGTGGATGACACCCCGGGCGCCTTCCACAACGTGGTAGACGTAGACATCGTTGCAGAGGCCGAAACGCCGGACGGCTGGCGACCTGTCGGCAACATTACCCCACGCGACACCTTGTGGGTAGGCGATCAAGTCAAGGCTCGGGCGTTGACGGGGAGTGGCGAAAGCGCCGAATTCAGCTCGCAGGTGGCCATCACTGATGCGGAAGAGGGCCACCCCGAAAATTGGTCACTCAAACTGGCCCGACACATCAACGAGACCCATACCCTGGTACGTGCCGGTGTGCGCGGCGAGGATGGTGTGATCACGCCGGTCAAGGGTACGAACAACCTCTACGCCAAGCAGGAAAGCGGTGTGAATCGCTACGAATTGCACATGGAACTGGTGGAAGATGCGCACGCTGAACTGGCCATTCAGCCTGTCGAGGGGCATCTTGAACTGGTGAAAGGCCGAGCGACATTGCCGCTCGTGGTGACCGGAAATCGCACGATGAAGGTCGAAGCCACGGTTTTCGACGCTTCCTATAAGGCTGTGGGGTCCACGACCCAAGTGACGGAACCCGGTAGCCCGACGATCAACATCGACCTGCGCAGTGCCCCCGGCAGTCATCAGATCAAACTGATTGGCGTCACGCCGGATGGCCGTACGAGCCGTCAGGCCCTTGGAGACCTGACCTTGTCTGGAGAAGGGGGTGGCCAGGATTACGATGCTGTTTATCCACAGGGCATCGAAACGTATACGGCAGGCACGACGGTTTTGCAGCCAACCGACGGCAATGTTTATGAATGCAAGCCATTTCCGGCCTCGGGCTGGTGTGCTCAAAGTCCGCATCATTTCGGTCCGGGGTCAGGTTCTGACTGGCAAGATGCCTGGATACTTAAATAAGCCGTGACTAACTAATGGCGGTGCCATGGCTCCGCCAGCAGTTTAAAACGTTAATGACATGAAGTTCGGTCAATCCTGTGCTCGTGATTGTGGCGACCACTCTAACGGCAGGCATGTATGAAGTCGCTTGTGCGCTCCCATGGCATCAGCTGTTTGTTTTTTGCCGCCATTATCGGATATGGATATTACCTTGTGCTGAGCGAAAAACAGATTCGGGCAACGTTGGCAGTGACGCCCGTGGCGGTGAATGCTGATCCACCGAGCCACGCGGCGATGAACCCTATAAACACCCATGCATTACTAACGTCCATGGGATTCCTGACGAGCGACAAGCCTAGGCAAAGTACGGAGTCAGCCATCGTGAAGGGCATCTTCATGGCTTCGGACGGCACCTCTGTGGTGCTGCTCTCTGTCGCAGGCCGGGCGCAACGTTATCGTCTCGGGGATCGTTTACCTGGCGGTAGTGTGCTGCGAAAGGTTGAGTCCGGTCGGGTTCTGCTGTCAAACAACGGCCTTGAAACGTTCCTGCCGTTGTCGGCGAATTATCCCAGAACGCTGGTGACGACCGGTGCTCCTTCCTCGGTGCCGATGCATCTCAAGCCGCAGACGGCGATGCCCCCAACACGATGAAGAACCTGTCTGCCACCCCCGGATGGTGCAAATGGCTGCTCTGTAGCATTTTGCTCTTGCCGGGCTTCAACCTTCCGCACGTCGCAGTGGCCAGCGAATCCACCTGGCAGTTGGCCATGAACGACGCCGATTTGCGAGACGTGGTACGGGAAATGTCAGTGATCCTGGGGGCGACCGTCGTTCTCGACCCCCGCGTCCAGGGACGTATCACCGTGATGTCTGAACAGGCGCTGGATCGGGAAGCCGTGCGCCGGCTGTTCTACTCGGTACTGGATGCCCACCACTTCACCGTGATTGATCAGGGTGAGCGCATCCTGATCATCCCGGTCGCCGAAGGAAAGACACGTGCCAGCGGGGCCGACACCCACACTGCCCGGAACGAGCAGTTCGTCACGCAAGTGTTCGCCTTGAATGACAGCAGCGCGGCCGAATTGTCGACGTTGCTGCGCCCGCTGGTTTCCGCCAACGGCTACGTAGGACCCTCCGCGTCAAATAATGCGTTGGTCGTGACCGATACGGCGGGGAATGTGCGACGCGTCAAAGCCATCATCAGCCAGTTGGACACGGGCCAGCACCACGGCCATTCAGTCGTTCAGCTGCAACATGCGCTTGCCGGACCATTGGCCCGCGTCATCGAGCAATCCATGGGCAAGCAAGCGGCCGAAAGTGCGACGCTTGTGATCCCCGATGTTCGTCATAATCGTCTGGTGCTGATGGGGAGTGCAGCAGTGCGACAGCGCCTCAGTGCGTTGACGCGAGCCTTGGACACACCCGCTGCGGCGAGCAGTGACAATGCGAGAGTCATTCGACTCCGTCACAGCGATGCTCAACAACTGGCGGAGGTGCTGGACGGGATCGGACCCGGTCACGCAGGCGAGAGCGGCATTGCGTCGGAGCAGAAAGCGACAGTCAAATCCGACGAGAGCCAAAACGCGTTAGTGATGATCGCCGAGCCTTCGCACCTCCGCACTTTGGAGCAGGTGGTTCAGCAACTTGACCAGCCTCGTGCGCAGGTGCTGATCCATGCGGCAATCATCGAAGTGTCTGGTGACATTGCTAACGCGTTGGGTGTGCAGTGGGGCGCGCAACGGGGGGGCGGGCTGGGGGCAATCAATTTTCCGGGCGCCGGGATTGGTCTTCCCGGGTTGCGATCAGATGATGTGAGTTTGCCGGACGGGGCCTTTCTGCAGGTGGGCAACGACCGGTTCGGTGTGCTCATCAACGCCCTCGCCAGTGATACGCGCAATAACGTCCTCTCCACTCCCAGCCTGCTGACGCTGGACAACCAGGAAGCCGAAATCCTCGTGGGCCAGAACGTGCCGTTCAAGAGCGGCTCCTACCAGACCCCAGGCAGCGGTTCGGAGAATCCCTATACGACGGTGACTCGTCAGGACATCGGGATCAAACTCAAGATCCGGCCGCACATCAACGACGGCGAAACGCTGCGCCTGGAGGTCGAGCAGGAAAACTCGGAAATCGCCGGCTCGGTCGAAGGCCTCAATGATCTGGTCATCAATAAGCGTTCGCTGAAAAGCGCGATTCTCGCCAACGATGGCCAGGTCATCGTCATTGGAGGGCTGATCAAGGACAACGTCCGTACCCGAGAAAGTGGCGTGCCACTTTTGCGCAGCATCCCATGGTTGGGCGGCTTGTTTCGCTGGACCAGCGATACCCGTGAAAAAACCAATCTGATGATCTTCCTGCGACCGACCATCGTCCGTGGCAACGAAGGGCTGACGGCTCTCACTGACGACCGGTATCAGTTGCTGCGCAATCTGGGTGATGGCAAAGGCGATAACTCGCTGCTGGTACCGCGTGATGTGAAGCAACTGTTCGATCACCGACCCGATGCCCCTGTCATTGACGTTCGCAGTGACGCAGGCGGCAGGCCATGACCCTGACCCTACCGTTCGGTTTTGCGCGGCGCCACGGCGTGCTCCATGAAGAGGATCAAGGGGCATCGCGCCTGTCGATTCGGCCCGACACACCGCTTACGGCCTGCGCGGAGGCTCAACGTTTGCTGGGCCCTCGACCGTTGATGTGGCAATTGCTCGACGAGGAGACGTTTGCGGCGACTCTCGCTCGTCTCTACAGCGATGGCCAGAG
The DNA here is from genome assembly GCF_044753445.1 of Pseudomonas sp. NPDC088368. Taxonomy (NCBI): domain Bacteria; kingdom Pseudomonadati; phylum Pseudomonadota; class Gammaproteobacteria; order Pseudomonadales; family Pseudomonadaceae; genus Pseudomonas; species Pseudomonas sp. NPDC088368. The sequence goes on from NZ_JBIVNG010000007.1 coordinate 49,861, forward strand.
CGGGGCCGAAGACGTCGCACAGGGGCTGGACGGTCAACTGGATTTGCTGGAAATCGCAGAGCAGCTGCCGCAGACCTCTGACCTGTTGGAGCAAGAGGGCGATGCCCCGATCATTCGCCTGATCAACGCCTTGCTGGCTGAAGCCGTGCGCGAGCAGGCCTCCGATGTGCATCTGGAAACATTCGAGCACAGTCTGTCCGTTCGGATTCGGGTCGACGGGCAGTTACGCGAAGTGCTCAAGCCTCGGCGGGAGCTGGCGAATCTGCTGGTCTCCCGACTCAAGGTCATGGCCAGGCTGGACATCGCTGAAAAACGCGTCCCGCAAGATGGTCGCATGGCTCTGCGTCTGGCGGGGCGGGCAGTCGATGTCCGGGTGTCCACGCTGCCATCGGTTCATGGCGAAAGGGTCGTTCTGCGTTTGCTCGATAAAGGCAAAGGCAGTCTGGACGTGACGCAACTCGGCATGCCGGAGGACACGCGGGCACAATTCGAGCAGATTCTGGCTCGCCCTCACGGGATCTTTTTGGTCACTGGTCCGACGGGCTCAGGCAAAACGACCAGCTTGTACGCGGCGCTGACATGCCTGAACGACCAGACCCGCAACATCCTCACCATCGAGGACCCCGTCGAATACCACCTGCCGGGTGTCGGTCAGACCCCGGTGAACCCCAAGGTCCAGATGACGTTCGCCCAGGGGTTGCGCGCCATTCTTCGACAAGACCCTGATGTGGTGATGGTGGGAGAAATCCGCGACCGGGAAACGTCGCACGTCGCGGTGCAGGCTTCCCTCACTGGGCACCTCGTGCTCTCAACGCTTCACACCAACAGCGCGGTGGGGGCCGTGACGCGGCTACTCGACATGGGCGTCGATGCTTTTCTGCTGGCGTCGTCATTGCTGGGCGTACTGGCTCAGCGACTGCTGCGCACGCTGTGCGATCGGTGCAAGGTTGCCGAAGTGGCGAGCGAGGCAACGTGTGAGCGTTTGCGCGTGGATCGGGATCGCCCGCCTGAGCTGTTCAAGGCCGTGGGCTGCGAGCATTGCCGGCAAGGCTATCGCGGACGCATCGGTATCTATGAGTTGATCACCGTCACGCCTCGGTTGGCAGAAATGATCCACGCAGGCGTCAGCGAAACCGACTTGGCCGCAGAAGCGAGGAAACGCTCACGCAGTCTGTTCGACGACGGACGGCGGCTGGTGCTCGAAGGCCGCACCAGCTTCGAAGAGCTGTTGCGCGTCACGCAGGAGCGTTGAGCCATGGCCTCTTTCAGTTACGAAGCCCACGACTGCGCAGGCTGTTTTCATCGGGGTCAGCAAGAAGCCCAAAGCGCACGGCATGCTCGACAACTGCTGCGCGAGAGAGGGTTGATGCCTGTGTTGGTATCAGAGGTAAACGTTTCTTTTCGATCCGGCGGCGCCCGACGACGGCAGGTGCTGAGTGCCTCCGAGCTGACGCTGGTGACGTTGCAACTGTCGACCTTGATTCAAGCCGGCTTGCCTTTGGAAGACGCATTGCGGGCCGTTGAAGCACAGGTTGAAAAGCGACAGGTCAGGCAATTGGTGGCTGGGGTTCGGGTGCGAGTTACCGAGGGCTATGACTTGGCGTCGGCGCTGGGGGCTTATCCACGGTCTTTCCCCGATGTTTACCGGGCAACCGTTGCGGCGGGTGAGCGGTCCGGCCATCTGGGACACGTGCTGGAGCGGTTGGCGTCTTACACAGAGGCGCGCCAGCAATCGCGGCAGAAGATACAGCTCGCGCTGGTCTATCCGGCGATTTTGTTGTGCGCATCGCTGGCCATCGTCGCTTTTTTGCTGGGCTATGTGGTGCCCGACGTGGTGAAGGTCTTCATCGACAGCGGACAGCCATTGCCGCTTCTCACCGAGGTCTTGATCTCTGCCAGTGCGGCGCTGCGGCGTTACGGCGGGGTGTTGACCGGCTTGCTGATGGGGCTCGCGATACTGGGGCGGTGGAGTGTTCGACACCCCGAGGTGAAACGGCGCTGTCACCGCCTGTATTTGCGGATACCGGTCATGGGCCGGGTGATCAAAGCCATGGAGGCCGCGCGATTTGCCAGCACCCTGGCGATCCTGGGCAAAAGCGCTGTGCCCTTGGTGGATGCGTTGCACGTTTCGGCTGCAGTGATCGGCAGTCTGCCGATCCGCGAACGCATGTTGGAGGTGGCCCGACGTGTCCGCGAGGGCGAAACCCTCAGCCGAAGCCTGGAGCGCGGGGGGGATCTGCCGCCCTTGATGTTGCACATGATCGCCAGCGGGGAGCGTGCCGGTGAGCTCGATCACATGCTCGAACGCGCCGCCCAGCAGCAGGAAAAAACCTTGGCCGCCCATATCGCGCTGGTGGTCAGCCTGTTCGAGCCCGCGATGCTGGTCATCATGGGAGGCGTCGTGTTGCTGATCGTCATGGCGATCCTGATGCCCATTCTTAACCTCAACCAATTAGTGAACTGAACCTATGAACACGCTTCGACCCAGGGCGCAACGTGGATTTACGCTGATCGAAATCATGGTCGTTGTGGTGATCATCGGCGTGCTGGGCGCCATGGTCATCCCGCAATTCATGACACGTCCTGATCAGGCGAAAGTCACTGCCGCCCGGACCGACATACAAGCGCTGGGAACGGCGCTCGAAATGTATCGGCTCGACACTTTCAGCTACCCGTCGACCCGGCAGGGGCTGGAGGCGTTGGTCAAACGCCCGACGGGGCTACCCTCAGCGCGGAACTGGAATCCGAGGGGCTACCTGAAAGCCTTGCCCTCGGACCCTTGGGGCACGCCTTACCAATACCAGAGTCCGGGAACCGGCAGTGCCCCTTACGATTTGTATTCATACGGCGCCGATGGCGTGCCGGGCGGTGTTGATTTCGCCGCTGACATTAACGAGTCGGCAACCGAGTAATGCTGCGCCGTAGCCGAGGTTTTACGTTGCTCGAAGTGCTGATAGTCATGGTGCTCATCGGCGTTTTACTGGCGTTAGTGGTGCCGGTGCTCAGTGCCAGTTCGACACAACGGGCGCGTCAGCATGGTCATGAGCTTCTGGCGCTGCTGCATGAACTGCGCGAGCGTTCTGTCGCCGAGGGGCGGGAGTATGGGCTGCATTTCGACGCTCAGGGTTATCGAACGATGGTGTGGCGAGAGGGCAACTGGCAATCTCTGAGAGCGTATCCGCTTCCCGATGGCCTTCAGTTTCGGCTGGTGCTGGAGGGCCAGGCGCTACCGTTCTCCGCGCGGACTCACGCGCCTCAATTGCTCATTATGAGCAGCGACGAAATCAGCGCGTTCTCCCTTCACTATGAAACCGCGCAGGTTCGTTGGCTGAGCATTGCCAGCGACGGTGTGAACGATGCCGCCATCAATGAAAGCTGAACAGGGCTTCACCTTGCTTGAAGTGATGGTGGCCTTGGCAGTATTCGCGCTACTGGCGACTTCCGTGCTATCCGCTTGCCAGCACGTTCTTCAACAGAGCGGAGTGATGCGCGAACGTGTGTTTGCCGCCTGGTTGGCAGACAACCACATGACTGAATTGCGGTTGCAACCTCCACCAACGGGAAGTGGCAGGGTTATCAGGGTATTCGCAGGACAGCAATGGGCCCTGGAACAGCGCGTTGAGCACCATCGTGAGACGGGGCTTTTGAATGTCGAACTTGATGTGCTGAAGGGCTCCGACTCGGCAAAGGTGTTCCAGACTCGCGGCTGGATAACCTCGCCTGCTGGGGCGAAAAAGTCATGATGACGAACAGGGGTTTCACGCTGCTGGAGGTGCTGGTGAGCCTGGCGATTTTCAGCACACTTGGGTTCGCGAGCTGGCGGCTGTTCGATGGCGTGTTCAGGGTTCAAGAGCAGGTGCGGCAGGAACAGCGGGACGTGCGTGATCTGCGCCGGGCCGTGGCGATCATCGAACGCGATCTGATGCAGGCGACTTTTTCACCGAAGACACCGTCAGTGCAGTTACGCCATGGGGTCTTGAATCTGCGCCGCGGCAACTGGCGCAATCCACTCGGCCAGCCACGAGGCGAAGGCCAGGAGGTCAGTTACGTACTCGAAGACAACCAACTGTTGCGTTATAGCCGAAGCCTTGATTTACCCGATGTCCAAAAGCAAGTGCTGTTACGTGAGGTGCGTGGGGTCGGATGGCGACTCTATGATGCCCGGCATGCGTGGCGCGCCGAATGGCCGCAAGGCGCTCAAGTCGGGCAGCCGAAAGCGGTGGAGTTGACCCTGTCGTTTGCGCGCTTCGAAGGCATCAGGCGAGTCATTCCCTTGGCGGGTGATGCATGAACAGGTCATGCCAGCGGGGCGTCGCCTTGATCAGCGTGCTGCTCATCACCAGCCTGGCGTTGATGGTGATCGGCGGGTTGTTGCGCAGCCAGCGCCTGATGCTGCAAGGCACTGCACATCAGGTGCTCCAATTGCACCTGCGGCAAGCCGCGTTGGCTGCTGAAAGCATCGCGATAGAGCGTTTGAGGGAAAGCGGGTTGCAAGAGGGCGAAACGGTCAATTTCTCCCAGCGTTGGGCCACGGAGCCTCCGGGCTTCCGCCTGTCAGATATCGACGTTCGACTCTCTATCGAGGATTTGGGTGGGCGCTTCAATTTGACCCCTCTGGTGGCATCGCAGGACGTCGATGAGGTACACGCCTTGCGCTGGTCGCGCCTGTTGGACGGCTTGGGTATCGAACATTTTGACCTCACTGCGCTGAAGGACCGGCCGTTCACCGATGCCACTCAACTGCAGCGAATACCCGGCCTGAGCCCCTCCGACCTTCAGCGCCTGCTGCCGTGGGTGACGGTGCGGCCTCGCGCTGCGGCGCTCAACGCCAACACGGCGCCTGGTCAGGTTTTGGTGAGCCTGGAAGGCATGACCGCTGCCAGTGCGATGGCCCTGATTCGCCAGCGTCCTGTTGAGGGATACCCGGATGCCGAATCATTTGTTCGCTCAGCCGCTCTTGATGGGCGCGGGGTTTCGACGCACGGTCTCGGGGTGAGCAGCCGCTGGTTTCGCATCACGGCAGTGGTCAGCGTCGCCCAAAGCCGGTTGAGGCTGGTCACGGATGTGGAGCGTGTGGCCAATACTGAGCGGTTTCGGGTCATACAGCGGCGCTTGCTGTCGTCAGCGGACGGTGCGGCACCATGAATCGCTGGCTTTATTTCACGCCAGAAAGCCTGGGCGACGCTGAACGATTCGGCACGGTTTGGTGTGGGTCTGATGACGTCGAGCCCCGCGAATGCACGCTGGCCCAGGCTGCACTCGCATTTCAAGGAAGTGACGTTCAGATCATCCTGCCCATGGAGGTGTGCAGCTGGCTTCGGAGTCCACCTTGGCCGACCCGCAGAACACCCCGCACGCAGGCACTGATTTATTCGGTGGAAGACCAATTAGCGGAAGACATTGATGCGCTGCACGTCGCTGTTGGTATCCCTGACGCCGAGCGCCGCTACCCCTTGATGATCACGGCCAAAACCCTGTTGCGCGAGGTATTGAGTGAGCTCGACCAGGCGGGGATTCGCGCGGCGAGCGTGCACATCGACGCCGACCTGCTGCCCGTTGATCAACCCCACTTGGTCTGGTGGGCGGGGCGTTGGCTGCTCGGGGGCAAGGTCGATTGCCGGCTGGCGGTGCCAGATGACGTGCGCGGTCTCCTGGAGCCTCGTATGCCCGAAGATGTCTGCGTCTTTGACGAACACGCCGGTGCTGCCGGGGCGGCGAAATGGCTAATCAAGGGACGCGCAACCTCGGTTGACCTTTTGCAAGGCGAGTTTCGTGTCCTGCGCCCACAGTGGCGTTGGGGGCCGCTGCTGCTCACCTTGGGCTGCCTTGGTCTGATGACGTGGGGATTCGGTCTTGGGCGCATCCATTACCTGGAGTCTGAGTCGGCACGGCTTTACGAGCACAGCCTGCAACGTTTTCAGACGCTGTACCCGGACCACGGCCGAGTCGTCGATTTATCCGCTCAACTCAATGCCCTGCAGGCGAAACAGACTGCCGGTGGCGATCCCATGATGGCGTTGTCTGCGCTCATCGAGCAGGTTGTCGGCAGCGCTGCGGTCGAAATCCGGCAGGTTGACTTTGATCGGGCGCAAGGCTGGAGACTGGCCATCGCGGTGGAAAATTTCAGCGAACTGGAGCGCCTCCGGAGCAGGGCCCAGCAAAGTGGCCTGCCCATTCGGCTGGACAGCGCGAGCAAGGACCACGATGGGGTGAAAGCGATGTTGATCATGGCGGCGGGCGAGCCATGACGCTCCGACGGAAAGGGTTCTCGGTAATGGCTGAGCGCTGGCGAGGGTTGAGCGAGCGGGACCGTCGCGTGCTCGGTGTGTCAGGCGTCTTCGTGTTGGGTGTGTTTTTGATCAAAGGCGTCTGGTTGCCAACCCAGCAGAGGCTCGAGACGGCCGAGCGAAACTATCATCAGAACCTGTTGCTGGCGGGACGTATGAAGCGCGCAAGTCCCGAACCTCTGTCGCGCATTACCCAACCGTTGTCTCGACACGTCAGTGACAGCGCTGGGGCGGCGGGCCTTGATCTGTCAGCGCTGGACAACGATAACCAACAGCTGCGGGTGACGCTCAAGGGAGATGCCAAGGCCGTGTTGGACTGGTTGATTCGCCTCGAACGGGATGGCGCCCGGGTGCAGTCGTTGACCCTGGAAAAACACGGAACCCTTCTCGTGGCAAAGGCGGCCTGGGCTGTCGAATCGTAGCCTTGGCATTCTTACACCTGCACGTTCACGGGCAGCGGCTTCACCTTCGCCAGCTTGAGCGCTGCACCTAACGCGGCGGCGAGCAGAAGCGCGATAAACACGCCGATGCCATTCCACCCTGCGTAATGCCAGAAGAACCCGCCACCGGTGCCTGCCACGCTGGAGCCAACGTAGTAGCTGAACAGGTACAGCGACGAGGCCTGGCCCTTGGCTTTGATGGCGCGGCGGCCGATCCAGCTGCTGGCGACCGAGTGGGCGCCGAAGAAGCCGAAGGTAAACATGACGACGCCGACGACCACGATGGCCAGCGGGGTGAACATGGTCAGGGCAAGACCGGCAATCATCAGGACGATCACGGCCCACAGCACGTTGCGACGGCCCAGTTTGTCGGCCAGCGCGCCGACTTTTGCCGAGCTGTAGATCCCGGACAGGTAAACGACCGAGAACAGTCCCACGACGGCTTGGCTGAGGCTGTAGGGCTCGGCCAGCAGGCGGTAACCGATATAGTTGAACAGCGTGACGAAAGCGCCCATCAGCAGGAAGCCTTCCAGAAACAGCCACGGCAGACCAGCATCGCGGAACTGCAACACGAAACCGTCCAGCAGGCTGCGAGCGTTGAGCGGGCGAGGGCGGAAGTTGCGCGAGGGGGGGAGGATCTTCCAGAACACGCAGGCGCCTGCCAGTGCGATGAGACCCATGATCGACAGCGCGATGTGCCAGCTCACGTAATCGCTGAGGACGCCGGTGATCAGCCGCCCGCTCATCCCGCCAATCGCGTTGCCGCCGATGTACAGGCCCATGGCCAGGCCGATGTGTTGCGGGTGGATCTCTTCGCTGAGGTACGTCATCGCTACCGCCGCCAACCCGCTCAGCGAAAGCCCGACAAAGGCCCGTGTCACCAACACGCCTTCCCAGCTGGGCATGAACGCGCTGGCAATGGTGAACAAAGCGGCGGAGAACAATGAAAACACCATCACCGATTTGCGTCCCATACGGTCGGAAATCGGGCCGGTGATCAACAGGCCGATGGCGAGCATCGCTGTGGCGACCGAGAGGATCAGGCTGCTCTCGGCGGCGTTGATTGAGAACTCGCGGGACAGCACCGGCATCATGGGCTGTACGCAGTAGAGCAGGGAGAATGTGGCGAAGCCGCCGGAAAACAGCGCGAGAACGGTGCGGATGAAGGCCGGGGTGTCTTTCTCGATGTAGGTATCACCCAGCGGGATTGCGACGTTGATCTCGGGCGCAGACGTCGCGGGGGATGCAGCAGTATTCACAGGTAACCTCAAACGATGTGAAGCAGCGATGGGTAAAAGCATATAGCCAGCTAACGTTTTCCTCCAATATATTGTTCGACCTGTTTGATAGCTTTAACGACTCAATGGTGAGGCCATGGAATTACGTCATCTTCGCTACTTTATTGCGGTGGCCGAAGAGCTGCATTTTGGCAGGGCTGCGGAGTCACTCGGTATCTCTCAGCCGCCGTTGAGCCAGCAAATTCAAGCGCTGGAGCATGAATTGGGTGCCCGACTGTTCGAGCGGACCAACCGACGAGTGGCATTGAGCGAGGCCGGGCGACTGTTCCTCGACGAAGCGCGGCTGGTGCTGGCGCAGGTCGAGAAAGCCTCTGATGTGGCGCGCCGCGCGCAGCTGGGCGAGCTGGGGGAGTTGAAGATCGGCTTCACCGCCTCGGCACCGTTCACATCAAGCATTCCGCAGGCGATCTTTGCCTTTCGTCAAAGCTATCCCGCCGTGCACTTGGCATTGCAGGAAATGAGCAGCAAGGAAGTCGCCGAACGGCTGGTGGAGGAGTCGATGCAGGTCGGCATCATGCGCCCGCTGCCATTGCCGGACTCACTGGTAGCGGTCGAACTGCTGCGCGAGCCATTGGTGGCCGTTTTCCGCTCTGACCATCCGATGGCTCAGGGCAGTGAACAGGGGATTTACCTCAAGGAGCTGGCGACCGAGCCGTTTGTGTTCTTTCCACGAAGCTACGGCAGTGGCCTGTACGCGCAGCTCTTGAGCCTGGCGCGGGATGCGGGGTTCACTCCCTTATTCGCCCAGGAAGCCGCCGAAGCGATGACCATCATCGGGCTGGTCGCGGCGGGGCTGGGCGTGACGGTGCTGCCTGCATCGTACCAACGCATGCGGATCGATGGCGTGGTCTATCGCACGCTGTTGGACGAGGCCGCAACGTCGGCGGTGTGGCTGGTGCAGCGCAAGGACCAGAAGTCGCCCATGGCCAAGGCGTTCGTTGAGTTGGTGACGCGCAAGGCGGGCTAGTAAGGACGCACGAGATGCGCAATTCGAACTGTAGGAGCGAATTCATTCGCGAAAGATGCAACAGGCGATGCACCTCTATCGGCTGAAGTTTGTTCGCGAATGAATTCGCTCCCACAGGTGAACCGTTCGTGCCATCGGGCGCTGCAGAAAGCCTCGCCCCATTAGAAAGCTTTACTGCACCTTCGCCAAGTCGCCCTTCAACGCAACACCCGCCATGACGGCCCCGGCGTGGCATTCGTAGGTTGCAGGGTCTTTGCGTTCGATCTTCTTGTAGTAGCTGGAGATGTTGACCACGGCATTCGCCCCCGCGCCTTTCGCCGCTTCGTTCAATTGCAGGATGGCTGATTGCAGTGCCCACTCGCAGGCGTCGTTGTCGCTTTTGTTGAAGGCGTTGGTTTTCTTGTTGGTCACAGCGTTCGGCGATAGCACCGACACTTTCCCTTTCGGGGTGACACCCGCCAGGTAGAACTTCACGCTGCCGTCCAGTTTCTTCTCTTGAAGCATTTGTGCGACGACCTTGTCGAACGGCAGATACAGCGCGGTATCCCGTGCCTGACTGATACCGGGCAGCGTGCCCAGAACGATTGCAGCGGTGGCGGCCCAGACTTTCAGTTTCATGCGTTCACTCCTTGAGGGATCAACTAAAAAACACTCACGGCCAGCGACGGAAAATCAACGACGTGTTGACCCCGCCGAAGGCAAAATTGTTGTTCATCACGAACTCGTGGCTCATGGCGCGGGGCTCGCCGCGCAGGTAGTCCAGCGCCCCGCAACGGGCATCGACGTCGTCCAGATTGAGGGTATGGATGTAGCGGTCGTGCTTCATCATTTCGATGGTGAACCACGACTCCAGCGCACCGCACGCACCCAGCGTGTGGCCGAGGAAACTCTTCTGCGAGCTGATCGGCATGCGCGCGCCGAACAGGCTGTGGGTGGCCAGGGTTTCAGCGATATCCCCTTGCTCGGTAGCGGTGCCGTGGCCATTGACGTAACCGATGGCATCCGGAGAAAGGCCCGCGTCTTCCAGCGCCAGCTCCATCGCCCGGCGCATCGTGCTTTGCTCAGGGCGGGTGGTGTGCACCCCATCGGCATTACTGCCAAAGCCGACGATTTCGGCATGAATATTCGCGCCACGGGCCAGTGCATGGTCCAGCTCTTCAAGGACAAGCATGCCGCCGCCCTCACCAATCACCAGCCCGTCACGGCCGCTGTCATAGGGACGCGGACTGGTGTGGGGCGCATCGTTTTTCAGGCTGGTCGCATACAGCGCGTCGAACACCATGGCTTCCGTTGGGCACAGCTCTTCTGCACCGCCGGCAAGCATCAACGGCAGGCGCCCGAACTTGATCGCTTCATAGGCGTAGCCCACGCCCTGACTGCCGCTGGTGCACGCGCTGGACGTCGGAATGAGACGGCCCGTGAGGTTGAAGAAGATGCTGATATTCGCCGCCGTGGTGTGGGGCATCATCCGCACGTACGAATTGGCGTTCAGCCCTTCGGCCACCGAATTGAGCAGCATGTTGCCGAACGCCTTGATCTCGTCGGTACTGCCGGTGGAAGACCCGCACGCCACCCCCATGCGCCCGTCACGGATGATCGGATCGCCCAGCAAACCGGCGTCGCGCAACGCTTCCTCCGAGGCGCCGACCGCCAGCCGTGACACGCGGCCCATGCTGCGCAGTTGTTTGCGCGTCCAGTGCGAGGGCACCGCGAAATCGTCGATGGGGCCGGCCAGACGGGTGTTCAATTCGCTGAACCGATCCCACTCGTCCATGCGCCGGATGCCGCTGCGATTGGCGCTGAAATTGGCCTCGATGCTGGCCCAGTCGCTGCCCAGCGAGGTGATGCCGGCCATGCCGGTGACGACGACGCGCTTCATCAGCACAAGCCTCCGTTCACGGCCAGCACCTGTCGGGTGATGTACGACGCTTCCGCCGACATCAGGAAATTCACGGCACCGGCGACTTCTTCCGGGGTGCCCATGCGCTGCGCAGGAATCATTTTCAGCAACTCTTCCACCGGCACGTTTTCATCCAGCATCGCGGTGTCGATCAGGCCCGGCGCGACACAGTTGACCGTGATCTTGCGCTTGCCCAACTCAATGGCCAGCGCCTTGGCGGCCCCGATCACGCCCGCTTTCGAGGCGCTGTAATTGACCTGTCCGCGATTCCCGATCAGTCCGGAAACCGAGGTGATGCAGACAATCCGACCCGCCGCGCGGCGGCGGATCATCGGCATCATCACCGGGTGCAGCACGTTGTAGAAACCGTCCAGGTTGGTGCGCATGACCACGTCCCAATCCTCGTCGGTCAACGCCGGAAAGGCGCCATCGCGGGTCAGGCCCGCGTTGCAGACCACGCCGTAATAAGCCCCATGGGTTTCGACGTCCTCTTCAAGCACGGCTTTGCAGGCAGGGCGATCCGCCACATCGAATTGCAGCACCCGTGCATCCCGGCCCAATGCACGAATCTCGGCTTGCACGGCCTCGGCTTCAGTGCGGCCGCTGCGGCAGTGCAACACGATGTCATAGCCGGACCGTGCGAGGCGCAGCGCGATGGCGCGGCCAATGCCACGGCTGGAACCGGTGACCAGGATTGAATCAGTCATTCACGGCTCCTTCGGCCAGATAGCCCGCCGACTGGGGCGGACGGTAAACGTTCAGACGTGCGCTGGCGTGAATGCCGGGCCCGCTCAGGTGGCATTCGAAGACGCCCATGCCGTTGTCATCCTCTAACGATCGGAGGGCATGAATGATCAGTTCGCTGCCAACCGGAAACGACTCGACGTTGCATTCGAATTTTCGGGTCCCCAGCAAGAAACCCAGCTCAACCGATTCCTGTTTCACGCGGGCCTGACACCCCGCATAAGCGGCGACACTTTGAGCCATCAGCTCAATGCCAACCCAGGGGGGCAGGCTGCCATCGGCGCGATTGAACAATCCGCCAGCGCGTACGTTGAGGCGGGTGCGGATCTGCTCTTCGTCGAATTCGATCACCTCGTCGATGAGGATCATGTCGCCCGCATGTGGCACCAGTTCGGCGACGGGCCACTGGCAGGAAATCAGGGCCGTCACGGGGCGTCTCCGATGATCAGGCTGACGTTGTTGCCACCGAAGGCAAACGAATTGCTCATCAATCGGCGCGGTGCGCGAGGTGGCCATTCATCGCCGGGTTTGACCCACGCCAGCGCGGGCAGGCTTGTATCGGCCTGTTCGTCCCACACATGAGGCGGCAGCCGATGCCCGTCGTTTTCGGAGGAGAGCGTGAGCCAGCAAAACGCTGCTTCCAGCGCGCCCGCTGCACCGAGCGTATGACCGCTCATGGGCTTGGTCGATGAACAGGGCACGCCGCCGGGAAAGAGCGCGTCCACGGCCAGGCATTCCATTGAATCGTTGTGTTGGGTCGCCGTGCCATGCAGGTTCAGATAGCCAATGTCAGAGGCCATCAGGCGGGCGTTATCCAGTGCTTTCTGCATCGCAGCCTTAGCGCCGCGCCCCGTGGGTTCAGGGGCGGAGATGTGGTGCGCGTCCGAACTGGCCCCCGCGCCGAGCAGGGCAATCCGATGGTCCGCACTCGCTTCGCGGGTCATCAGAAACAGCACCGCCGCTTCGCCAATATTGATGCCGTTGCGATTGACGGAGAACGGATTGCAACGCTCGCTGGACACGGCTTCGAGGGATGAAAAACCGTTGAGTGTCAGCTTGCACAGGCTGTCGACGCCGCCACACAACACGGCGTCGCACAGGCCCATGTCCAGCAGACGACGGGCGCTGAGCAACGCGCGGGCGCTGGACGTGCACGCGGTGGAAATCACGTAGGCCGGGCCGCCTACGTCCAGCCAGGTCGACAGAAAATCCGCAGGCGCGCCAAGCTCTTGCTGGCGATAGTCGTAATCGCCGGGAAACGCGTCGTCACGAAGGTAGCTGGCAATGCCCCGGCTGGCTTCATCGATCCCTGATGTGCTGGTGCCGAGAATCACGCCGACCCGTGCAGCGCCGTAATGCCCGATGGCTTCACGGATTTCGGGTTCGATCTGCAACGCCGCTGCCAGTAACAGTTGGTTGTTACGGCTCGACTGCCCGCGCAGCGCATCAGGAATCTCGGGAAGCAGGGCCTTCACGGACGCGACGGGCAGTGATCGTTCAGGCACCCAGCCGCTTTCAGTCCGCATGCCTGAGGTATCGCCCGCGAACAACGTCCGTGCCACGCTTGCGCGGTCATCGCCCAGCGAGCAGATAAGACCCAGTGCATTGAGGTAAGCGGTCATTTCGAGGCCTTGCCTTCGAGTGGGCTGACGACGTATTTCAACTCGCCGCTTTCCAGGGTGAGGCGGAAAACCCCTTCCGAGGCGTAATCGACCCGCCAGCGGTCTTCGAGGGTGCGGCCGTGAGGCAATAACACGACGCCGGGGTAGTCGAAGCGCGCCTCTTCATTGGAGGTCAGCGCGAACAATACGGCTGCAAACAGCTCCCGGGCTTCGGGATTGGGTGGCAGCAGACCATCGGCTTTCCAGGTTTCCTCCTCCAGTTGCTGACGGGCGACGGGGATGCCCAGCGGGTCCATCAACGAGAAACGCAGACCGTGGCGTTCCTTCTGGATCACCAGCAGCCAATCCTGTCGCTGGCCAGCCTGTTCACGCAGGACGTGCAACTGCTTGGGAAATTTGATGTGCGGAATTTGCGCGGGCAGTGGCGCGTGGCTGGTGCAAGCACTCAGCAGCACGATGCAAAACAGCAAAAGTGCGCGGATCATGGTGTCTCACCTTCGAATGGTGCCTGTAGCGGTTTACGTACGACGGCATTCACCAGCGTCTCTTCACGTTCGCCAAAGGGCTTGGGTTTAATCAGCTTGAAACGCTCCAGCAGGCCGAAATCCCTGGCGCGGCTCCACCACAGGTAGGGGTAGGAGACGTTCTTCGCGGTAAATTGAAAACCTTGTCCGTGCAGCATGTCCAGATATTGCGCAGCGCTCTTCTGTACGTGCATCGGATGGCGGAAGAACCAGCGGATCACCCACGTGTCGATGTAGGCCTCGGTGGACTCGGCGAACAGCAGATAGCCACCCGGCTTGAGCACGCGGTAGAACTCGGCCAGCGCCTGTTCCTGCTCGACCAGATGATGGAAGGTTTGGTGGCAGAACACCATGTCAACGCTGGCGTCGGGCAGTTTAAGCGATGCGCAGTCGCTGCCGATCAATTCGACGTTCAAGCGTCGCCGCTCGGCTTCCTCGGCACTGAGACGCAGGCTGAGCGGATCGGCGTCGACACCCAGGATTTTTACCGGGTTGAATACGCTGTGCAGGTACTGGAAGGATTTTCCCTGACCGCAACCCGCGTCGAGAATCACGGGATTTTCCGGTGGGTGTTCGCCGAACAGGCTGCGCAGGTCGTTGATCGCCACGCGCAGCACGTGGTGCTGCCAGGTGTGGCTGCGCAGGAACAGAAAACCCAGCCGTGTTTCTTCGACGTAGCTGTGGGAGAAGAACGGCTCGCTCACGCGCTGGCACCCCCACAGATTTCCGCGAGCATGCGCAGGCGTCGTTTCGGCTCGGCCACGAACGGGTTGCGCTCGTCCCAGGCGTAACCGGCGAGGATCGAGCAGATCATGCGGCGAATGTCATCGCTGCTGCCGGGATAAAAGATCACGTCCTGAAAACTGCCGTCGTACCAGCCTTCGACGTAGGCACGGAAGGTATCGACGCCTTTCTTGAGCGGGACGGCGAATTCGTTTTCCCAGTCCCCGGCTTCCCCCTGCAACTGACGATGCAGTACAGCGGCGGCCATGCTGGCCGAACGCATGGCGATGGTCACCCCGGAGGAGAACACCGGGTCCAGGAATTCCGCCGCGTTCCCCAACAGCGCGAAGCCTTTGCCGTGTAGGGTTTTGACGTTGGCCGCATAGCCGCCGATGGTCCTTGCCGGGGTGTCCCAGACCGCGTTTTGCAGGACGCGCTGAAGGCTGGGCGTTTCATCGATGAAGGCGCGCAGGCAGGCGTCGAGGTCGGCGGGTTTGTCCTTGAAACGTTCGGCCGACGCCACCACGCCGACCGAGCAGCGGCCGTTGCTGAACGGGATCGACCAGAACCACACGTCGCGCATCGTCGGGTGCACGCTGACCAGAATTTTTTCTCGGTCGAAGCCCGGATCGTCGATGCGGTCTTCGACGTGGGTGAACACGGCCTGACGCAGCGGGAAGTCTGAGGGGGCTTCGAGGTCGAGCAAACGAGGCAGGACGCGACCGTAACCGCTGGCGTCGAGAACGAAGTCGGCTTGCAGGCGGTACTGACTGCCATCCTTGCGCTGCACGTCGAGCACAGGCTGTTCGGCCGTGAAGTCAGCGGCGATGAGGGTTTCCTGAAAGCGAACGTCCACGCCCTGACGCATCGCTTCGTCGGCCAGCAGTTGGTCGAAATCGGCTCGCTGAACCTGGAACGTCGTCGGCTTGCCGTTGCTGAACGTCTCGCTGAAATCGAACGCACTGTATTGCTCGCCGCACGCAAACGCCGCGCCGTTCTTCACCTGAAAGCCCGCCGCGTGCACCGCGTCGAGCATGCCCGCTTCTTCGACGAAGTCCAGGCAGTGCGACAGCAGGCTTTCGCCGATGGAGAAGCGCGGAAAGGCTTGGCGCTCGATGATCAACACGTCATGGCCGCGACGTTTGAGCAACGCCGCGGCAATCGCCCCGGCAGGACCGGCGCCGATGACGACGATCTGGCGATGTTCCCTATCAGCTATTGGCACAGGATTTCCTTTTCGAGTGTATGAGGGCGTCGGCGCCTTGCTGGGTAGAGGGTTCGGAATGACTGCCCGCCCACGGCGCGAGGATGAAGCTGAAGGCAAGGCCCAGGCTTACTGACAGGCCAAAATTGCTCACCGCTGGCGTGCTGGAGATGGCCAGCAGCCCGAACGATAACCACGTGGTCGCGGCGGCCAGCAGCGTACCCAGCAGACTGACCGCAGCGCCGCCGATCTGCTCACGCATCAGGATCGCGTAATCGACGCTGATAGCCGTCACCAGCAGCAAGCCGAACAGGCTGAACAGCGTCAGCGGTTGGCCGAGCCAGCCCAGACTCGCCAGGCTGCACAGCGCTGCCAGCAACGGCAGGGCGACGACTCGCAAGGCGCCGCGCAGGCCGAACGGCAGGATCAGCAGCAGGACGATCAGGATGCAGGAGAGCAATTTCAATTCGGCAGCGCTGACCTGCGTGGCGGCGAACACTTTGTTCAAGTCGCCCAGGCGGTCCACCAACTGCACGCCAGGCAAACCCTCGGCCTGGGCTTGCAGCAATACAGCGTTGTTGAGCCCTTGCAGGCTGACGATGCCCGCGACACCCTCGGTATCACGGCCCATCCACAATAGTCGCCAGGGTTCACCGAGCAGGCCGGCCAGCACCTCGTCGATGCCCTGATTCGGCAACGCGCGCAGCGTCGCCAGTTCGTTGTTTAACGCTTCAACCGGTACGCCGAGGTCCAATAAGGGCTGCCACCGGGCAGGCAGGGCATCGAGCGCCTGACGCGTGGCGTCCTGTTCGGCGGGCGTCGCGACCAACTGGCTCAAGGACAGATAACCTTGTAGCGACTTCTGATTCACCAACTGATCGAGGCGCTGGCTGAGCACGGTCTGACGCTCCAGCAATTGTTGCTGATCGGCGCCGCGTACCAGAAAGAACTGGCTGGTGGGCTGATAACCCGTAATGCGCGCAACGGCCCGGGCCTCATCGGTGAGACTCGGTGGTGCCGCGATCCATTGGCGAATGTCGTTCTTGGTCGTCAGCTGCCACAAACCCGCCGCGCAGAACGCCAGCAGCAGGCCCAGCAAGACGGGTGTGCCGACGCGTGCGATCAGTCGAGCCCGCAGATGAATCAGGCGTTCCGCAATCTTGAGCGGCCACTGCGCGGGGTGTAGATCGACACCGTTCAGCAGCGCAGGCAACAGGCAGACCGCGCACAGATAGGCCCCGATCAAACCAGCGGCGGAGAACACGGCAATTTGAGTCAGCGCCGGGAAGGGCGTCCAGGCCAAGGCGAGGTAACCGATGCAACTGGTGGCGAGACTCAGGCTCAACCCCGACAGCGTCAGACGTAACGCCGGCCAACTGCGCCACGGCTTCAGGCTCCAGCCTTTGGAGAGGTAGTGCAGCGGATAGTCCACGGCGACACCGATCAGGCTCGACCCCAATACCAGCGTCATCACGTGCATCTTGCCGAACAGCGTGATGCACGCCGTGGCGCCGAAGAGCATGCCGACGACCACCGGCAGGAACGCCAACAACACCCGCCAACGTTTGAAAGCCAACAGCAGTAACAACAAAATGCCGAGGGTCGCGCCGCCGCCGACCCAAGTGATTTCCCGCGCAGCTTGTTGCTGGCCGTGGGCGGCGTACAGAAGCCCGCTGGCGGCGAGCAATTGTGCGTCGGTCTTGGCGGCTTCAGCGCGGGCGTCGTCGAGCAGGGCCGAGACCTTCAATGGCAGGCTCATGTCGAACGCGTCGGCCTGCGTGCGCGCCCGCAACAGCACCCAATGCTTGCCGTCGGCCTCGGCGATTAGGGCGCCGCTGCCTACGTCCAGTTGCACCGCGCCGTGAGTCGGCTGGCTGTTCTGGATACGCGCCGTCAGCCCCAGCCAATCGTCCTGACTGGCCACCAGACTGAAACCGCCAAAGGGGTCGAACAGGTTCTGCACGCGCTTCTGAATAAAGGCATCCGGCTGGTCGATCAGCTCGGTGCGGTCGCTGTTCGAGAGCATCGACAGGCGGCCTTTCAACAACTGCTCACGCAAAGCGGGGAGATCAGCCTGAAGGTTCCACTGGACCTTCTCGAACAGACCGCTGGCTTGCCATTGATCGCTGATCCTGCGGGCCAGCGCGATGGCCTGCTCTCGATCGGCGTGTCCCACCAGCACCAGCATTTCGCGATTCAACGGTTCCTGAATCCGCTGCTCGGCCCGCAATTCCAGCGCATCAGGACTGCTGCCGGGCACCAATTCCATCAGGTTCGCCGACAGTGGCGCACCGTCACGCCACTGCCAGCCTGCCAGCGCGAGAACCGCGAGCAGCAGGATCAGGAACAGGCGGGGCAGCAGGCGCTGCAGTGTCGGGTCAGCGGGCAAAGTCGGCGCGCTCCGAGTCGCTCAGCGGCTGGGCGCTGGTGCTGTCGATCATCTTCAGCAGCGTTCTGTCGCCCTGGGTTTCCAGCAGTTCGATGCGCTCGACCAACGCGCCGCCGTCGATGTTGATCTGCTTGAACACCTGTTGAAGCATCAACGAGCGCGGCACCAGCGTCAGTTGCCACGCGTGTGCATCGCCGCTTACGTGCAGCTCAAAATCTCGTTCCAGCCCGCTGCTGTCGCCTTGCAGAACGGCGAGGAACAGCCGGTTTTGTTGGGCGCCTGCGGTTTTGCCGGGGATGACTTGCCAGTTGCCGTCGGCGTCACGGCGCGCGATACCCGCAGCGCTGATCCGGTAGTCCTGTTTAAGCGGCGTATTCAATAGCCACAGAAGACCGAAATCCTTGGCCAGCACGAAGTTGCCTTTGCTGGTCAGCGGCTGAGGCAATGAACGCAGGTGTTTTTCCTGAATGAAGCTGCCGTGGATCACGCTCGGTTTGGCCAGTTGCTCGCTGAGCTGGTGCAGGTCGAAGGCGTGGGCCAACAGCGACACGCTCATCAACAGCAACGCGCTCAGGATGTTGCCCATGGCGCTCATTGCAATGCCCTCTCGACGGCGTCGACAAAGACCTTGGGCGAGGCCAATTGCATTTCACGCGTTTCGATCTCGACCGCCACTTGCACCGTGCTGGCGCGGGTCAGTCGTTCGCCGGTGGCTTTGTCGGTGATCAGGTAGTCGATCTTCAAGCGGTTTTCCCATTCCACCAGGCTGGCGCGCACGTTGATCCGCTGACCGAACACCGCGCCGCGTACGTAACGCAGTTGCAGGTCGATCACCGGCCACGCATAGCCCGAGTCGCGCATCTGGGTGTAGTTGTGATCCAGCTTGTCGAGCAGCGCGCAGCGCGCCACTTCCAGGTATTTCACGTAGTGCCCGTGCCAGACGACGTGCATCGTGTCGACGTCGAAAAACGGCACCAGCACTTCGGTGTCTTCATGGATCACGCCTTTGTTACGCATGCAGCCTCCAGTGTTGATCGGCGATGCGTCGCAGGCACAGGCGAAGTTCGCCCTCCAGCGCGCGGTCTTCGATGACGGGCGGGAAGTCCTCGCGCAGTTGCTCGTGCATGGCGGCCAGCACCGGCGGCAGCGGGCGGGCCTCGGGATCACGGCTGCGCAGCCATACGCCCTGGTTGGCGGCGATCAGCGTGGCGGCGGCGACCTGCTCGGTCAGCTCCAGCACCCGAATCGCGTCCCGGGCGGCGATGGTGCCCATGCTCACCTTGTCCTGGTTGTGGCATTCGGTGGACCGCGAAAACACGCTGGCGGGCATGGTGTTTTTCAGGGCCTCGGCGGTCCAGGCGCTGGTGCCGATCTGCACGGCCTTGAAGCCGTGATTGATCATCGCGCGGTCGGCTGGCGAGCCAGACAGGTTACTGGGCAGACCGTGGTTGTAACGTTCGTCCACCAGCAACGCGAGTTGGCGATCCAGCAGGTCGGCAACGTTGGCAACGAGGGTCTTCAGGCTGTCCATGGCGAACGCGATGTGGCCGCCGTAGAAGTGCCCGCCGTGCAGCACGCGCTCGGCTTCGGCGTCGATGATCGGGTTGTCGTTCGCACTGTTCAGCTCTATTTCGATGAAGCCCCGCAGCCAGTTCAAGCTATCAGCCAGCACGCCCAACACATGGGGGGCGCAGCGCAGTGAATAGCGATCCTGCAGGCGATGCAGCGGGGCGGTCGGCGCATTGATCGCCAGATCCTCGCGCAGCCACGCCGCGACCTGCATTTGGCCCGGATGAGGCTTGGCAGCGAACAGGCGTTCGTCGAAATGTTCCGGATTGCCTTGCAGCGCCACGACGTTCAGCGCCGTGATGCGGGTCGCAAGCTTCAACAGGTAATCGGCGCGGGCGAAGGCCAGGCACGCCAGCCCGGTCATGACAGCGGTGCCGTTCATCAGCGCCAGCGCTTCTTTGGGACGCAGCACCAGCGGGTCCCAACCTAACTGGCGATGCACGTCGGCAGATTGGCGACGTTCACCCTTGAACATCACATCCCGCTCACCGGACAGCGTCGCTGCGACGTAGGACAGCGGGGTCAGGTCGCCACTGGCGCCCACCGAACCCTCTTCGGGGATCAGCGGCAAAATATCGTGTTCAAGAAAAGCTTGCAGGCGTTCCAGCAGTTCCACCCGCACGCCCGAGACGCCGTGGCACAACGAGCGCAAGCGGGCGGCCAGTACCGAGCGCGTCGCCTGTGCGTCGAGCAGTTTGCCGAGGCCGCACCCATGAAAGGTATACAGATGACGAGGCAAGGCTTCGACGTGTTGCAGCGGCACGGCCACCACACAGGAATCGCCATAGCCGGTGGTCACGCCGTAGATGACGCCTTCTTTGTCCAGCAGCGAGTCGAGAAACTGCGCGCCTTTGGCAATGCGTTGACGATAGGCGTCGTCGTTTTGGAGCGCGGTGGGCCGCTGGCGATTGGACAGGGCAAGGACGTCCTCGATGCTCAGGGGACGTTCGCCGAAGATGATCGGCTCAGGTGCTGGGTTCGTCATCGGATTTCCAGAACGGGTAGAAGTTGAACCACTGTTGCGGTGCTTGCAGGCAGTAGTGCGCCAGGCGATCGGCGTAACGTTGAGTCCACTGTGCGATCACTTGTTGGCGATCACTGCGCCGCCATTCGATGGCGCGGGCGAACGGCTCAAGCACCACGCGATAACCGCCGGGGCCCTTGAGGCAGAAAATCAGGTTGATCGGGCATCTCAGCAGCCCTGCCAGCAGCCACGGGCCTTGAGGGAATGCTGCCGAATGGCCGAGAAAGTCGACCCTGACGTTGCGTCCGCCGTGCAGCGGAACGCGGTCGCCAGCAATCGCCAGCCACTCGCCTTCATCGAGACGCTGGCTGAGTTGCAGCATGATCGCCGGGTCCAGCTCGCTGACCTGAATCAGCCGCAGATTGGTCGCGCCTGCCTCACCCAGTAGACGATTGAAACGCTCGGCGTGT
The DNA here is from genome assembly GCF_044753445.1 of Pseudomonas sp. NPDC088368. Classification (NCBI taxonomy): domain Bacteria; kingdom Pseudomonadati; phylum Pseudomonadota; class Gammaproteobacteria; order Pseudomonadales; family Pseudomonadaceae; genus Pseudomonas; species Pseudomonas sp. NPDC088368. The sequence continues at coordinate 70,962 of NZ_JBIVNG010000007.1, forward strand.
TTAGTGTGCACCAGCACGTTCATCGTGACTTTTTCGCCGAGTTCGGCGAGCGCTCGACAGACTTCAAGATTGCCCAAGTGAGCGCCCACCAGCATCTGCCCGCGCTCGCCGCGCAACTGATCACGCAGATGGGCGTCGTCGACGATTTCAATCTGGTCCAGCCCCAGCTTGCCGTTCCACACGTCGAGCTTGTCGAGCAATGCGTCGGCGAACGCCATGAATTGCCGGAACACTCGCCATGTCGTCGGACGCAGTTCGGGGCGCTGACTCCAGTCTGAAAGCCGCTGCTGGTATTGCCACGCACTGCGCCGAGCGCTGCGGCCAAACAGGAAGAAGTACAACACGATGCCGTGGAGGATCGGACTCAGCACCCGGCGCCCAAGGACCTTCACGCCCCAGGCGGTGAGCTTCATCAGCATGAAACTGCCGCGCTCTTCGTGCTCGGCCCAATGCTGTTTCTGTTCGACTTCGCTCATGGCAACCATCGCCGCCAGAGGATCAGCGGGAAACGCCCGAGCATGCCGAAAAACAGCTTGGCGTGCATTTTCGAAATCAGCGCATTGTCATGAAACAGGCGGAAGTGGGAGAGGCCGTCCTGAGGATAGTGAACCTTGGTCGGCAACCAGCGCATCGGCTGGTTGCGCCACGACAGGCGCACGAGAATTTCGGGGTCGAAGTCCATACGTTTGCCGAGGTTTACGGTGTCGATCAGATGAAGGACCGGCTTGAGCGGGTACACCCGGAAGCCACACATCGAATCGGGAATCTGCAGCGACAGGCTGTTGATCCACACCCATACGTGAGTGAGGTAGCGGGCGTAGAGACGGCCTTTCGGCACGCTGGCGTCGTATTGCGGATAGCCGCAGATCAGCGAGGCCGGATGCTCTCGGGAGTTGTCCAGAAACACCTGAATGTCGTTCAAGTCGTGCTGGCCATCGGCGTCCACTTGCAGGGCATGGCTGAAGCCCAGCTTCGCGGCTTCACGCAGGCCGGCCATGACGGCTCCGCCTTTGCCTTGATTCACTGGCAACTGAACCAGAAACACCTCGTCCTGCTCCGCCAGGCTGTTCAATACGGCAGCGCAGGCGGGGCTGCTGGCGTCATCGACCAGCACGCAAGGCAGGCCAGCGTTCAGCAATTCCTGAACGACAGCCGGGACGGCCAGTTCATGGTTGTAGACCGGGATGACGGCACAGGGGTTATGCATGAGGCAGTCCTTTCCAAACGCTCCCACAGGGTTGTCGCCAGACACATAATCCGTGTCGGGCATGGAGCTTGTGGTCTGCTCACGCATCGGCTTCACTCCACAAAATCCGCCCGCTGGAGCAGGCCGCATCGCCGTTGCGATAGGTGAAATACAACTTGCTGCGTTCCTGGTCGAATCGCAGGGTCAGCGTGATGCGGTCGCCCGGGCGCACCAGTTGCTGGAATTTCAGCACTTCCATTCCAGCAAAGCGCGGTGGCAGGTCCATCAGGCGCTGACCGAGGGCGATGGCCCAGTCGACCTGTACCACGCCGGGCAGAATCGGCGTGGTGGGGAAGTGCCCGCTGAAATGCGCCAGGTCCAGCGGGACGATCAGCTCCAGCCGAAGCCCTTCGTCGCTGTCTTGCTGATTGACCAACTCCGGCTCATGGACTCGCGGTGCCACGAGCAGCGCTTCAACCTGTACCTGAGGCAATTTGCCTTGGGTGTTCAGCGGCAATTGGCTCAGGATCCGCCAGCGGCGGGGCAGGGCGAGGGTTTCGCAATGAGGCACCAGATGCTGTCGCAGCGCGGCCGTTACTGCGCGACGGCCCTGATTGCGCAGTGCATGCACGCCTTGGGCGCTAAGGACGACAAGCGCACCCAGTGACGCACGGTTTTCCCGAATCACCCCCAGCCGGGCTTCGCTGACCCATTCATGGGTGGCCAGCGCTTGCTCCAGCAGCGGCAGCGAGATGCGCTTCTCTTCCAGCTTGACGATGCGGTCCAGTCGTCCGAGCAGTTCAAAGCGGCCATCTTCAGTGAAACGCGCCGCGTCAGCGGTTTGTTCGACATGGCCCACGGGCAAGTAGGGGGACTCGATACGCAGCGCGCCGTCTTCGTTCTGACTGAGTTTCACGTCGTCGAACGCGCGCCACAACGGATCGCCCTGGCGCCAGGCGATACCGCCGGTTTCCGAGCTGCCAAGAACCTCCGTCGGCCACTGATCGAGGCGTTGATGCAAGCTTTGCGCGGCGTCGGTCGGCAAGGCGCCACCCGAAGAAAACACCCGGCGCACGGCGCTCAAGCTATCCCAGTCGAGGTTGTCGCCCATGCGCTTGAGCAACGCGGGGCTGGCGACCCATGCAAAGGCTTCATGCTCGCGACTGGCGCGTTGCAGGTCTTCTGGAAACGGGAGCTGCTTGCGCACGAAGCTACGTCCGGCACACAGAGGCCACAACACACGAAACAACAGGCCATAGATGTGCTGGGCGGCAACGCTGCCAATGATGCAGGCCCGGCCAAGGTCGGCGCCCCAGAGTCGTTCCAGTGCGGCGATTTCGTTGGACAGCTGGCGCGCTGTTTTTTCGATCAGTTTGGGCTCGCCGCTGGAGCCTGAGGTGCACAGGCTCAACAAGCACTCGTCCAGATTGAGAGGCATCGGCTTGAGCGGTAGGGCTTTCAGCTCATCGAGACGGGTATCGCCTTCGGCGTCCGTCAACCAAAGCTCGGCGAGGGGAGCCCAGCGTTCGCGGCTCTGGGCCTGCAAGTCCGAGGGCAATAGCACACTGGCGCCCGCATGCCAGGCGGCGAACACGGCGATGGCCAGTTCCGCCGCGTCTTCGAGGTGAATCGCGACACAGGTCGCGGCGCGTTGTTGCAGCGCCGCCGCAACCGACAATGCGCGCTCGCGATATTGTGCGTGGTTCATGCCCGGGGCGTGAGTAACCGGGCGTTCAGGGTGCGGCGCCAGCAACAGCCGGTCAATCCTCAGCCAACTCATGCACGCCCCCGCACACGTTGGCGCACGACCCATTCACCGGCGAACAGCAGGCCCATCAAGCCGTAGGCGATCAGCCCGGTGTACAGCGTCCACCAGCTCAGCGGCGCCCAAAGGGTCAGGGCTGCGGCGACGATGCCATTGAACAGAAAAAACAGGCACCAGATTTGGGTCACGTGACGCGTGTAACGGACCGCGACGTCCGGCAGCTCGGGATCGGTCAGGCGGGCGAGGCGTTCGACCACAGGCATACCGTGCATCAGGCTCAAGCCAAACAGTGTCAGCATGAAACCGCTGATCAACACCGGGTACCAGCGCAGCAATTGCGGGCTATTCACGATGCCCAGCAGCAAGCAGAAGCCGAGGGCGACCGACGCCATGCCAAGGCTGCCCGGACGACGCTCGGCCGTCAGCGCACGGGCAGCCCACAGCGCGCCCAGCAGCAATGCGAATTGCCACGGCGAAAAATGCCCCATGCCGAAATACACGGCGAACGGGTACAGCACCCCTGCGAGCACCAATACCAGACCCATCAGGCGGTTCATGCGGCGGTGTTGACCAGCCGATAGACCGCTTCGACGACGTCATCGACGGTGCGGACGGACTTGAATTCTTCTGCGGCGATTTTCTTGCCGGTCTTGCGCTTGATGTGGTCGATCAGATCGACCGCGTCGATGCTGTCGATTTCCAGATCCTGATACAGATTGGCATCCAGCGTGACCCGCTCGGGCTCCAGCTCGAACAGCTCGACCAATGCGGTGCGCAGGGTTTCGAAAATCTCTTCACGGGATTGCATGTTCAGTCCTCAGGCCACTTGGCGAGCGCTGACGAATGCCGCGAGGCTGTCGACGCTGGTGAAGTGGGTGCGTGTGTCTTTGGCGTCGGCGTCGATCTTGATGCCGTAGCGTTTCTGAATGGCCAGGCCCAACTCCAAGGCGTCCACCGAGTCCAGCCCGAGGCCTTCGCCGAACAGCGTCTGGTCATTGCCGATGTCGTGGGTGCTGATGTCTTCGAGGCCCAAGGCATCGATGATCAGCTGTTTAATTTCCAGATGCAGATCGCTCATCTGTGGCGAGCTCCTTGATGAAGTGGTGATGCAGATAGTCATTGAGCTTGCGCGATGCCACAGGGGCGGGACCGAGCAGGGCGAACGTCGCCGGGTCGATGTCGTTGCCCACTCGCAGGTGAAAGTGCGGACGACGCTGAGGGATGCGATACCAGGGCTCTGCCTTGGTCAGGGTGGTTGGTGAGACATGGATCGTCACCGGAGTAATGATCTTCGCGCCACGCAAGGCGATCGCCGCCGCGCCACGATGGAAGGCAGGGGCTTTGCCCGGGCAGGTGCGAGTGCCTTCGGGAAAGATGATCAGAGTCTGGCCGGTCTGGAGGAGATGCGCGGCGTTTTCCAGCATGTCGGCGCTGCCATCGTTGCTGACGTAGCCAGTCGAACGCACCGGGCCTCGCGTGAACGGGTTCTGCCAGAGGCTCTGCTTGACCACACAGTTGGCGTCCTTGACGAGGCCGATCAGAAACACCACGTCGATGAGCGACGGGTGATTGGCGATGATCATCTGCCCCGGACGGCCCAGTCGCTCTGCACCTTGGACCTCGAAGGTGAGGACGCCTGCCTTGGCCATGAAGCGAATGAACGTCCAGAACAGGCGGCTGATGGTTCGGCGCGCACGACGCTGATGACTGCACGAATCGCCGGGCAGCCATGCCAGTACGGGAAAAACGAACAGCCGCAGGCACAACCCGCCCAGCCCGAACAGGGCGAAGCTCAGGGCAGTGGTCAGCAACCGCCAATAGTAGGCGTTGCGACTTTTGCTCAGCGGTTGCGTTGCCAGTTCCATAGCCGACTCTTCCAGGGATGTTGCAAAGCGTTCTGTTGTGTCGACAGTGCGCGCAGCAGATTGAGGGCGTGCGGCCACTCGTGGGGTGATTTCGCGTCGTCCTTAGACTCGTTCACGCGCAAGGTCAGTTGCCATTCGTCGCCCGGCGTCAGCAACAGGCCGAGCGCGTAGGGAAATGGCACATCGTCGACCCAGGGTGCATAGGCCTTGGGCGGGTATTCCTCGGCAATGACCAGCAATACCGCTGGAGCCCCTTCGTTCAACAGGCTCGCAGCTTCCAGCACGCCATGCTCCAGACCGTCGCCTGCCGCTGCGAGGGCCGTCATTTCGCTGGTTTCGCCGCGCATGATCGACCACAGGCCGATGACCGCGTTATGCACGGACAGGCTGAATTGGGTCGGGGACAACGGCTGTTCGGCCGCCAGGTCGCTGAGAATGTCGAAGGTCCGGGGTGTTTCACCGTGTCTTGAAACGAATACCAGCGGCAGGTGTTCAAGCCGTTCTGCCAGCGGCCAGCCGACGCTGAAGGCCATACGCGCCAGGCGGCTCAGGCGCCTGCGTTGCATGGCGGGCAGGAACGAGACATCGGGGGCCTCATCCTGATGGCAGGGCACGACCGGTTTTTGGCTCCAGTGCCGCCAATCTTCGACCGTGGTCAATCCCGGCGCCCAAGCGCGCCACTGTGCAATGTTGAAATTGATCACGATTCTTTTCCCGCCCCTGCGGGCTTACTTCCTGGCTTCGAGTATCCGAAGTGACACCAACCATGGCGCGGCGCTATCACCGAGTGCCGGGCATTATCCCGGCGTAAAAGCACAGAGGCAAACGCTGAAACAAATAGTTTATTTACTTGGGATATTTCCTACTGTAACGGCAGTCGCTGTCTGGCAAAGGTCTGTAGGATGTTGCGACTTGATAAGCACGCGGGTTTCGGGCCGACTATCGGAATTTTCCGAAGCGCTCGCCTGACATGTCTCGTTTGCCTAGACTCGATACCATTCATCGGGTCACGAGACGATCCATTCATTCAAGACAGCGACAGGGAGTTTTCCAATGCGGCGTGTGGTGTTCAATCAGAAGGGCGGGGTCGGGAAATCGAGCATCGCCTGCAATCTGGCAGCCGTCAGCGCCAACGAGGGCTACCGGACCCTCTTGATCGACCTCGATGCTCAGGCCAACTCGACGCAATACCTCACAGGCCTGACCGGCGAAGACATTCCCATGGGCATCGCCGATTTTTTCAAGCAGACGCTGTCTTCAGGGCCGTTCTCCAAGAAGAATCAGGTCGATATCTACGAAACACCCTTCGACAATCTTCACGTCGTCACCGCGACGGCTGAGCTGGCAGATCTACAGCCCAAGCTTGAAGCCAAGCACAAGATCAACAAGCTGCGTAAGTTGCTCGAAGAGCTGGACGAGGACTACGACCGCATCTATCTGGACACGCCACCCGCGCTGAATTTTTACGCCGTCTCGGCATTGATTGCGGCGGATCGGGTGTTGATCCCTTTTGACTGCGACAGCTTCTCCCGGCAGGCCTTGTATGGGCTGTTGAAGGAAATCGAAGAGCTGAAAGAAGACCACAACGAAGGTCTGGAGGTGGAAGGCATTATCGTCAACCAGTTCCAGTCACGTGCCAGCCTGCCGCAGCAGATCCTCGACGAGTTGATCGCCGAAGGCCTGCCGGTGCTCCCGGTGTACCTCAACAGCTCGGTCAAAATGCGTGAATCACATCAGGCGAACATGCCGCTGATTCACCTGGACGCTCGTCACAAGCTGAGCCAGCAATTCGTCGAGCTGCATCATCTGCTGGAAAACAATACGGCGCATTGATCGGCATCTCCCGGGCTGCGCTGGCTTCGTCATCCTGCGTCAGCGGACTTTCCTGACGCAGCGCTTTGGTGAGCTGTTTGGCCCGTTTGCGCGCCTTGCGAGCGAGGTCCTTGGGGATGTCGATGGCGGCGTTCATGTCCGCCTTTAAACCCTCCTGGCTCGCGATCAAACGATGATCTTCGTTCGGGCACTCACACCGCACGCGCTGTCCGTCCGTCGCGACAGCCACGAGATCATCGATGTAAGTGGGGTTGCCTTGCGCGATGTACCCCACCCGCTCGCAGGCCGCGCACCAGACCGGGTCGCCCATGCGTGCGAGCCGACGTTCTTCGTAGGTCTGCGTGCCGGATGTTTGCAGCACCACGCCGCCTGTGGTGGTTGTGTCGCCTTCTCTGATTACCGATGCCATCGCTCATCGCCTCTGGATCAACCGTGAGAGTGGCTAACCCTAGGCGCTTTCATTGAGCTCGGGATGTCCGCCAGGCGTTTTCAGACGCGTCTTACGAACATTGCAGCCGCGGGCTTCGACGTGAGGCGAATCCGCCCTCAAATCCCCTGACTGGCAAGCCAGGCGGTCAACTGCTGGAGCGGCATGGCCCCGCTTTGACGCGCCACTTCGCGACCGTTCTTGAACAGAATCAGACTCGGAATCGACCGAATACCCAGCTGTGCCGACAGCTGCGGGTGCGCTTCACTGTCCAGCTTCGCCAGACGCACCCGCCCGCTCAACTGCACAGCCGCTTGCTCGAACGTCGGCGCAAAGGATTTGCATGGCCCGCACCACTCCGCCCAGACATCCACCAGCAACGGCAGATCACCCTTGATCTGACTCGCATAATCGCCCTGAGTCAGCGTGAACGGTTTAGACAACAGCACCGGCTGCTTGCAACGCCCACACTTGGGCTGATCCCCCAGCCGCTCGGCGGGGATGCGATTGAGGCCGTTGCACTGAGGGCACGGGATGACGAGAGGTTCGGACATGGCGGATACCTGGAGGAAGGCTGATGCTCGGTAAGTGAGGCCGCGGGGTGGGTTTATCAAGTTGGGCGGGTTGGTCTAATTCCCTCGAACTCAGTGTGTAACCGTTCACGTTCCTGAACATGGGCGCGTCCGCTGGGCCATTCTTTTCACTGTACAAAGACACCCAGCATTTCTTTGGCGTCTCGATGAAGCGTCCATGCGCAGCGCTTTCCACGCATCCTGCCCCGCATTTTTATCCGAAAGAGCGACCCGTTTGGCCGGCTAGCACCTGGTAAAGCCTGCGCATAGCTTCTGCCCTGAAGGGGTGTCGATTCGTTGTGAGTCAGTGGCCCCTGTTCATTCATGGTCAGGGAGACGCCAATGATCAATCAGTTACAGGCTGCATTCTCAGCGATCACCTCCGGCAAAGTCCCGGCGACCGTTTCCTCCGCAACGAAAAAGGGTCCGGAGCTCGCCGTCGAGAGCCCTGAGAAGACCGAGAAGAAAGCAACGGACAAGGCGAGCTTTTCGACGCTGGCGAGTCAGCTGAATGAAAGCGCTGCCCGTGCTGCCAAGCGTGATGCGGGCATGACCCATGCGGAATTGGGGAGGTACGGGCTGAGCCGGATCAACGAATTTCTGTCTGAAACCCCGAAAGCCAATAGCCACACACGGGCGATGGAAGTGCCGGATACGACCGACCCCGAATTGTTGGATCGCGCACGAGCCGCCACGGCTTTCGTCACCCAAACGCTCGCAGGGCATCAGAATGCGAAGAGTCCGTTCGATGCGCTGTCCCGCGAGCAACTGAACCTGATCGCCTATGACGACAGCGGCTCGTTCACCCTCAACGAACGACGCGCCGCGTGGCACGGCATTCAGAAGATGGACGACGCCTGGCGCAAGGTAGCGATTCCCGAAGGGCTCATCGAACAAACCCGCACAGGCAAGGCGTCGAAGTTTTACCAAGAGGCCCTGAGCTACTTCAAATCGCTGCCGACCATCGAGAAGGCGGTGGACTATCCCAAGGATGCAGAAGCGATTCTGGAGGCGCGGATCAAGAGCAAACCGACCTTGCCAGAACCAGCCACTTTGCCCGGCCTCGTAGAGCGACGCGCGGCCGACCGGAAGCTGACGCTGTACGACATCCTCGCGGGTATGGTCGATACACAGAAAGACAAAGTCGACCCGAACACCCCGGCCCGCACCAGGAAATTCAGCCCACGCACATCGCCGACGCCGATGACGTGGACGGAGTCGTACGCGAAGAGGGTTGAGGCGATGGAGACAGCCAAGCCTGCCGTGGCGGCAAAGGTTTAAGCGCGGTAGAAAGGGGCTGCTTGTGACCCGGTGATGTGCCGCTCACCTATAAACTCGTTCGCGATGTAAGGTTGGCCGGACATGCTTTTATCGCAACTTGCGATTTTTCCCGTTTCTGACTAACATGCGTATCGCAAAGTGCGATATGGACTGTCAGATGCATGTGATTACCGAAAAGAGGATTTGGGAGGCCAAGGCTAAATGGCCTCACTCTGCAAAGGCCTTGGACGCGTGGTATCGGCTCGTCAAGGCTTGTAGGCCCTCGGATTTTGCGGCTATGAAGGCGATTTTTCCCGCTACGGATAAGGTAGGACCGTTTCACGTGTTTGATATTGGGGGCAACAAGATCAGGCTTATTGCTTCAGTCAATTATTCAGCCCATCGTCTTTTCATTAAGCACGTCCTGGATCACCGCGAATACGACAAAGGCAAATGGAAGGTGTAAGTCAATGAGCGCTCTCATCAAACACGCAACGGAGCACTGGCACCACGTAGCCCCCTTGCTTAACAAGCCAGAAACGGAAGACGAATACGATCTGTTGGTCAGTGGCCTGGATGAGTTACTGGAAATCATTGGCGAAGATGAAGGGCATCCGCTTAACCGTCTCGCCATCCTCATCGGCGACGCAATTGAGGCTTACGACCATGAGAATCGCCCGATGCCGGTTGCTTCGGGGGTCGAGGCATTGCGCTATCTCATGCGTGAACATGGTCTGAATCAGGGAGATCTTCCTGAGGTGGGTACTCAATCAGTGATTTCCGAAATTCTTTCAGGTAAGCGTCAGCTCAATTTGAGGCAGGTTCGCCAGCTCGCGGATCGCTTCGGGGTGCCTGTCGAGGTCTTCATCTGACCTCGATTTCAAAAATCCTCACGACGAACAACTGATCTCCAGATGCTTGCCCCAGTCCGGCGGCCGCTGGGCATAACTCTCCATGCCTTCCTGCGCTTCGAACGGTTTGCACAGCACCTGATGCAGCCGCCGAACCTCGCTGTAGTCGCCTTGTTCGGCGGCTTCGATGGCGCGTTGGGCGAGGTAGTTGCGCAGGATGTAGAGCGGGTTGACGGCGTGCATGCGGGTGCGGCGTTCGTCTTGAGTGCTGGCGGGGTCGCGGGTGATGCGGGCTTTGTAGGTCTCGGCCCAGGCGTCGAAGCCGAGCATGTCGACGAAGTCGTCGCGTAAATGACGCACGGCGATGTCGGCGGAATCTTCGCCCAAACGGCGAAAGAACAGGCTGTAGTCGACGCCGCTGTTTTGCATCAGTTGCAGCAGGCGTGCGATGAGGTCGGCGTCATTGTCCTCGGCCGTGGTCAGGCCGAGACGGCGGCGCATGAGGTCCAGATAGTGGGCCTGATACAGCGGCAGGAACAGGTCCAGTGCTTCACGCAGCGCTTCGACGCTGATAAAGGGCGTCAACGCCTGGGCCAGTGCGCTGAGGTTCCACTGGCCAATCGGCACCTGATTGCTGAAGGAGTAACGACCTTCGTGATCGGAGTGATTACAGACGAAGTGCTGATCGAAATCGTCGAGGAAGGCGAACGGGCCGAAGTCGAAGGTGATGCCCAGGATCGACATGTTGTCGGTGTTCATCACGCCGTGGCAGAAGCCATAGGCCTGCCATTTGGCGATCAACTCGGCCTGACGCTCAACGATGACGCGGAACATGGCCAGATAGGGTTCAGGCTGTTCGAGGCATTCGGCGTAGTGCAGCGACAGCACGTGATCGGCCAACTGCTTCAGCTCGTCATGCTGCTTGGTGTAGTAGAAATATTCGAGGCTGCCGAATCGCACGTGGCTGTGAGCCAGACGCAGCACCATCGCCGCCCGTTCCTGGGTCTCCCGCCAGACTGGCGTGCTGGAGCCGATCACGCAGCCTGCGCGACTCGTTGGAATGCCCAGTGCATGAAGCGCTTCGGAGGCCAGAAATTCGCGAATCGATGAACGCAACACGGCGCGACCATCGCCCATGCGCGAAAACGGCGTCTGCCCGGCGCCCTTGAGGTGCAAGTCCCAATGCTCGCCTGCCTCGTTGTAGACCTCGCCCAGCAGCAGCCCACGGCCATCGCCCAGGCGCGGGTTGTACGAACCGAACTGGTGACCGGAATAGACCATCGCCCTCGGGTCTGTGTCTTCCCACAGCTTGTGACCGCTGAACAGCTCGGCGAAAACCGGCTCTTCGGCCTGCGCGGGGTCCAGGTCCAGCAACGCCAACGCCGCATCGCTGGCGACCACGAGGCGCGGTTCGGCAATGGGCTCGGGCAATACGGACGTGGAAAACGTATCGCCGAGGCGAGCGAAACGGTTGTCGAAGGTCAGTTCGTCGAGGGCTTTCACAAGACAGCTCCAGCAGAATGTCCGAGCATTCTGCTGGGATTTGTTGCGTCAGTCGAGCTTGGCTTCCGGCGGTTCCGGCACGTCTTTCGGCGCGGCAGGCACGACCGTAGGTGTGGCAATCGTCTTTTGCTCCTGCTCGATCGGCACCATTTTGTACTCCTGCCCCTGCATGTTCTTGAGGTAAACCTCCATCTGCCGGAACGAGATGTTGATGTGCTGCTTCTTGAATTCCTTGTTGATGAACCGGTTGATCTCATCGAGTACCGGGTTGCGGTCGCCAAGGTCGCGCACGTGCATGCGCAATTCGTGGTCGAGCGTGCTTTCGCCGAAATTCAGGAAATAAACATGCGGCGCTGGTTCTTTGAGGACTCGAGGATTGTCCTGCGCGGCCTTGATCAGCAGGTTGCGCACCAGGTCCAGGTCCGAGCCGTAATCCACGCCGAGCTTGAGCGTGACGCGGGTGATGGTATCGGTCAGCGACCAGTTGATCAGTTGCCCGGTGATGAACGTCTTGTTCGGGACAATGATGTCCTTGCGGTCGAAGTCGGTGATGGTGGTCGCGCGGATGCGGATTTTGCTGACTGTGCCCGACAGATTGCCGATGGTGATGGTGTCGCCGATCCGCACCGGGCGTTCGAACAGGATCATGATGCCGGAAATGAAGTTCGCGAAGATCTCCTGCATCCCGAACCCCAAACCCACCGACAGCGCCGCCACCAGCCATTGCAGCTTGTCCCAGCTCACGCCGAGCGCTGACAGCGTCGAGACGAAACCGACACCGGCGATGATGTAGGACAGCAACGTGGTGGTCGCGTAAGCGCTGCCTTGCTTGAGATTCAGCTTCGACAGCACGAACACTTCCAGCAGGCCCGGCAAGTTACCGGCCAGCACGAAGGTGATGCCGATGATCACCAGCGCGCCGATCATGTCGCCGAGGCTGATCGGCACCATGCTCATGGTTGCGCCGGTGCCGCTGGTGTATTCGTACAGGGTGATGTTGTCGAGGTATGAGAACACCGTGATCAGGTCGGCCCAGACCAGATACAGCGCGCCGATGAACCCGGCAATCAGGGCCAGACGAATCAGGCGCAAGGACTGCTGGTTGACCTGTTCGATGTCCAGCGTCGGCTCTTCGACCAGCGCCTCACCCTCGCCAGCTTCCTTGGCGGCGTTACGTTTTGCCAGAGCGCGCTGGTAGGCCAGGCGTCGGGCTGCAACGCCCAGGCCGCGAACGAACGTCGCTTCGATCACCAACCACAGCATCAGCAGGTAGAGGGTGTCGATCAAGCGGTCGCTGAGTTTCAGCGCGGTGTAGTAGTAGCCGAAGCACACGGCGAGGAACAGCGCGACCGGCAGAGCGGTGAACGCCAAACCTACCGTGCGGCGGAACAGCGACGCACTTTCGTGGGTCGGGCTGGTCAGCAACAGGCGGGCGAGTAGCCAGGTCATCAGTGCGTAGCAGGTCAGGACGACGGCAATGCCGATCACATCGTCCGCCAGCGCGGACGGCTCGTGCTCGGCCACGGCGACCACCGTCACCAGCGCCAGCACCACCAGACCCAAGCGACGAATCCAGCCCCGCAGGAATTCCACCTGGGACTTCTCCCAGCGAAAATGCAGCTGTGCGACGCCACCCGGCGCCAATACCCGGTAAGCCGTGTAGAACACCAGCCAGGCCAGCGAGATTTGCATCAGCGCCGCGCCGAGATTGATGTTCTGTTCACGGGCGTCGATCTGCAGCGCGAGCGCGCACGATGCCAACGCCAGTGACAACGGCATCGCCAGCAGGATGTTGATGAAGATTGCCAACGGCGTCTGCCACTGCCGGTCACGCTTGAAGTGGCCGATGTCGGCGTGCAGGCGGTTGAGCTTGTCGTACAGCGCCTTGCGCTTCCACATCAGGCCGCCGATCACCAGCAACAGCGGCAGGAAAATCAGCGGGCGCTGGGTCAGGCCATCGCCCAGTTCGCTGAATGTCGAGGTCCACGGCAGGGTGGTGACTTGTTTTGTCAGGCGCGGTTTGATGCGCTCGAACCACTCCAGGTCCAGCGGCTTGTTGCTGGGAATCCAGAACATCTGCTCATCCAGCGTCTGGCGCAGGCTGATGGCCGTGCTGACCAACTGTTTCTGGTTGAGCTGCAAGGTGATGGATTCGTTGAGCAGCGCGCTCAGTTCGCGGTTCAACCGCTCCAGCAGGTCGGTGCGGGTGGTGGCGAGGTCCAGCAAGGTTTTGCGCAAGGCTGGGGTGACGTCTTCCGGCTTTTGAGTCGCGAGCAATGTGTCGACGTAATTCGCCGGGTTGCTCATCTGTTCGCGTTGCTGATTGACCTCGAACTGGTACAGGCGAATATCGGCGATTTCGTCCGCCAGGCCGCTGTCGAGCTTGAGCTTGGGCAGCGATTGCTTCTGCTTGTAGAGAATCTTGGAGAGCAACAGACTGCCGCTCAACACGTTGATCTGCTCGTCCAGCGCCGCATCGGTCTGGGTAATGGCGTCGAGCTGGGTTTTGGTCTTGAGGTTCTGCTGGGTCAGTTCGTTCAGGCGATCGGTGCCGCGCAGCAGGTAGTCGGAGAGCTTGAGATTGGCCGCACTTTCGGTGGCGAGCAGGCTGCTGCCGCCGGCCTTCTGCGCTTCGATCGACAGCTGCGTCACGGTTTCCTGGGACTGTGCACGGCGTTTGTCGTTGATCAGTGTTTGCAGGTCCTGGATTTCCTGATCCTGACGAGCCACTTTCTCGGTCAGCAGATCACGCTGGCTGCCGCCCAAATCCTGCAATTGACTGTTGCCGGCCAACTCTTGACGACGCAGGGCAATCAACGCGTTGATCGACGCCAACTCGGCGTTCAACTGATTGCGCTGGTCGCTGCTGATCGCCTTGCCCCCGTCTTTGCCGGACTTGAGGATGCCGTTGATCGTTTGAATGCGGGTCTGGCTGGAGCTGATTTCCGCTTGAGCACGCTCCGGGCGAGTCTGTGCCGTGATCGTCATGCTGTTGGCGTCGTTCAGCGCCTTCTGCAAATCGGCCTGCTGCGCGCTGCGTTGGCTCAGCATTCCTTCGAGCTGGGGCACGTCCTGATTGGTGTAGCGCTGGGCAACCGGAACCGTTTTGCTGGCTTTGAGCTTGGCCAGTTCGCGCTGATTCTCGCCGGTCTGCTTCGGCGCATCGGCCAGTTGCTTCTTCAGGTCTTCCAGCTTTTGCTGGTTGTCCTTTTGGCTTGCGATGAAGGCGAGCGTCTGTTCCAGCACCTGTTGCAGGGCTTTCTGGTCATCGGCCGACAGTTTGCGGTCGGCGATCCGGTCCAGGCTCTGCTGAACGGCGTCGCTGCTCGGTGGGGGAGTGTCAGCGGCAAATGCCGGGACGTTGGAAAGGCAAAGCCCCAGCAAGGCTGAGGCAAAAAAGGTACGCAGCGAGAACATAGACACCGGGTTGCACGATCAGGAAAGAGGAGCAGTTTAGAGGAACAACCCGGGACCCGGGCGGCTTCCTTCGGGGAATCTGACGCCCACTTTGAGGATCTTGTTCCCTTCCATAACCGCAACTGTCCAAATAGTTCCGTTCCATTCGATCTGGTCGCCGACAATTGGCGCGCCGCGATTCTTCTGAATGATGAACTGGCTCAGCGGCATGTTCGAATCCAGGCCGTCGAGTTTCAAACCGTACAATGCCGCGACAGCCCCGAGCTGAGCGTCTCCCTCAAGGACGAAGTCACCGAAGAAGCGCAGATCCAGACCCCGTTGCGGCGCCTGACTGAACAGCTTGCCGAGGGCTGGAAGGTCGTGTTCGTGACCGATCACGCAAAGCAAGTCACCGGTCTCCAACACCGTACTACCCGACGGATGGAGCAGTTGCTGACCTCGAAACAGGGCCGCGATCCGTGTGCCTTCCGGCATTTTCAGCTCGCGAAGGGCCGCACCGATGCACCATTTCTCGGCACCGAGTCGGTAAACGAACAGCTCCCACTCGCTGGTCACATGCACTTCCAGCGCTGCGCGAGAGATGGGTGCAGGATCAGGCGGAACCGTCACTTTCAGCCATTTCGCCATCCACGGCAGACTCGTGCCTTGCACCAGCAGCGACACCAATACGATAAAGAAGGCGAGATTGAAGAACAGTTGCGCCTGCGGCAGACCCGCCATCAGCGGGAACACCGCCAGAATGATCGGGACCGCCCCGCGCAGGCCGACCCACGCGATGAAGGCTTTTTCGCGACCGTGGAACACGCGGAACGGCAGCAGGCCTGCGAGCACCGACAGCGGGCGCGCCACCAGAATCATCCACAGCGCCAGGCCCAAGGCCGGCAGCGCGATGGGCAGCAAATCATGGGGCGTGACCAGCAGGCCCAACACCAGGAACATGCCGATCTGGGCGAGCCACGCCATGCCGTCGAGCATGTGCAGGATGCCGTGGCGGCTACGAATCGGCTTGTTGCCGAGTACCAGGCCGCACAAATAAACCGCTAGGAAGCCGCTGCCATGGATGGCATTGGTCAGCGCAAACACGGCCAGGCCGCCCGCGATCACCAGAATCGGGTACAGGCCGTTGGCCAGGTTGATGCGGTTGACCAGCTGCAGCATCAGCCAGCCGCCGCCGAGACCGAGAATCGCGCCAATGCCGAATTCCTGGATCAGATGACCCAAGAGGCTCCAGTGCAGGCCTGTCTGGCCGCTGGACAGCATGTCGATGAGCGTGACCGTCAGGAACACCGCCATCGGGTCGTTGCTGCCGGATTCGATTTCGAGGCTGGCCGTGACCCGCTCATTGAGGCCCTTGCCGCCCAGCAGCGAGAACACCGCTGCGGCATCTGTGGAGCCGACGATGGCGCCGATCAACAGGCCTTGAATGATATTCAGGTCGAACAGCCAGGCCGCGATCATGCCGGTCAGACCGGTGGTGATCAGTACCCCGACCGTGGCCAGCGACAAGGCCGGCCAGAGCGCAACCCGGAAACTCGCGACTCGGGTTCGCAGGCCGCCGTCGAGCAGGATCACCGCCAGTGCGAGGTTGCCGACCAGATAGGCAGTCGGGTAGTTGTCGAAGATGATGCCGCCGCCGTCGACGCCTGCCGCCATGCCGACCGCCAGGATGATGACCAGAATCGGGATGCCGAGACGGGACGACAGCGAGCTGACCAGAATACTCGCGCCCACCAGCAACGCGCCGATCAGGAACAGGCTGTTGATGGTCGTCGCATCCAAGGGCGGTACTCCAGACAAAAGCAGAAATGAACGCATGCGTGAACTGACATGCAGTCCACGTGCCAAGGGATTTAACCCGTTGAATTAGCGAGCTGTCAAAGCTTTGTCGAATGTTTCCGCGGCGATCTCTGCGACGGTCGAAATCAGAACCAGCTGTCCTGCATGGTCAGGCAAACGTCATCACGGGCGTGAAGAATAGCCAGCTCGTGATGACAGGACGGCACTTCCCATGTCAGGAAAAACCGCGCGGCGGCCAACTTGCCGGTGTAGAAATCCGTATCGGCCGTCTGGCCTTTATTCAGGCCTTCTTGCGCCCGAATCGCCTGCTCAAGCCAACGCCAGCCAATGACCGTGTGACCGAACGCCTTAAGGTAAAGGGCAGAGTTCGCCAGCGTGGCGGTGACCTTGCCTTGGGCCAAGTCCATTAAGAGTTCAAGCGTCACGGCCTGCAAGCGTGCCACCAGCTGTTCCAGTGGCTGGCGCAACGAACTCAACGACGCGTGTTCCTGCGCCCGTTGGCAGGTGTCTGCGATCAGACGGACCAATTGCTTGAGACCGGCGCCGCCGTTCTGTGCCAGTTTGCGTCCTAGCAGATCCAGCGACTGAATGCCGTGAGTGCCTTCGTGAATCGGGTTCAGGCGGTTGTCGCGGTAGTACTGCTCCACCGGATATTCGCGGGTGTAACCGTGGCCGCCGAGAATCTGGATCGCCAGTTCGTTGGCTTTCAAGCAGAACTCCGAAGGCCAGGATTTGACGATGGGGGTCAGCAGGTCCAGCAGTTCATGAGCCAGCTTGCGCGCTTCTTCGGTGTCGCCCGTTTGCGTGTCGTCGAACAGGCGAGCGGCGTACAGCCCCAAGTCGAACGCGCCCTCGACGTAGGCTTTTTGCGTCAACAGCATGCGTTTCACGTCCGCGTGTTGAATGATCGACACCGGCGCGCTTTCGGGATTTTTGCTGTCGGGCAGGCGCCCCTGAGGGCGTTCGCGGGCGTACTCCAGCGAATACAGATAACCGGCGTAACCGAGCATCACGGCGCCCATGCCCACGCCGATCCGTGCCTCGTTCATCATCTGAAACATGTAGCTCAAGCCCTGATGGGGCTTGCCCACCAGATACCCCACGCAGCTCCCGTTATCGCCAAAATTCAGAGCCGTCGAGGTGGTACCGCGCCAGCCCATTTTGTGGAACAGCCCGGCGAGCAGCACGTCGTTGCGGGGTCCGAGACTGCCGTCTTCGTTGACCAGAAACTTCGGCACGATGAACAGCGAAATGCCCTTCACGCCGGGTGGCGCGTCCGGGAGTTTGGCCAGCACCAGATGGACGATGTTTTCGGACAGCGGATGGTCGCCGCCCGAGATAAAAATCTTGTTGCCGCGCAGGCGGTAGCTACCGTCAGCAGCCGGCTCTGCGCGGGTGCGAATGTCCGACAGCGACGATCCGGCGTGAGGTTCGGTCAACGCCATGGTGCCGAAAAAACGCCCCTCGATCATGGGTTGCAGAAACTTCTGCTTTTGTTCTTCGCTGCCGAAGTTCTCGATCAGGTTCGCCGCGCCCATGGTCAAGAAGGGGTACGACGTCGACGCTGCGTTGGCGGACTGGAAGTGAGCGAAACAGGCTTGGGATAACAGCGTCGGCAGCTGCATGCCGCCTGCTTCGAAATCCCGCGCCGCGTTCAGAAACCCGGCCTCAAGAAACGCATCGACAGCGGGTTTCACCTCGGGAATCAACACCGCTTCGCCGTTCTCAAAGCGTGGCTCGTTCTCGTCGTTCTTGCGGTTGTGGGGCGCGAAGTATTTCTCCGCAATCGCCCGCGCCGTGCCAATGGCGGCATCAAACGTCTCACGACTGTGCTCGGCAAACCTTGCACGCTGAGTCAATGCCTCAGCGTCCAGCACCTCATACAGCTCGAAAGCCAGATTGCGGGAACTGAGCAGCGTCTCGGACATGGCGGCGTACCTTTTGTTGGATTGCCAAGGAGTCTAGGGGCGAGGTGAGGGGGTGAACAGGAAGATTGATGTGGGTGATGGGGGGGTAGAAAAGCCGCAGCTTCCAGTCCTTGAAGTTAAGCGATTGACATCGGTGTTTCTCAAAAATCATAAAATCGGAAGCTTCCTACGTGTGCTGAAGAGATGCCCGGCATTGCTGAGAGGGCGAAGACGGTATCAACCCTTCACCCAAATCTCAGGTCCGTCTTTGCATTGGAAGATTAACGATGAATGAGGTTGTTCCCCGCTCCGAGATAAAACGCCATCAGCTAGCGCGAATAGAAAACCCATATTTTGCTACGTTGAAAGTAGAAAGGGCGTTGACTCAGCCATCCAGTGTTTGCGGATTGCCGCGACTTATCAGCGAATGTGGGATTGCGTTAGGTGATTGTCACCGTGAATACCACAAGCGTCCGATACTTGAGTGCACTGATCGCGCCGACTGGTTTTTGGTCGCTGATCGACCTTTCAAGCCGCTTTGTGACGCCGACTTCGTAAAGTATAAAGTGTGCGGTTTTAGAGCCTTAGCGTGCAGCAAGTTCCACATGGCATCCGCGAGGATGTATCTGACAAGTGGCCCGGGACGCTGGGTGACTAAAGATATTGAATACGACACCGCAACGAACGCATTGTCTTTCGCTGCCAATTGGTTGACCTCCAGAGGAGAGGAAGGGCGCATTTTTCTGGCTGAAGGTAAGGACTACGCTAATACCTTTAGAACCGTCGTTCAGGAATGGTTACCGCTTTTAGTTGAGCATCAGCATCTTAAAGCGCAGTCCATGTCTCGGAGCTACGGCGAGGTACGTCGTATCAGGCAGCAGTATGTAGAAGGAGAAGATCATTGGCAGATATCAGGCAGTTCGTGGCATTGGCGCCCAGTCACGATGGATATCGTCTATGAGTTAAGAGGGGAATAAGCCGATGCTTCGGTTAAAGCTGTCTGCCGAAAGAATTTACCTTGGATGGGGAGTATTTGATGCTATTTATATCGCCCGATATATCGTGTTTAGCCTGATAGCAGGGAGAGTGCCTTATCTGGACGACTTCAGAAGCGGCATGGAGTTGGTTGCGGTGCATGGCGTCTATGCGAAAGTGCTGGTGATGCTGACGTGGGGGATAGAGCTGTCAATCATCTTGAGCTGCTGTCTGTTTTTACACCGGTGTCGACTTGCGAAGTGGGTGGCCTATTTTCAGGTTCCTTTTAGATTAATGTTCTTCCTTCCGTCCGTCTCCATCGTATTTATGGGGCCAGACCTGAAAGAGCGATATGGGATTGGTTTGCTGTTATTGCTGCTTATTCTGTCCGAGTGCTTGAAGGTCTGGACGTTATGGGCGAGCCGTCAAGCCCTCCACGCTTCAGCGTAATGGGCGCATGCTGGGTGTGAGTAGGAGTGTATCCGTTGAATACGCGCTCCCAGGCAGGAAGCGCGATAGCTCAGCGTTTACCCAATCGTCATCAAGCTCGCATTCCCTCCTGCCGCGGCGGTGTTCACGCTCAACGCCCGTTCGATCACCAAACGCTCCAGCGCAATGCCGGTTTCACCTTTGGACAAGCCGTGAACGCCGATGATGGCGCCAGCACGCTGAGCGACTTGCTCGCAGATGGCGCGCAGCTGGTCGGAGTCGCCGTGGTGCAGGACGGCTTCGATGGCGATGTCGTCCTTGCTCCAGTCGCTCACCAGTTTAATGCGCGCCTGCACGTCTTTCGGCAGGCGCTTGTACAGCTGCTTGCTGAGCTCGGTGTCCGGCACGATGGCGGTGCTGCCGACGGCCAGTACAGCGGCCAGTTGCGTCAGCAGGTCGGCTTCGTCTTCGGCCAGGCACAGTACGTGCTCACGGGGCAGGATGGTGTAGCTGTTGCGCTCGCCGGTCGGGCCTGCCAGCAGTCGTGAGATGCCGCTTTGCGATTGTTCGGCGAACTGATCACAGGTCGCTTCCAGTTCCGCTTGTTGCTGGCTCGACGCCCAGGCTTTCAACGCGGTCAGCGGTTTGAGCAGGTTGTCGCGCAGGCGCACGTCAGGCTTCGTCGCGGCGTCGCCTTGAGCGAACGATTTCTGCACGGCGTCGGCAGGGCGAGTCGAGAGCAGGCGATACAGGTACAGCGGGCCGCCGGCTTTCGGACCGGTGCCCGACAGACCTTCCCCACCAAACGGTTGCACGCCGACCACGGCACCCACGATGTTGCGGTTCACGTACATGTTGCCGGCATTCACCGAGTCGATCACCTTGGCGATGGTTTCATCGATCCGGGTGTGGACACCCAGCGTCAGACCGTAGCCCGAGGCGTTGATCTGGCCGATCAGTTGGTCCAGTTCCTTGCGCTTGTAGCGAACGACGTGCAGCACGGGGCCGAAGATCTCGCGTTGCAGTTCGTCGAAGCTGTCCAGTTCGATCAGGGTTGGCATCACATAGGTGCCGCGCTTGATTTCATCGCAGTCGGCGATCGCCACCTGGTACACGTTACGGCCTTTGTCACGCATGGCCTGGATGTGTTTCTCGATGCCTGCCTTGGCTTCGGCGTCGATCACCGGACCAATGTCTACGGACAGGCGCTCCGGGTTGCCCAGACGGCTTTCGGCCATGGCACCCTTGAGCATTTCGATGACGCGGTCGGCGGAGTCTTCCTGCAGGCACAAAACGCGCAATGCAGAGCAACGCTGGCCCGCACTGTCGAAGGCCGAGGACACCACGTCGATCACCACCTGTTCGGTCAGGGCTGAGGAATCGACGATCATCGCGTTCTGGCCGCCGGTTTCGGCGATCAGCGGGATCGGACGGCCCTGCGAGTCGAGACGACCGGCGATGTTGCGTTGCAGTAGGCGGGCGACTTCGGTGGAACCGGTGAACATCACGCCTTTGACGCGATCGTCGCCGACCAGGCGGGCCCCGACGGTTTCGCCACGACCTGGCAGCAATTGCACCACGCCCTCAGGAATACCGGCTTCCAGCAGAATGCGCACGGCTTGAGCCGCGACCAGCGGGGTTTGCTCGGCCGGCTTGGCCAATACCGGGTTACCTGCGGCCAATGCTGCGGCGACCTGACCACTGAAAATCGCCAGCGGGAAGTTCCACGGGCTGATGCAGACCACCGGACCCAGTGGACGGTGGGCGTCGTTGGTGAAATCGTTGCGAGCCTGCACGGCGTAGTAACGCAGGAAGTCCACGGCTTCACGCACTTCGGCGATGGCGTTGGCGTAGGTCTTGCCTGCTTCGCGAGCCAGCAGGCCCATCAGGGGCTGGATGTCGGCTTCCATCAAATCAGCGGCCCGTTCCAGGATCGCGGCGCGTTCGGCCGGTGGCGTCGCTTGCCAGATCGGACCGGCGCTCAGGGCGCTCAGAAGGGCGTTATCGACGTCTTCCAGACTGGCTTCCTGAACATGGCCCACCACGTCACGCAAGTCGGATGGATTCAGCACAGGGTTTGCAGCGCCTGCGCTGACCGGGCTGCCCAGCATCGGCAGGGCTTTCCAGTCGTTGTGTGCGGTGGCCAAGAGTGCGGACGACAACGACGCCAGACGGTGTTCGTTGGCCATGTCGATGCCCGCCGAGTTGGCGCGCTCGCTGCCATACAAATCGCGAGGCAGCGGAATGCGTGGGTGCGGCAGACCAAAGCCGCCTTCCTGCGTGGCCATGCGCTCGATGCTGGAAACAGGGTCGGCCACCAATTCCTGAATCGAAATGGACTGGTCGGCGATGCGGTTGACGAAAGAAGTGTTGGCGCCGTTTTCCAACAGGCGACGTACCAAGTACGCCAGCAGCGTTTCGTGTGTGCCAACCGGAGCGTACACGCGGCACGGTCGATTCAGCTTGCCGTCAGCGACCTTGCCCACGACTTGTTCGTAAAGAGGTTCCCCCATGCCATGGAGGCACTGGAATTCGTACTGGCCGGGGTAATAGTTCTGACCGGCGATGTGATAAATCGCCGACAACGTGTGGGCGTTGTGCGTGGCGAATTGCGGGTAAATGACTTCCGGCACCGACAGCAATTTGCGGGCGCAGGCGATGTAGGACACGTCGGTGTACACCTTGCGGGTGTAGACCGGATAGCCTTCCAGTCCTTCGACCTGAGCACGCTTGATTTCGCTGTCCCAGTACGCGCCCTTCACCAGGCGGATCATCAGGCGATGGCGGCTGCGACGGGCCAGGTCAATCACGTAGTCGATCACGTATGGGCAGCGCTTTTGATAGGCCTGAATGACGAAGCCGATGCCGTTCCAGCCGGTCAGTTGCGGTTCGAAGCACAGGCGTTCCAGCAGGTCCAGTGACAGCTCAAGACGGTCCGCTTCTTCGGCGTCGATATTCAGGCCGATGTCGTACTGCTTGGCCAGCAGCGTCAAGGACAGCAAGCGCGGGTACAGCTCTTCCATCACCCGCTCGTACTGCGCACGGCTATAACGCGGATGCAGGGCCGAGAGCTTGATCGAGATGCCCGGGCCTTCGTAAATGCCACGACCGTGGGAGGCCTTGCCGATGGAGTGGATTGCCTGTTCGTACGACGCCAGGTATTTCTGCGCATCGTGTTCGGTCAGCGCCGCTTCGCCGAGCATGTCGTAGGAATAGCGGAAGCCTTTGGATTCGAAGCGGCTGGCGTTGGCCAGGGCTTCTGCGATGGTTTCGCCTGTCACGAACTGCTCGCCCATCAGGCGCATGGCCATATCGACGCCCTTGCGGATCATCGGTTCGCCAGACTTGCCGATGATGCGGCTCAACGAAGAGGTCAGGCCTGCTTCGTTATGAGTGCTCACCAGTTTGCCGGTCAGCAACAGGCCCCAGGTGGCTGCGTTGACGAACAGCGATGGGCTGTTACCCAGATGCGGCTGCCAGTTGCCGGTGCTGATCTTGTCGCGGATCAGTGCATCGCGGGTGCCTTTGTCGGGAATGCGCAGCAGCGCTTCGGCCAGACACATCAGCGCCACACCTTCCTGCGACGACAGCGAGAATTCTTGCAGCAAGCCTTGGACGATACCGGCACGGCCGCCGGCGCTCTTCTGGTTGCGCAGTTTTTCAGCAATCGACGCGGCCAGCTTGTGGGTGGCGTCTGCCATGGCTACTGGCAGACGGGCCTGTTCCAGCAGCATCGGCACGACTTCAGGCTCAGGACGACGATAAGCCGACGTGATCGCGGCGCGCAGCACTGACTGAGGCAGGATGCTTTCAGCGAATTCAAGAAACGCCTGATGGCCGTTATCCGCAGGCAGTTCACCGTGGTCGTCGGCGTCTTTGCTGACCAGCCCATTGAGCTCGTTGAGGGTGGCGCCAGCTTCGAGCTTCTCCAGGTAATTGAAAATCGCCTGTTTGATAAGCCAGTGGGGAGTCCGGTCAATGGACTGCGCAGCTGCTTTCAATCGCTCGCGGGTCGGGTCGTCGAGTTTGACACCGAGGGTGGTGGTCGCCATGTCTTGTCCTCATCAGAGCCACATTGGGCGTGGCTGTCGCTGCGGGCAAGATTAGCTTGTGGCTGGGGCTGGGTGCAACCGGGTGCAACCCGTTTTTTCAAGATATTTCCAAAGGTATCGTCAATGCACGATGCCCCTCGAAAAAGGGTTTGAGCACAGTCATTTGGCGTTATTTCGGCTATCCATGATTCAAAAAAGCGCATAAAAACCAAGAGGATACATTTTGACTCAGAAAAAGAGCGGCTCAGTGTTCCGAAAGGTTGCACCTTTTCGGTCCAGTTCCCTAGGATGCCCGCCTTTGGTGCAACCCGTTGTGCCTCCTTTCACCAAGGCATGGACAGACGATGAACATTAGCAACCCTACGTTGATCACTTTTGTGATCTACATCGCTGCCATGGTCCTGATCGGACTCATGGCTTATCGCTCCACCCATAATCTTTCTGACTACATCCTCGGTGGTCGCAGCCTGGGCAGCGTTGTGACGGCACTGTCGGCGGGTGCCTCGGACATGAGCGGCTGGCTGCTGATGGGGCTTCCAGGCGCTATTTACATGTCCGGCCTGTCGGAAAGCTGGATCGCCATCGGCCTGATCGTCGGCGCCTACCTGAACTGGCTGTTCGTGGCCGGTCGCCTGCGGGTGCAGACCGAGCATAACGGCGACGCCCTCACACTCCCGGATTACTTCTCCAGCCGATTCGAAGACACCGGTGGCGTGTTGCGGATCATTTCGGCCATCGTGATCCTGGTGTTCTTCACGATCTACTGCGCCTCGGGCATCGTGGCCGGTGCGCGTCTGTTCGAAAGCACGTTTGGCATGCCTTATGAAACCGCGTTGTGGGCCGGAGCCGCCGCGACCATCGCTTACACATTCATCGGCGGCTTCCTCGCCGTGAGCTGGACCGACACCGTGCAGGCCACGTTGATGATCTTTGCGCTCATCCTGACGCCCATCATCGTCCTGCTGGCCACGGGTGGCGTCGATACCACGTTTCTGGCCATTGAAGCCAAAGACCCGGCTCACTTCGACATGCTCAAGAACACCACCTTCATCGGCATCATTTCTTTGATGGGCTGGGGCCTGGGGTATTTCGGGCAGCCGCATATCCTGGCGCGTTTCATGGCGGCCGATTCGGTGAAGTCGATCGCCAAGGCCCGTCGCATCTCCATGGCGTGGATGATCCTGTGCCTGGGCGGCACCGTGGCCGTCGGCTTCTTCGGTATCGCCTATTTCTCCGCGCATCCTGAAGTCGCCGGGCCTGTGACGGAAAACCCCGAGCGCGTGTTCATCGAACTGGCAAAGCTGTTGTTCAACCCGTGGGTGGCCGGCGTGCTGCTGTCGGCCATCCTCGCAGCGGTCATGAGTACGTTGAGTTGTCAGTTGCTGGTGTGTTCCAGCGCCCTGACTGAAGATTTCTACAAGGCATTCCTGCGCAAACGTGCCTCTCAACTTGAACTGGTCTGGGTTGGACGTGCAATGGTGCTGCTGGTGGCCCTGATCGCCATCGCCATGGCCGCGAACCCTGAGAACCGAGTCCTGGGTCTGGTGAGCTACGCGTGGGCGGGTTTCGGCGCGGCATTCGGGCCGGTGGTGCTGATTTCCGTTCTATGGAAAGGCATGACCCGCAACGGTGCGCTGGCGGGAATTCTGGTGGGGGCCGTCACGGTCGTCGTCTGGAAGCACTTCGAGTTGCTGGGCCTGTACGAAATCATTCCGGGGTTCATCTTCGCCAGCCTCGCCATTGTGCTCTTCAGTGTGCTGGGCAAGGGACCGACGGCGGGCATGTTGCAGCGTTTCGAAGCGGCGGAGAAAGAGTATAAGGCTGCGTAAGGTCGCTCTAGCAGCGGGCTTGCTGGCGAAGACGGTGGGTCCGATGCATTGCGATGCCTGTCGGAACGCTTTCGCCAGCAGACTGGCCGCTACAGTCGGACGGCAAGCTCAACCTTTGTTGTGATCCACATCCAGGTTGAAGAACATCACCTTGCCGCCTTCGCTGGTGTAACCGGTGTTGTCCTGGGTATAAACGCCCGCCTTGAAGTACAGCTGCTGTTTGCTCCACGTAGCGCTGATGCGATCGTTCCAGTACATGTTGTTGGCCCTCACACTGAGCAAACCGGCTTTGTTCAGATGAATCTGATACTTGAAGGTTTCGTTGAGTGGTACGCCTTCGGCGACCGTGAAGATGCGCGCTTTCTTGTCGGTGGGATGAAACCTGACCTTGGCGACAATGATGCCGTCCTTGGTCGCGTCCTGATATTGGTACTCGACTTTGAGTAACGGCTGGGTGCTCTCATATACATGGATCTGACCAATCACGACGCGGCCGGATGACGGCACTTGAACGACCTTGAGCTTGGCCGTGAGGAAATTGTCGGCGTCAGGATAGAACCAGTTATGCAGGGTGCCGTTCGACCAGGTCTCCCGCAATTCTGTGCGAGGGTACTTGGCGTTGGCGGTCTTGGTGCCGGTGACCGGCGCCCAGAAGGTGACGTTGGAAGCACTGGAGGTGAAGTACTTGCCGTCGTAGCCTTGAAGCAATTGGCGGGTTTCAATGGTGGCGGGGGGCGAGCCCACAGGAATGCTCAGATTCCAGGTTCCCAAATCAATCATTGTTCAGTTCGTCCGAGGTGTCTCATTGCCAGTCAAACATCTGGCGCAAGGCGGAAAGGGGCGCTTCTTATACGTTCCAAGTCCCTGCCTGTTAACGTGAAACCGTCGAACGGGTAGCGTCAATGTGCCGCTAATTTCCGCGCAGGCCAGCGCAGGTCTGCACCTCAGGGCTGATACCGTTAGTCGGTTCGATTACACTTTTGAGATGGCATAACGGTGGCCCAGCTTCACTTTTCCCCATTCGGGTCTAGAGTAAGGGCCATTCGGATCATGGGCGGAGCCCTCTCACCGGGCAGTGAAGTAATGAGTAGCAGCATGGAATGCGTGCAACCCCTGCCACCTAATGGCAAATCGGTTCTGTTGGTAGTCGATGACTACCCGGAAAATCTCGTCACGATGAGAGCGGTCCTGCAGCGACAGGACTGGGAAATCGTCACGGCCAGTTCCGGCATGGAAGCGCTGGGCCTCCTTCTGGATGTGGACGTCGACATAGTCCTGCTGGATGTGCAGATGCCTGAAATGGACGGCTTCGAAGTCGCGCGACTGATGCGCGGCAGCCAACGAACGCGCCTGACCCCCATCATTTTCCTGACCGCCAACGAGCAGTCCCGAGATGCCGTGCATAAAGGCTATGCCAGCGGCGCGGTGGATTATCTTTTCAAACCCTTTGACCCGAACATCCTCAAACCCAAGGTTCAGGCGCTACTGGAGCAGCAGCACAACCGTCGTGCCCTGCAGAAACTCAGCCGGGAGCTGGAGTCGGCGAGGGCGTTCAACGCGTCGGTGCTGGCCAACGTTGCCGAAGGCATTCTGGTGGTCAACGAAGACGGCATCATCAGTTTCGCCAACCCGGCGATCTGTCGGCTGCTGGGCATGACCGATGGCGAGCTGCGAGGCACCGAGCTGTGCTGTTATCTCGAAGAGCCGTGTGTCGCTGAGTGGACAGAGTCCGGGTTTTATCACCACTACCGACGCGCTGATACCTATCGCATTCATGACGCCATCATGCGCACCCCTGAAGGGCGGCAAGTGCCGGTGGCGCTGTCTTGCGCGCCATTGCCTGAAGAGCAGAAAGCGATGGTGTTGAGCGTGCTCGACATGTCGGTGGTGCGAGACCTTTATAGCCAACTTGAACACCAGGCCGTCACGGATTCATTGACCGGCTTGCTTAACCGCCGAGGCTTTTACCAAACGGTCGAAGGCATGCTGCTGCGCAATGAGAACGCCGGGAAATACCTAGTGGTCCTCTATCTGGATCTCGACGGCTTCAAGCACGTCAACGATTCGCTGGGGCATGACGCGGGCGATCAGGTGTTGATCTGGGTCGCCGAGCAATTGAAGGAATGCTTGCGGCCGTATGACGTGCTGGCGCGGATGGGTGGCGACGAATTCGTCGTCGTGGTCGATGGGCTGGACTTCCCCGAACACGCCGCCAAAGTCGCCGAAAAACTCATCGAACGGGTATCGGTGCGACGTCAGGTGGACGGGATCGAAGCCACGTTGGGCGCGAGCATCGGAATTGCGATTTACCCGGATTGCGGCACCAATCTCGATGGCCTGCTGCGTGCCGCCGACATCGCGATGTACGAAGCCAAACGCGCGGGTCGCCATCAATACCGTTTCTATGACCAGTACATGAATGGCCGTGCGCGTTCTCGATTGATGCTCGAAGAAAGCGTGCGCACCGCCATCGAGGGCAAGGATTTCTCTATCGTCTATCAGCCGCAGATCAACGTGTTGACGGGGCGTACCCGAGGTTTTGAAGCCTTGCTGCGCTGGAACCACCCGGATGCGGGCGACGTGCCGTCCAGCCTGTTCATCCCTTTGCTGGAAGAAACGCGGCTGATCAACAAACTGGGCAGTTGGATCTACGAGCAAGGCGCCGCGCAGCGCCAGCGTTGGGAGGGGGTGTTCCCGGATGACCTGGTGATCAGCGTGAGCGTGAGTCCAGCGCAGTTCAGCATGCCCAATCTCGCTGCCGAGCTGCAGCGGGCGATCCAGATTCACGGGCTGAAACCGCGACAGTTGGAGGTGGAAATCACCGAGCCGTCGCTGGTCCACAACCTTGTTCACAGTCGTAAACAGCTGCAAAGCCTGCACGACATTGGCGTTCGGGTGTCGCTGGATGATTTCGGCGCAGGCGACAGTTCACTGGCGCACCTGCGAAACCTGGATCTGGACACGCTCAAGATCGACCGGCATTTCATCAGCGGCATGATGAACTCCCCTCGCGATCTGGCTGTAGCGCGCAGCATCATCGATCTGTGCCGATTGCTGGATATCGAAGTGATCGCTGAAGGGGTCGAGAACCTGGAGCAATATCACTGGCTCGTCGACAGTGGCTGCGAAATCATCCAGGGGTTCCTGCTGGCGCATCCGATGACGCCGGACGAAGCCTTGAGTTTCGTCGCGCCGATTACGTTGCCGAGTCGTGAGTCGCTGCTGGGCAAAGGCTGACGCGGTAGACTGATGCATTTTCGAGCCACACGATCAGAACATGACCGCCACCTCACCAACGATGCTCAAGTACCTGCAGGCCTACCCGGCTTCTTTGCAGGATCAGGTCCGCCACCTGATTGCCCAGGACAAACTCGGCGATTATCTGGAGCAGCGCTACCCCGGACGCCATGACGTGCAGAGCGACAAAGCGCTCTACGCCTACGCGCTCGCCCTCAAGCAGGAACACCTTCGCAACGCGCCGACCATCGATAAAGTGCTGTTCGACAACCGCCTGGACCTCACCCATCGCGCCCTTGGCCTGCACACCACGGTTTCGCGTGTGCAAGGCGGCAAGCTCAAGGCCAAGAAAGAAATTCGCGTGGCCTCGCTGTTCAAAGAAGCGGCGCCTGAGTTCCTCAAGATGATCGTCGTGCATGAACTGGCGCACTTCAAAGAGAGCGACCACAACAAGGCCTTCTACAACTTGTGCGAGCACATGCAGCCGGGGTATCACCAGCTGGAATTCGACCTGCGCGTGTACCTGACGTGGCGGGACATGCAGGGCTGAGGGCGTGATGGTTGGTCGTTATTGGAATTGGTGAGAGCATGGGCGCACCTCTCATCGACAAGGACCTGACGATGGACGTCAGCAAAACCAAAAGCAGCTTTTACCGCCGCTTGTATGTGGCGTATTTGATCGACAGTGGCATCGCCAGCAGCGTCCCGGCCCTCACCGACGTCACCGGCATGCCGCGCCGAACGGCGCAAGACACTATCGCTGCGTTGGCGGATCTGGACATCGTGTGTGAGTTCGAACAGGAAGAGGGCGCGCGCAATCACGCGGGGTCGTACCGGATTCGCGAGTGGGGCGCGATCGACAAGCACTGGATTGCTGAGCATCTGGCGCAGATCAAATCGGTGCTGGGTTATCCCTGAGTCGGGCGACTGACGCTGAACACCTGTGGGAGCGAATTCATTCGCGAAAGTAGACCAGGAGACAGAGATGTATCGGCTGTACTGGCCAATCGCGAATAAATTCGCTCCCACAGTTCGACCGCGTAGTGCCAGAAGACTCAATCCAGATCCCGACGCATCCCGATGTGCGGAATGCCATCCTCGACGTACACCTCACCCACCGGGTTGAACCCGTAGCGGCTGTAGTAGCCTTGCAAATGCGCCTGCGCCGACAGATAGATCGGTTGATCGGGCCAGTTGCGTTCGGCGTGTTCCAGCGCTTGCACCATGAGTTCGTGGCCCATGCCTTTGTTGCGCATCGATGGGGCAGTCACCACGCGTCCGATGGTCACGTCGCCGTCCTGCTGGATCGGGTCGAGCAGGCGCAGATAAGCAACCAGTTCATCGTCTTGCCAGGCCATCAAATGGCGCGTATCGCCCAGCAAGTCCTGGCCATCGACATCCTGATAAAAGCATTTCTGTTCGACAACGAACACCTGCGCGCGCAGCTGCAAAATGGCGTACAACTGTTCCTTGCTCAGGGCGGTATGGTGTTTGCAAATCCAGTTGATAGACATGAAGCCGGCTCGCGAAAAGAAGTCGATCCCGGATACTAAACGCATATTGCTGTAAGCCCAACGTCAACGCGTGGTGACAGTTGTGACAACGATCAGGGCATCGCGCGATTTCTTGAACTGCGGCACAAACATTGGCCACTTATGTGTTGTGGAAAAACAGCAACCGGTCTTCAATGAAGGCCACTTGCTACCTCCGAACGTCGCCTCCATTGGGGTCGCTAAACGACCTTTTGCTCGCACCAGGGATGTCACAGTGTCGCTTGATTGCCGCTGAAAAATCGCAGGCCATCCACCTGCCTAAGGATCTTGAGCATGCCGCGTTTGCTTCGAGCCATGGCTTTGCTGGGAATGCTGTTGATTGCGCAAGGCGCGTCGGCGCAGACACTGCGTATCGCCGGTGACGCCTGGGCCCCTTATTCGGATCTGACGCTGATCAATGGCGGGCTGTCCACTGATCTGATTCGCACGGCGCTGGGCCGTGCCGGTTACACCACTGAATACGAGCAGGTGCCTTGGGCCAGGGCAGTTCATGGGGTCAGTGAAGGGCGTTATGACATCCTGATCAACGCGTGGTACAGCAAAGATCGCACAGAGATTGGCGAGTTTTCCGGCGAGTACCTGGTTAACCGTTTGCGGTTTCTCAAGCGCAAAACGTCGGACATCGAGTACAAAAGCCTGCCTCAGTTACACCCCTATTCCATTGCCATCGTCCGCAGCTATGCCTACTCCCCCGAGTTCGATAACGATCCCGATCTGAAAAAAATACCGGTCGCGAGCTTTTCGACGGCGGTCCGGATGTTGGCGGCGGGGAGGGTGGAGCTGACCGTCGAGGACGAATACGCGGCGCGTTTCGCCCTCAGTCACGAGCCGGAAGACGTGCGAGACAGCGTCGACTTTTTGCCCCAGTCATTGAGCGAAAACAACCTGCACATTCTGGTCAGCTTGAAGAACCCCGATCACGCGAAAATCGTCGCCGATTTCGACAATGCCATCGCCGCCATGAAAGCCGATGGCACCTACGACAAGCTGTTCAAGCTGCACGGTCTGTAACGGCTGTCTCGTCCTTGGACGGCTCTTTGATCAAGTGAGCCGCCAAGGTGCGCAGCGGCCCCAACTGGCGGCAGATCAACGCCAGTTGTGTTTGCACCAGACGCTGCCCTTCATCGATCTCTTCCGGCATCTGCTCAAGGTCCGCCGCCAGGGCTTCCTCGGCATCGCTTTGTACCGCCACGGGGTGACGGGTGGCCAGGCTCTGGGCGATCTCATCGATGCTCGACGCCAGATTGGCGCCCGCACCTTCGATCAACTGCTCGCGCACTTCGTTGGGAAGTTGAGTCTCGCGGTGGGCGCCGAGGCCTGACAAATAGCTTAGCAATGTGTGCGAGAGCACCAGGAAGCGGAAGCCCACGTCGGCCTCTTTGCGGAAATGGCCTGGCTCCATCAGCATGTTCGCCAGCGTCGTGGACAGGGCGGCGTCGGCGTTGTGGGCGTTGCGTCGGGCCAAGCGATAAGCGAGGTCGTCGCTCTTGCCCTGGGCGTACTGTTGCATGATCTGGCGCAGGTAAATGCTGTTGCAGGACAGCGTGTTGGCCAGCACTTTGTTCAGGCGTCGGCCCTGCCAATCCGGCAGGAACAGGAACACCGCCAGGCCAGCGATCAGGCTGCCGAGCAGCGTGTCCATCAGGCGCGGCAGGAACAGCCCGTAGCCGTTGCCGACCTGATTGAAGCAGAACAGGATCATCACCGTGATCGCTGCCGTGGACAGCGTGTAACGCGTGGTGCGGTTGACGAAGAACACGACCCCCGCGAGCACTGCACACATCGATTGCAGCACTGGCGTGGTGATCAGGTCGAACAGAATCCAGCCCGCCGTCAGCCCAATGGCCGTGCCGATGATCCGCTGCCCCAGCTTGCGCCGGGTGGCGCCGTAACTCGGCTGGCAGACGAAAACCGTGGTCAGAATGATCCAGTAGCCTTGCGACGGGTGGATCAGGTGAACCATGAGATAACCGATCACCAGTGCCAGCGGCAGACGCAGGGCGTGGCGAAACAGCAGCGAGGTCGGGGTCAGTTGCAGGCGCAAGCGTGTCCAGACGTCTTTCAGGTTGCGCGGCGAACGGTCCAGCAGGCTGCTGTCGGACGCGTCGGCCAGCGCGTCGGGATTGCTCGCGTCGCTGAGCAGTCGGTCCAATGTGCCGAGGTTGTTCGCTAACGCACGGAGGGAACGCAGCAGGCCACGCCACGCCGGGTTGCTCTGGATGCGCAGGTGTTCGAGGGACGCGCGCAGGTCGTCCAGCGCGTGGGCGAAGCTGTCGTCGTAGATGAACGGTTGGCGCAACTGGATCGACACTGACAGGTCGCGGCAGGCGTTGCCCTGCTGACGCAGCAAGCGTTGGCAGCGGAACAATACGTCGCTGTGGAAGAACGCTTCGGCCAGCGAGTTGTAGGGATAGTGCGAGGAGCTGGCGCGCTCGTGGATGTCCTGCGCGAGAAAGTACAACTTCAGGTAGCGACTGACCTTCGAGCCGGGACGACCGCTGCCTACACGGTTGAGGATGATTTCCTTGGTGACGTTGAGCGCTGCTACGACTTTGCCGTTCTGCTTCGCCAGTTCCAGCCGCTTGGCTTCGACATCCAGCGTGCGAATCGGCTCGAACAGCTCTGACTTCAGTTTCAGGTACAGGCCCAGTTCTCTAAACAGTCGCGCCAGCGCCTGCTGCACCGGCTGGTTGGAAAACAGCATCTGCCACAGCACTGACAGCAGTCCGTACCATGCGGCGCCGGCTACCAGCAGCATCGGTTCGTGCCAGAAATCCGTGACCTCACCACCGCGCTGGTCCACACCGATCATGGTGTAGACCGAGAGAATAAGCGTTGCGTAAGCGATGGCGCCGTATCGCTCGCCCAAGGCGCCGAGCATCGTCAGGCAGAACGCCGCGAGGGCGAAGGCGCTGATGAACAGCACGGGGTAGGGGAACAGCAATTCGACGGAGAGCGCCGCGATACTGAAACACACCAGCGTCACGGCCAGTGCATTGAGGCGGCCCTGCCAGCTGTCGTCGGTTTCGGAGAGGGCGCTGGCGATAATCCCGAGGAACAGCGGGATGACCAGCGACATTTCGTTTTGATACCAGCACAGCGCCATGCTGCCGGTCAGCGCGATAAAAACCCGCACGCTGTAGGAAAACTTGTCCAGCGCCCACAGGCGGCGGAAGGTATTGCGCAACGATTTCGATGCCATGAACGCGGACGGCCTTTTTCGCGACTGATTCTGCTGATGGATATGTACAGCGCCTGATGCGCGCTGTACATCTGATTAGCAAAATTTATTCCGTGAGAGCCAGATGGCACTGATCCTCAAAGGGAGAGCAGTTCAAACTGTGGGAGCGAACTCATTCGCGAAAGGCCGATACATCCGACGCATCTCTATCGCCCATGCCTACGCATCGCGAATGAATTCGCTCCTACAGGGGTTCTGCGTCGTCAGCCAAAAAGATGAACGTTAGACAAACTGCGCTGCCGCATACGCCGACGCCCAGGCCCACTGGAAATTGAAACCGCCCAGATGCCCGCTGACGTCCAACACTTCGCCGATGAAATACAGCCCCGGTGATTTCAGCGATTCCATCGTTTTCGAGGACACTTCCCGGGTGTCGATGCCGCCCAGCGTCACCTCTGCCGTGCGATAACCCTCTGTGCCCGCCGGAACCACTTTCCAGCTCGCCAGTTTCTCGGCGATGTCGGCCAGTTCGGCGTGGGTGTACTGCTTCATCGGCTTGGAGACGAACCATTGATCGGCGATCAGATTGGCCATCTTCTTGGTGAAGAGTTCGCCCAGCAGGGTCTTGAGTTCGCTGTTCGGGCGCTCGGCCTGTTGCTCGGTCAGCCAGCCGTGGGCGTCGTGGTCGGGCAGCAGGTTGATTTCGACCGTGTCACCGGGGTTCCAGAACGAGGAAATCTGCAGGATCGCCGGCCCGCTCAGCCCGCGATGGGTGAACAGGATGTTTTCGCGGAAGCTCGTGTCGTTGCAGCTCACCAGGCAATCCACCGACGTGCCGGACAGCTCGGTGCACAGGTCTTTCAACTGATCGGTGATGGTGAACGGCACAAGGCCTGCGCGCGTTGGCAGCAGGGTGTGACCGAACTGCTTGCCCACCTGATAACCAAACCCTGTGGCGCCTAGCGTTGGAATCGACAGGCCGCCAGTGGCGATCACCAGCGATGTGCAGCTGATGTTGCCCAAAGTGGTTTGCAGCAGGTAGCCGGATTCGATTTTCTCGATGGCCTGCACCGAGGTGTCCATGTGCAGGGCGACGCCTGCGTCATCGCACTCGCTGAGCAGCAGGCCGAGGATGTCGCTGGACTTGTTGTCGCAGAACAGCTGGCCGAGCTTCTTCTCGTGGTACGGCACGCCGTGCTTGCCCACCAGCGCGATGAAATCCCACTGGGTGTAGCGCGCCAGCGCCGATTTGCAGAAGTGTGGGTTCTGCGAAAGGAAGTTGGCGGGCTCGGTGTACATATTGGTGAAGTTGCAACGCCCGCCGCCCGACATGAGGATTTTCTTGCCCGGCTTGTTGGCGTGATCGATCAGCATCACCTGGCGGCCACGATTGGCGGCGATGGCGGCGCACATCAAACCTGCGGCGCCAGCGCCGATGATCACAACGTCAGTAACGGGCAAAGCGGTGTCCTCGGGTGTTCTGTGGTGTGTCAGAAGGTTTTGCGGTGTTTGTGAATACGTTTCGCGAATGAATTCGCTCCCACAGGTTGAGCGCGGTCAGTCTGTGAGAGCGAATTCATTCGCGACGCGGTTTGCGGGTTCTCAGAGAATCCTGACCCGCAACGATTTGCCCTTGATCTTTCCGTTGTTCAGACGATCCAGCGCCTGTTTGGCGATGCTGCGTTCCACGGCGACGTAGGCCTGGAAATCGAAAATCGCAATCTTGCCCACCTGAGTGCCAGGAATGCCCGCTTCGCCGGTCAGCGCGCCGAGGATGTCGCCCGGGCGCAGTTTGTCCTTGCGGCCCGAACCGATGCACAGGGTGGCCATCGGTGGCAGCAGCTTGCCGCCTTCCTTGCGGGTCAACTGGTCGTACTGCTGCCAGTTCAGCGGCGCCTTTTGCAGCTCTTCGACGGCGCGGGCACGCTGGCTTTCGCCCGGCGCAACGAGGCTGACGGCGATGCCGGTCTCGCCCGCACGACCGGTACGTCCGACGCGGTGAATGTGGATTTCCGAATCACGGGCCAGCTCGACGTTGATCACCATGTCCAGCGCATCGATGTCCAGGCCGCGTGCCGCAACGTCGGTGGCGACCAGCACGGATGTGCTGCGGTTGGCGAACATGGCCAGTACCTGATCGCGATCACGCTGTTCCAGATCGCCATGCAGACCGACGGCCGACATGCCTTTGGCGGTCAGGTGATCGACCACTTCTTGCACCTGCTGCTTGGTGAAGCAGAACGCCACGCAGGATTGTGGACGGAAATGATCGAGGACTTTCACCACCGCTTCGAGGCGTTGCTCTGGCGAGATTTCGTAGAAGATCTGCTCGATCTGGCTGTCGGCGTGCAGCGCTTCGACCTTCACGGTCTGTGGGTCGCGCATGAACTTGGAGGCCAGCTGTTTGATGCCGACCGGGTACGTGGCCGAGAACAGCAGGGTCTGACGACGCTCCGGGGTCTGCTCGATGATGTCGGCGATGGCGTCGTAGAAACCCATGTCGAGCATGCGGTCGGCTTCATCGAGGACCAGTGTGTTCAGGCCATCGAGGATCAGCGAGCCTTTGCGCAGGTGCTGCTGAATACGGCCCGGCGTGCCGACGATGATGTGGGCGCCGTGTTCCAGCGAGGCGATTTGCGGGCCGAAGGACACGCCGCCGCACAGGGTCAGGACTTTGATGTTGTCTTCGGAGCGCGCCAGACGGCGGATTTCCTTGGCGACCTGGTCCGCCAGCTCACGGGTCGGGCAAAGCACGAGTGCCTGGCAGCCGAAGTAGCGCGGGTTGATCGGGTTAAGCAGCCCGACGCCGAACGCGGCGGTCTTGCCAGAGCCGGTCTTGGCTTGAGCGATCAGGTCCATGCCCTTGAGCATCACCGGCAGGCTCTGCGCCTGAATCGGCGTCATCTCGGCATAACCAAGGGACTCCAGGTTAGCCAGCATGGCGGCGGAAAGGGGCAGCGAGTTGAAAGCGGTGTTGGTCACGGGACGGGCCTGCAAAACAAAATGTCGCGCAGTGTATCAGGTCGCAGCCCATGGCTTGGGGGTGGGGGCGATAAATGGTGGGGGTTGTCTGTCGTTGTTCGACGATGCCGGATGCGCGGCTGATCTCTCTGTTGGCACAGGGCCCCACTGTGGGAGCGAATTCATTCGCGAATGGGCGGTCCATCCGACCCATCTCCATGCGCCGGACCATTTTTCGCGAATGAATTCTCTCCTACAGAGAGGGATCAGCGTCCGACCAAGAAGCCGGGCGCCTGTCTATCAATCACGCCTCGATCTCAGGCTCCGTCTGCGGCTTGCGCGGTGGATTCTCCGGCGGCATGCGTGGCGACAGCTGCAGGAAGATCGACGCCGCCAGCATCGCCAGCACCCCCACGCACAGGAACGTCAGCTGGAACGCGCCCAACACACTGCTGACTTCGCCCGTCGACACATCATCGGTAAAGCCCCCCAACAACGCCGCCGCACACGCAACGCCCAGGCTCAACGACAACTGCGCCACCACCGACAACAGGCTGTTGCCGCTCGCCGCGCTGGCGTCGTCGAGGTCAATGAGCGTCACGGCATTCATCGCCGAGAACTGCAACGAGTTCACCCCGCCCAAGAACGCCAGATGAATCAGCAGCATCCAGTACGGTGTGTCGGCGTCCACCAGCGCCATGCTCGCCAGCAGCGCGCCGAGTAACAGTGTGTTGCCGGTCAGCACGATGCGATAGCCCAGACGCTCGATGGCGCGGGTGGCCAACGGCTTGGCGAACATCGCGGCCAAGGCCAGCGGAATCATGCTCATCCCGGCGTGGGACGGCGAATAACCGAGCGCCACTTGCAGCATCAGCGGCACCAGAAACGGCAACGCACCGCTGCCCAGACGGGCGAACAGGTTGCCCATGATCCCCACCGCGAAACTGCGGGTGCGGAACAGCGATGCAGAAAACAGCGGGGATTCGACATGTCCGGCCCGCAACCAGTACGCCGCCAGACAGGCCATGCCGCCAAACAGCAGCATCACCACGCGCAGGTGTGGCAGGTGCAGTTCGCCCAGGCCTTCCAACGCGATGGTGATCAACACCATCGAGGCGCCGAACAGCGAGAACCCCACCAGATCGAAGCGCGTGCGCCCGCCGCCCACGAGATCAGGAATGAATTTGCGCACCGCGAAGCAGCCCAGAATCCCCACCGGGATGTTGATCAGGAATATCCAGTGCCAGCTCAGGTATTCCACCAGCCAGCCGCCGACCGTAGGCCCCATCAGCGGACCGAGCAGGGCAGGCATGGTGATGAAACTGAGGATGCGCACCAGCTCCGTTCGCGGATAGGCCCGCAGCACGATCAGCCTGCCGACGGGCATCATCAACGCGCCGCCCAAGCCCTGAATCACCCGGGCCGCGACCAGCATGCCAAGGGTGTTGGCCGCTGCGCACAGCAATGAGCCGAAGCTGAACAACAGAATCGCGCTGAAGAAAATCCGCTTGATCCCGAAGCGGTCCGAAATCCAGCCCGACGCCGGAATCAACAGGGCGATGGTCAGCATGTAGGCGATGATCACCGACTGCATGCGCAGCGGGTCTTCCGACAGCGAACGGGCCATGGACGGCAACGCAGTGTTGAGGATCGTGCCGTCCAGGCTTTGCATGAAAAAGGCGATGGCAATGACCCAAGGCATCCAGCGCAGGGTTCTGGCGTCCAGTTGCGGCGTGGTGGTCGGCATGTGGATCGTGGGTCCTTTTTGATTTTTGTGGGTTGGCGCTTTGGTGTTGCTGGTTGCTGGTTGCTGGTTGCTGATTGCTGATTGCTGATTGCTGATTGTCACGGTCTGCTTCTGGCCGAAGGCCGTAGGAGCTGGCTTGCCTGCGATCTGCTGCGAAGCGGCAGTAAACCCAGCGAACGCGGTGGGTCAGAAAGGGCCAAGGCGTGTGATTCTACTGCCGCTTCGCGCCAGATCGCAGGCAAGCCAGCTCCTACGGGGGCCGTGGTTTACGCCAATGTAGCCGCCAGCTGTGCGGTTTACCTCGACTGTAGGAGCCGGCTTGCTGGCGAACGCGGTATGGCAGCCGACGTTGCTGCCTCTGACCTGACGCCTTCGCCAGCCCAGCTCCTACAGGGTTTCGCGTAAGCCGCGAGTTGTCACAAAGTCAACGTCAGCTTGCTGATCAACGCCCCCGGCAGCAGATTCGACGCTGTCTGACGTTGACTGTAGGTGCTCGCCGACAGGATGAGTTCCCTTTCCTTCGTCAATTGTTCCAGCGCCCCACCCAGCAGGCTGAAGATACTGTCGTCAAAACGCATGGTGCTGACCGGGGCCTTGATTTGGCCGTCCTCGACCCAGAAGGTCGCAAACCGCGTCATCCCAGTGATGCGTCCGGCGGTGCGGTCGGAGAAGTTCAGGTACCAGAGGTTGCTGATGTACAACCCGGTGCCCAACGCCTTCAACACCTCGTCCAGAGCCAGTGCCCCGCCGCTCATGCTCAGTGCGCTTGGCGCTTCACCCCAACCGGCACCGTTGGCGGTGAGGCCGTATTCGGCGGCGCTGCGCGAGTCGATCAGCCGGTCTTTCGCGACGCCCTCGACCACCAACGACAGGTCCGACCGCGGATAGCCTTCGCCCGAGAACGCCGGCGACAGGGAGCCGGTCACCTGTTCGTCCAGGCTCACCAAGGGATTCAGCGTCGCGTGACCGTCGTACAGACGTTGCAACGGACTGGTCTTGTCCGCCAGCGATTGCGCTGAAAACCCGCCCCAGCACAGCATGCTCATCACTTCTTCCAGTGCCGCCGGTGCCA
Organism: Pseudomonas sp. NPDC088368; assembly: GCF_044753445.1. Taxonomy (NCBI): domain Bacteria; kingdom Pseudomonadati; phylum Pseudomonadota; class Gammaproteobacteria; order Pseudomonadales; family Pseudomonadaceae; genus Pseudomonas; species Pseudomonas sp. NPDC088368. Next base: position 110,381 of record NZ_JBIVNG010000007.1, read on the forward strand.
GGTACGCGCGGTATTGTCCAGGCGCCAGGGTGTGCGACGGCTGACCCAAAAACGCCAGTTGCTCGCGGGCCAGGACAAAGCGCTTGGCGAACGCCTCATCGCTCCATTCGTGGCCCGCATAGTTGGCCTTCACGGCCTGGCCGTTCCCGTGGAACAGGCTCCAGTCGACATTGAAACTGTTCGCCTGATGCCAGCCGAATCCGCCGTTGGAACTGGCGAATCCGCGATAGATCGGACCAACGGCATAAATGCCCACCAGGTCCAGCCCCTCGCCCAGCTGCGCGATTTGCGCGACGACATGGGCGCTGTCAGGCAGCGGCGAGTCCTGAACGTTGCTGCTTTGCCAGGCGTCCTCGTTGAGCAGCAGATAGGGATCAACCGGCAACAGTGCCAGCGTCTCGCGCAGTTGATGCAGTGCCTCGCCCAAACGCTGACGATCCAACGCTTCATCGCCGGAAAGCGTCAGGTTCAGGTCCGCGTGGCGACCGTCTTCGATCAGCTTGAAATACACGTTGGCCTGCTGCACATGACCGGCCTGGCGCACTTTGGCATGGTTGAAGCGAATGAAGTCCGAGGCCTCGGCGTTGTAGCTGAGGGTGAAGCGTTCCTGCGGCGTGATCGCGCCGTTCAGCCACTCGACGAGCGCCTTGAATTGGGTTTGATGAGACATCAGGCGTCACCTCCGAACACATCGACCTTGGCGAACACGCAGGCAGGCGAAGCATGGCCCACGCGCACCACTTGGTTGGGTTCGCCTTTGCCGCAGTTTGGCGTGCCCAAGACTTGAAACGTGCTGGCGTCGCCGACGGCGCTGAGGTTGCGCCAGAACTGCGCGGAAATGGCCCGATAGTTCGGGTTTTTCACCACGCCCTTGAGTTCGCCGTTTTCGATCAACTGACCCCACTCGCAGCCGAACTGGAATTTGTTGCGCGCATCGTCAATCGACCATGAGCGGTTGGTGCTCATCAGAATGCCGTGTTCGATGCCGCCGATCAGCGCCTGCATCGACTGGTCGCCCGGCTCGATGTTGAGGTTGGCCATGCGGTCTATGGGCGCGCGGTTCCAGCTGCACGCGCGGCTGTTGGCGACGCCTTCCATGCCGCTGCGGTATTGCGACAGCGCACCGCCCAGAGGCCGTTCGAGCACGCCGTTCCTGATCAGGAATTGCTTGCTCGCGGGTGTGCCGTCGTCGTCGAAACCGTAGCTCGCCAGTTGCTGCGGGATCTCCGGGTCGAACGTCACGTTGAGCAGGTTCGAGCCGTATTGCAGGCTGCCGAAGTCGCTGGTTTTGACGAAGCTGGTGCCGGCGTAATTGCGCTCGTCGCCCAGAATGCGGTCCAGCTCCAGCGGGTGGCCGATGGATTCGTGGATTTGCAGGATCATTTGGTCCGGCGTCAGCAGCAGGTCGCGTGGGCCGGTCGGGGTGTTGGGCGCCATGATCAGTTGCAGCGCCTGATCCGCGACATTGGCCGCTGCGCCGATGATGCCGGAGGACGTGATGACCTCCGCGCCACCTTGCTGGCCGAAGTTATCGCGGCCAAGGCTGCGGGTCTGGCTGTCCTGGCCGTCGTACGCTGTCACGCTCAAGCCGGGAAAGACGAAGCGCTGGGCCTGACGAATCTCGGCGCCCGCGCTATTGAGGTAAATCTGTTCGACGTTTTCCAGGCCGAGACTGACCTGCCAGTTCACCAGCCGCTCGTCCTTGGGCACGGCGGCGGATTCCTGACCGAGCAAAGCGTAGCAATCGCTCAGTGAAGGAAAGGCACTGGTGAGGTTGGGCGACAGGTAATCGGCGCGATGGGTGGCGACGGCGTGTTCGCGCAGATCGAGCAGCGAATGAGTGGCCAGCTGTCGCGCCTGAACTTCGGCCCTTTCGAGTGCGGCTTGCAGGCCCCGTTGCGAGATGTCGTTGGTCGCAGCGTAGGCTTCGACGCCGTTGACGCGCACAGTCAGCATCGCGCCTTCGTCGGTGCTCAATTGCGGCGGCTCGGGGACGTTCTTGCGCACGGATAGGTGCTGGCTGGTCTGTCTGACGTAACGCAGGGAGAAAAACTGGGCGCTGCTCTGCAGGGCGGCAAACCGCTGCTTGAGTTGAGCGGAGAAGTCGAACATGCAGGATGTCTCCTTGGTGATTCGGAGGGCAATGGGCCGAATCATAGCGCGGAAGGGCTCTGCGGCGGGGGAGATGTGATCGTTCCCACGCGGAGCGTGAGAACGATCAATGAGCATCACGCCGTTGGGGCGATCTCGCGCATGGGCTTGCCACGCGCCGGTGCGTCACCTGCCACGAAATACTTGGCGGTGCTGCGCGGCAGTGGTGTACGGCCGCGGATCTTGTCGGCGATTTTCTCGGCGATCATGATTGTCGGCGCGTTAAGGTTGCCGGTGGTGATGATCGGCATGATCGACGCATCGACCACCCGCAGACCCTGCATGCCGTGCACGCGACCTTCGGCATCGACCACCGCCATCTGGTCGGTGCCCATCTTGCACGAACACGACGGGTGGAACGCGGTCTCGGCATGCTCGCGCACGAACTGGTCCAACTGCTCGTCGGTCTGCACCTCAACGCCAGGGCTGATCTCGCGACCCCGGTATTGGTCCAGCGCAGGCTGTTGCATGATCTCGCGGGTCAGGCGGATGCCGTCGCGGAATTCCTGCCAGTCCTGCTCGGTGGCCATGTAGTTGAAGAGGATGCTCGGGTACTCGCGCGGGTTCTTCGATTTCAACTGCACGCGGCCACGGCTCGGCGAGCGCATCGAACCGACGTGGGCCTGGAAGCCATGCTCTTTCACGCCATTGCTGCCGTTGTAATTAATCGCTACCGGCAGGAAGTGGTACTGAATGTTCGGCCACTCGAACTCCTCGCGGGAACGAATGAAACCACCGGCTTCGAATTGGTTGCTGGCGCCGATGCCTTTGCCGAGGAACATCCACTCGGCGCCGATGGCCGGCTGGTTCCACCAGAGCAGCGAAGGGTAGAGCGAGACCGGTTCCTTGCAGGCGTATTGCAGGTACATCTCCAAGTGGTCTTGCAGATTTTCACCGACGCCGGGCAGGTCGTGGACCACCGGGATGTCGAGCTTTTTCAGCAGCGCCGCGGGGCCGACGCCGGAGCGTTGCAGCAGTTGCGGCGAGGCAATCGCGCCGCTGCTGACGATGACTTCCTTGCGAGCGCGGGCTTCGATGCGGGTGTCGCTGTCGCCGACCATATAGGCCACGCCGACGGCGCGTTTGTTGTCGAACAGGATGCGGTCGGTCAGTGCGTGGGTGACGATGGTCAGCGTCGAGCGCTGCTTGGCTTCGTCCAGATAACCACGCGCGGTGCTGGCGCGACGGCCGTTCGGCGTGACGGTGCGGTCCATCGGACCGAAGCCTTCCTGCTGATAACCGTTGAGGTCTTCGGTGCGCGGATAACCCGCTTGCACACCGGCCTCGACCATCGCGTGGAACAGCGGGTTGTTGCCTGCCTTCGGCGTGGTCACGCTGACCGGACCTTCGCCGCCGTGGTAGTCGTTGGGGCCGATGTCGCGGGTTTCAGCCTTGCGGAAATAAGGCAGGCAGTCGAGGTAGGTCCAGTTTTCCAGGCCCGGCAGTTTCGCCCAACCGTCGTAGTCCATCGCGTTGCCGCGGATGTAGCACATGCCGTTGATCAGCGACGAGCCACCCAGGCCCTTGCCACGACCGCACTCCATGCGACGGTTGTCCATGTGCGGCTCAGGGTCGGTTTCGTACGCCCAGTTGTAGCGGCGGCCTTGCAGCGGGAAGGCCAGGGCGGCAGGCATTTGCGTGCGGAAGTCGGCGCGGTAATCCGGACCACCGGCTTCAAGCAAAAGAACCGTGACGCCAGCGTCTTCGGTGAGACGGGCGGCCAGGGTGTTACCGGCCGAGCCGGCCCCTACGATGATGTAGTCGAATTCCTGGGACATTGAAATGCTCCCTCTTCAGAAAATGAGCGGTAGAGAGGGGCGGGGGAGCAGTGTGTCTGCTCGACCCCTAGCACCCCATGCTAGTGCGCTTACCGGGCGGGCCCCTCGTGGATAAATCCGCTCCCACAGGGTGATTGCATTCTCCTGTGGGAGCGGATTCATCCGCGAATGGCGGGCGGCACAATGAAGCGCTCGGATTTAGAACACCGACGCGTAATCGCCCAGCTCGACCTGTACCGATTTGATTCGCGTGTACTGCGCCAACGAGCTGATGCCGTTCTCGCGCCCGACGCCCGATTGCTTGTAGCCACCGACCGGCATTTTCGCGTCGGATTCGCCCCAGGCGTTGATCCAGCAAATGCCTGCTTCGAGCTGATGAATCACACGGTGCGCGCGGGTGATGTCGCGGGTGACGATACCGGCGGCGAGGCCGAACTCGGTGTCGTTGGCGCGGCGGATCACTTCTTCTTCGGTCTCGTAGCTGAGGATGCTCATGACCGGGCCAAAGATTTCCTCTTTGACGATGGTCATGTCGTCGCTGCAATCGGTGAACACGGTTGGGGCCACAAATGCGCCTTGGGCGAATTCACCCTCGGTCAGTCGGTCGCCGCCGATCAGCAGGCGCGCGCCTTCTTCCTTGCCCTTGGCGATGTAGCCCAGCACGCTTTCCATGTGAGCGAAGCTGACCAGTGGGCCGAAGTTGGTGGTGTCGATTTGCGGGTTGCCGACGCGGATGCGCTTCACGCGCTCGACGATCTTCGCTTCGAACGCAGCCTTCAACGCGCTCGGCACGAACACGCGGGTGCCGTTGGTGCAGACCTGACCGGAGCTGTAGAAGTTGGCCATCATCGCGATGTCGGCGGCGCGATCCAGATCAGCGTCGTCGAAGATGATCAGCGGCGACTTGCCGCCCAATTCCATCGTCACTTCCTTGAGCGACGAACTCGACGCGCTGGCCATGACTTTCTTGCCGGTGTCGGTGCCCCCGGTGAACGAGACTTTCTCGATGCGCGGGTGCTCGGTCAGCCAGGTGCCGACTTCACGGCCGCTGCCGGTCAGTACGTTGAACACGCCATTCGGCACGCCCGCTTGTGTGTAGATTTCGGCAAGTTTCAGGGTGGTGAGCGAGGTGACTTCGCTCGGCTTGAAGATCATCGCGTTACCGGCGGCGAGGGCTGGGGCGGACTTCCACAGGGCGATCTGGATCGGGTAGTTCCACGCGCCGATGCCGACGGTCACGCCCAGCGGCTCCCGGCGGGTGTAGACGAACGCGGTGTCGCGCAGCGGGATCTGTTCGCCTTCGATGGCAGGGACCAGGCCTGCGTAGTATTCCAGCACGTCGGCGCCGGTGACGATGTCGACGTACTTGGTTTCGGAGATCGCTTTACCGGTGTCGAGGGTTTCCAGTTCGGCCAGTTCGTCGTTGCGTTCGCGCAGGATATCGACGGCGCGGCGCAGGATGCGTGAACGCTCCATGGCGGTCATCGCAGCCCAGATTTTCTGGCCCTTTTCAGCGCTGGTCACGGCACGTTCGACGTCTGCCTGAGTGGCCCGCTGGACCTTGGCGAGCACTTCGCCGTTGGCCGGGTTGATGGCTTCGAAGGTCGCATCGCCGCTGGCGTCGACGTAACCACCGTCAATGTAGAGTTTTTGCAATTCGAAACGGGCCATAAAGTCCTCGCAGTTGTCTGGGATGGGCGTTGACCGGATGCGCCTTGCGCAGGACCGGTCGCTGTTGGGCGGTCTGCCGTCTATATCAGGATCAGCGCGCCGCTTTTGCCAGTTGGAAATCCATGTATTCGTAGGCGATCTGTTGCGCCTGTTCGGTATCGAAGGCGTCGCCCGAGAGCGCGCCGCGCAGCCATAAACCGTCGATCAAGGCCGCCTGACCGCGAGCGGCGGTGCGCGCCTGCTCCAGCGGCAAGACGCGGCGGAACTGGCAGCACAGGTTCGAATACAGCCGGTGATCGTTGATCCGCTGTAAGCGATGCAGCGTCGGCGAATGCATGCTGGTGGCCCAGAAGGCCAGCCAGGTTTTCATTGCCGGGCCGTTGACCTGGCTGGCGTCGAAGTTGCCCTCGATGATCACTTTCAGATGCGCGCGCGGACTGTCATCCGTCAGCGCCTGACGCCGCTCGGCGACGTTGACGATCAGCGCGTTCATCAAGTGGCGCATGGTCGCTGCGATCAGGCCGTTCTTGTCCTGAAAGTAGTGACTGATGATGCCGTTGGAGACCCCCGCCAGTTTGGCGATCAACGCAATGCTGGCGTCGCCCATGCCGACCTGGTCCACCGCCGTGAGCGTGGCCTGGATCAGTTGTTGGCGCCGAATGGGTTGCATACCGACCTTGGGCATCTGTGAGTCTCCTTGGCTCGCCGGGTGATCGTTAAGGACTGAAAAACGGCCTCCAGTCTATTGCTTTTTAATTGAACGTTCAAACAAGAAAAAACAGTGGGCGAAGAAAAAGCAGCTACGAGCCCCAAGCTTCAAGCTGCAAGAAAGGCAATCGCGTTGCCCTCTTGCAGCTCGCCGCTCATAGCTCGCGGCTGCTTCTACCCGTGGTTCTTGCCCAGCAGCGCGTGGTACAGCTCGCTGTCACCGAGGATGCCGACCAACTGGTTGTTCTCTTGCAGCACCAGCTTGTTGCCGGTGTGGTAACGGATCTGTAGGGCTTCGCGCATGCCGATGTCCGAGTGCACGACGGTCGGTCTGCGGCCCAGATTCTCTACCGACTGACCCGGTTCCCAGCTTTGCAGGTCAACCGGCGCGCCGTGTTGACGCAGGCCTTTGATGGTGTTGCCGTCGGCCAGATCGATCCACGAATCGTTGCCCGGGTCCAGGCACACTTGGGAGCCGTTGATGCGGGTGCAATCGTTGATCGAACGCATCAGGCTGCGACCGCACAGCACGTTGAGCGGGTTGGTGTGGGCCACGAAGGTCCGCACGTATTCGTCCGCCGGGTTGAGCACGATTTCTTCCGGCACGCTGTACTGGATGATCCGGCCGTCTTTCATGATCGCGATGCGGGTGCCGAGCTTGAGGGCTTCGTCCAGGTCGTGACTCACGAACACGATGGTCTTGCTGAGTTTCTTCTGCAGGGCCAGCAGTTCATCTTGCAGGCCTTGGCGAATCAGAGGGTCGAGTGCAGAGAACGGTTCGTCCATCAGCAGAATGTCGGCGTCCATTGCCAACGCACGGGCCAGGCCCACACGTTGCTGCATGCCGCCGGACAGTTCGTCGGGCTTCTTGTTGCGCCATTGAGTCAGGCCGACCAATTCGAGCTTCTCGTCTACCAGCTGGCGACGTTCTTTCTCAGGGCGACCCTGCATTTCCAGACCGAAGCTGATGTTCTCGCGAACGGTCAGCCAGGGCATCAGGGCGAACTTCTGGAACACCATCGCGATGCGCTTGGTGCGCATCATTTTCAGCTCGGCGGGCGTGCAGTTCGCGATGTTGATCTGCTTGCCTTCGTGCTCGACGAACAGTGAGCCACGGCTCACGGTGTTCAGGCCGTTGATGCAGCGCAGCAGACTGGATTTGCCCGAACCGGACAGGCCCATCAGTACGCAGATCTCGCCTTTGTTGATTTCCAGACTGGCTTTTTCAACACCGACGATCTGGCCGGTTTTCTTCAGGATTTCCGGCCGCGCAAGGCCCTGATCCAGCAGCTTGAGAGCCTCGCGCGGGTCTTTGGAGAAGACGACGTCTACCTGGTCGAATTTGATGATGCTCATGCGTCGGCCCTCACTTTAGCGTCGGGTTGTTTGCAGATACGGTCGAGCATGATCGCCAGCAGTACGATCGCCAGGCCCGCTTCGAAGCCCAGTGCGATATCAGCAGTGTTCAGTGCGTTGACCACGGGTTTGCCCAGGCCGTCGGCGCCCACCAGTGCCGCGATCACGACCATCGACAACGACAGCATGATGCACTGGGTGATACCGGCCGCGATGCTTGGCATGGCGTGGGGCAGTTCAATACGGGACAGGAGTTGACGGCGGGAGCAGCCGAAGGCTTTACCGGCGTCGAGCAGTTCTTGCGGGACATCGCAGATGCCCAGATAGGTCAGACGGATAGGCGCGGCAATCGCGAACACCACCGTCGAAATCAGACCCGGCACCACGCCCAGCCCGAAGAGGGTCAGGGTTGGAATCAGGTAAACGAAAGTCGGGACCGTCTGCATCAAGTCGAGGACCGGGCGCATCGCGGTGTAGAACCACGGTTTGTGTGCGGCGACGATGCCCAGCGGCACACCAATGACCACGCAGACCAGGGTGGCGAACAGCACTTGCGCCAGGGTCTCCATGGTTTCCTGCCAATAGCCCAGGTTCAGGATCAGCAGGAAGGAAATCACGACAAAGGCGGTCAGGCCCCACTTGCGCTGAATGAAGTGAGCAAGCAGAGCAATCAAACCGATCAGAACGAAAGGGTTAAACCAGGTCAGGCCACCGGTAAGCCCATGAATCATGGATTCCAGCGACGAAGCGATGGCATCGAAGGTGCTGGCGCCGTGTTGCGTCAGCCATTCGACAAAGCCTGCGATGTACTGGCCTAGGGGGATTTTATGATCAGTCAGCATGATATCGATTGTCCGCGTGCGGGATGAAAAGAGGACAACAGGCGGGCGTACCCGCCTGCGTGTCGAGTTACTTCGTCAGCTCGGCTTTAGCGGCATCCAGGCCAGGTTTACCGTCCACTGTGGTGACACCCGCCAGCCAGGTGTCGAGTACTTTCGGATTCTTTTTGATCCACGCCTTGGCGGCGGCTTCAGGCTTCATCTTGTCGTCGAGGATGTTGCCCATCAGCTCGCTTTCCATGTCGACGGTGAATTCCAGGTTCTTCAGCAACTGACCCACGTTGCTGCATTCCTGGCTGTAACCCTTGCGTGTGTTGGTCGCGACGGTTGCAGCGCCGAAGTCAGGTCCGAAGAAGTCGTCGCCGCCGGTCAGGTACTGGATCTTGAAGCGCTTGTTCATTGGGTGCGGTGCCCAGCCCAGGAACACCACGGCGGTGTCGCGTTTGGAGGCGCGGTCCACTTGCGACAGCATGCCGGCTTCGCTCGATTCGACGACCTTGAAGCCTGCGTCTTTCAGGCCGAAGGCGTTTTTGTCGATCATGCTCTGGATCAGGCGGTTGCCGTCGTTGCCAGGCTCGATGCCGTAGATTTTGCCGTCGAGGTCTTTCTTGAATTTGGCGATGTCGGCGAAATCGTGCAGGCCCTTGTCGTAGAGCGCTTGCGGGACGGCCAGGGTGTATTTGGCGCCCTTGAGGTTGGTGCGCACCACTTCGACTGTGCCTGCGTCACGGTAGGCCTTGATGTCGTTTTCCATGGTCGGCATCCAGTTACCGAGGAACACGTCCATGTTCTTGCCGTCGGCCAGCGATTTGTAGGTCACGGGCACGGAAATCATCGTGGTCTTGGTTTTGTAGCCCAGCGACTGGAGGACAACGCTGGTGGTGGCCGTGGTGGCCGTGATGTCGGTCCAGCCGACATCAGAAAAATTGACCGTCTGGCAAGCGGCGGGCTCTGCGGCCTGGGCCAGCATCGGCAGACTCAACGCAACGCCTAGCAATAGCTTATGTGAACCTTTCATGGTTGGACTCCTTAGGTGCTTTCTTCTCGTCATCAGTCAGGGCTGACGCGTTTTTTTGGTGTCGGCGAGTCAAGTGGAAAAACAGCTCTATCACTGCGTCTGGCGATTGAGTCGACAACGATCATGTAACAGCCAAAATCAAACGCCTACAGGGTGCGTCGTAACCAGTACAGAGGGGGTCGTATCCAGTGTCAGTGACGTCGCTTACAGATTTTTTCCCCGTCCGCCGAACGCTTTTCGAGTGTCCTTGCGGCAAAAAGTGTCGAAAACAGTGGCACTTTCTCCACGCACAGTGCTGCCGCCTGCGGATCATCAGTCGCGGCGTTCGTGGACAAGAGTGAGTCGGTGTGAGACGCCGTCCCTCCAGATAAAAGGCTGATGATGCCGACATCTCGATGGACTGCAGCTAGAAGCGTAGCAGCTCCGTCGCCGGCCGCTTGGCGCGCCGGAAGCCCTGTTCTTCGGAGGTTTGCGGTAAATGGCTATCAGCGTGTTCGACCTGTTCAAGATCGGTATCGGCCCATCCAGTTCTCACACCGTGGGGCCGATGCGCGCCGCCGCGTTGTTCGTTCAGGGGCTGCGTGAAAGCGACAAGCTGGCGCAAGTGGAACGCATCGAAGTGCGCCTCTATGGCTCGCTGTCGGCAACCGGTGTCGGGCACGGAAGCGATAACGCGGTGATCATGGGCCTGATGGGCGAATGGCCAGACGCAATCGACCCGACCACCATTGGCCGCCGCATTGCCGAGTTGCGCGAAACCGACACCCTCAAACTCAACGGCGATCATCCGATCGCATTCGTCTGGCAGCGGGACATGTTGCTCATCGACGAAAACCTCCCTTATCACCCTAACGCCATGACGCTGATCGCCTTCGATGCCAGTGGCGAACTTCATCGCGACACCTATTACTCGGTGGGCGGTGGATTCGTGGTGGACGAGGCTCAGGCCGCGAGCGGCGTGCTCGATGCCGACAGCACGGTTTTGCCCTATGACTTTTCCAGCGCCGAAGAACTGCTGCGTCTGTGCGAGAAGCACAACCTGCGTGTCTCGGAACTGATGATGGAAAACGAGAAAGTCTGGCGCAGCGAAGAAGAGATTCGCGCCGGGCTCATGCGACTTTGGAAAGCGATGCAAGATTGCGTCGAGCACGGCCTTAAAGAAGAGGGCGTGTTGCCAGGTGGCTTGAACGTGCGTCGTCGTGCCGCGCGTTTGCATCGCAGCCTTCAAGAGCTGGGTAAGCCCAATGTCATCGGCTCGACCCTAAGCGCGATGGAATGGGTCAACCTGTTCGCCCTCGCAGTCAACGAAGAAAACGCGGCGGGCGGCCGTATGGTGACCGCGCCGACCAATGGTGCTGCGGGGATCATTCCGGCGGTGCTGCATTACTTCGTGAAATTCAGCGATGAAGTCAGCGAAGCCAACGTCGTCGATTATTTCCTCGGTGCGGCATCGATCGGCATCCTCTGCAAAAAGAACGCGTCGATTTCGGGCGCGGAAGTGGGGTGTCAGGGCGAAGTCGGTTCGGCGTGCGCCATGGCCGCTGCGGGTCTGGCCGACATTCTGGGGGCTACGCCTGAGCAGCTGTGCAACGCCGCCGAAATCGGCCTCGAACACAACCTGGGCCTGACCTGCGACCCGGTCGGCGGTCTGGTGCAGGTGCCGTGCATCGAACGCAACGCGATTGCAGCGGTGAAAGCCATCAACGCTGCGCAAATGGCGCTTCGTGGCGACGGCCAGCACTTCATCTCGCTGGACCGCGTGATCCGCACCATGCGCGACACCGGCGCTGACATGCACGACAAATACAAAGAGACGTCACGCGGCGGGTTGGCGGTCAGCGCGGTGGAGTGCTGATCGTTTAAGACTTTGAACGCACGGCTCTTCGGCAGAAGCAGGTTTGCCTCCGCTTCTGCTCGCTTTTCGCTCACGCGCCAAATCCGCCGCTACCTTTTGGCGCGTGAAGTGTGGGGTCATGGCGCAAAGCCATGCCGCATGCATGCTACCGACCTGCCGCCGGTCAGCTGTGCACTGGGTGACACTCCCTCTGGCTCTGATCTCGGGTTTTTTCGCACAAGTGCTACCGATTTGCTCACCCCGCCCAATGTTCTCAAGGCTCCCGGATCGATAGGTCGCTAACGGAACACCCATGTCGCTCCCGAATAGACGCATCGCGACGTCGCTATCAGAAGTTATTGAATGCCCATTCAACTTTAGGCATGGCATTTGCGTTGCAATAGACAAAGCTCTCCACTGACGAGGGCAAAACAACAAGAGCCTCTAATTGGGGCCATCAACCGCTTTTCGTGTGAGGAGATACCGTGATGACTTCGTTCAACTCCGGGGCTCAACCCCAGAACCGTGCGCCTCAATCCATCGGCTTTCTGCTGTTGGACAATTTCACACTCATCTCTCTCGCATCTGCGGTTGAGCCACTGCGGATGGCCAACCAGTTGTCTGGCCGTGAGCTGTACCGCTGGACCACACTGAGCGTCGACGGCGGCCAGGTCTGGGCCAGCGACGGTCTGCAAATCACCCCCGACGCGGCCATGCACAAGGCACCGGCCCTCGACACCGTGATCGTCTGCGGCGGCGTCGGTATTCAACGCACGGTAACTCGCGAACACGTGAGCTGGTTGCAAAGCCAGGCGCGCCAGTCCCGCCGTCTGGGTGCGGTCTGCACCGGCAGTTGGGCGTTGGCGTGCGCCGGTCTGCTCGACGGTTTCGATTGCAGCGTGCACTGGGAATGTCTGGCCGCGATGCAGGAAGCCTTCCCGCGCGTTGCCATGAGCACCCGTCTGTTCACCCTCGACCGTAACCGCTTCACCAGCTCCGGTGGCACCGCGCCGCTGGACATGATGCTGCACCTGATCAGCCGCGATCACGGGCGTGAACTGTCCGCCGCGATCTCGGAAATGTTCGTCTACGAGCGTATCCGTAACGAGCAGGATCACCAGCGCGTGCCGCTCAAGCACATGCTTGGCACCAACCAGCCGAAGTTGCAGGAAATCGTTGCGCTGATGGAAGCCAACCTCGAAGAGCCGATCGACCTCGACGAACTGGCCGTCTACGTCTCGGTGTCGCGACGTCAGCTGGAAAGGCTGTTCCAGAAATACCTGCACTGCTCGCCGTCGCGTTACTACTTGAAGCTGCGCCTGATCCGCGCACGTCAGCTGCTCAAGCAAACGCCGATGTCGATCATCGAAGTGGCGTCGGTCTGTGGCTTCGTCTCCACGCCGCACTTTTCCAAGTGCTACCGCGAATACTTCGGCATTCCGCCGCGTGACGAGCGCGTGGGTTCCAACACCGCACAGCAAGTGGCGATGATGCCGATTCCGCAAGCGATGGTGCTGGCGCCGCTGTCCGGCCCGCTCTCTGCACTGAGTCAGGCGCGTAACGAATCGACGTTTGCGAGTGTGAGGTTGTAAAGGCACGCGGGACGCTATTGCGGTCATGTGCCTGGCGCATGACCCATTGTGGGAGCGAATTCATTCGCGATTGGGCAGTACATCCGACGGATTTCTATCAGCTGTACGATCTTTCGCGAATGAATTCGCTCCCACAGGTTTCCAGGGCGTTCTCAGGCCTGTGCGCGGCCTTTGTTGTAAGTCGCCAACGCGGGCAACAACTGCTGATCGATCGCCTGGCGCACCGCTGGCAGGATGGTCGCGCTGCCGCTGAGCATTCTCTCCACCAATTGACGCAACGCACGGGCGCGGTCTTCAGTGAGGCCGCAGACCGCTTGGGCACAGGCCTGTTCGGCGGTGGCGCCTGAAGGCATTTCAAAGCCGATGGATCTGAGTTGACCGAGAAGATCGTCCTGGTCGATCAGGTCTGCATGCATCATGACGCTCGCTCCTTCTATTGAGGTTGAGCCGATTCTGGTAGTGCGCCGCACGCTCGGCAATACCTGTCGTCGGCAATGTCTGGCATGCACATCACTGTGTCGGTTTCAGCTATGTAACCATTTAGTTAATTCGGCATAATGGCCACATTCAACATTGCTCGGGCCACGGTTTGGTCACCCTCTAGCCCGCGCAAGTCCCTCAACCCCGGTTTTGTAACGGCTTAACCGGGGCTTTTTTTGCCTGTCGTTTGGCGATCTTCGTCAGGCTACGGGCGGTCTGCGCAACGTCGACGGTTTTGGTAAACTCCGCAGCCTTCCAGGAGCCGCCATGAACTACCGTCACGCCTTCCACGCTGGCAACCACGCCGACGTCTTGAAACACATCGTTCTGACTCGCTTGATCGCGCTGATGTCGCGCAAGGAGCAGCCGCTCGCCTACCTCGACACCCACGCAGGCCTCGGGCTGTATGACCTGCAAGGCGATCAGGCGACTCGCACCGGCGAGTGGATCGAGGGCATCGGTCGTTTGTGGGAAGCGGATGACATTCCCGCCGCCGCTGCCGGTTACATGGACGTGATCCGTCACATGAACCGCAAGACCGGCGAGTTGCGCTACTACCCCGGTTCGCCCGAGCTGGCCCGGCGCGTCACCCGCGAGCAGGACCGCGTGCTGCTCAACGAGAAGCACCCCGAAGACGGCGCCCTGCTCAAAGACAACATGAAATACGACCGCCGCGTTGCTGTGCACCTTGGCGAAGGTTGGCACGTGCCGAGGGCGCTGCTGCCGGTCCAGGAAAAACGCGCCGTGATGCTGATCGATCCACCGTTCGAACAACTGGACGAGATGAAACGCTGTTCCGTGGTGTTGAAAGAAACGATCAGCCGCATGCGCCAGACTGTCGCAGCGATCTGGTACCCGATCAAGGACCAGCGCGCGCTCAAGCGTTTCTATCAGGAACTGGCCGAAACCGGCGCGCCGAAGCTGCTGCGCGTGGAGTTGCTGGTGCACCCGCTGGACACGCCGAACAGCCTGAACGGCTCAGGCCTGGCGATTGCCAACCCGCCGTGGGGACTGGAAGAGGAATTGCGCGAACTGCTGCCGTGGCTGGCCGAGAAACTGGGGCAGACCCAGGGGGACTGGCGGCTGGATTGGCTCATCGCCGAGGCTTGAGGGCTTAACGCGAATCGCACGCCTGATCGAAACCTGTGGGAGCGAATTCATTCGCGAGACGGACGTACAGCCGATAGAAATACGTCGGATGTGCCTATGATTCGCGAATGAATTCGCTCCCACAGGTGATCGCCGGCACGCGTTACAACTGCGCTGGCCGTCGATGCTCTGTAGCAATCGGTCTTGCCGACGGCAGCGATTTTGAGAATTTGACGCAGAACCCCTGTGGGAGCGAATTTATTCGCGAAGGGGCGTAAAGGCGATGCATCTCTGTTGCCTGACCCCCTTTCGCGAATGAATTCGCTCCCACAGTGGCTCGTCGTTCCTCAGGCGTTGCGATGTTCCACGCGCATCAAGCCTGGTTAAGGCTCGGTGGCATGCACACGCCGGTGCCGCCAATCCCGCAATAGCCCTGCGGGTTCTTCGCCAGATATTGCTGGTGATACGCCTCGGCGAAGTACACGGTCGGCGCCTGATCGATTTCGGTGGTGATCTCGCCCAAACCCGCCTTGGTCAGTTCAGCCTGGAACACCTTGGTGCTCGCTTGCGCCGCATCCAGTTGCTCGGGCGTGGTGGCGTAAATCACCGAACGGTATTGAGTGCCGAGGTCATTGCCTTGGCGCATGCCTTGAGTCGGGTTGTGCAGTTCCCAGAACATCGCCAGCAATTCGTCGTAACTGACTTTTGCAGGCTCGTACACCACCAAAACGACTTCGCTGTGGCCGGTCAGGCCCGAGCAGACTTCTTCGTAAGTCGGGTTCGGCGTGAAGCCACCCGCGTAGCCCACGACTGTGCTGATCACGCCATCACGTTGCCAGAAACGACGCTCGGCGCCCCAGAAGCAACCGAGACCAAAAATCGCGAATTCCACGTCCTCGAAAAACGGCCCGAGCAGTGGACGACCGTTGACGAAGTGAGTTTCAGGGAGAGCCATCGGGGTTTCACGGCCCGGCAGCGCTTGCTGGGCGGTAGGCATTTCGTTTTTGTTCACAAGAATTTCCGAACGCAGAGCCATGAGGTCAATCCTCTCTGGACAGGTGACTGCCGTTAGTGGGGTCAGAATGTGCTGATTCAACTGTAGGCGACAAGTTTGCCGCACATCGTCAGGAGGGGAAAGTGTCGACGGGAGGCGTCGGCGGGGGAGGCGACTCAGGCCAGCGGGCCGCGAGGGTAGCGGCGCAGGGCTTCGATCAGTTTTTCGCCGGGTATCGGTTTGTCGAACAGATAGCCCTGGCCTACGTCGCAACGGTGACGGCGCAGGAAGGCCAGTTGTTCGGCGGTCTCGATGCCTTCGGCGACCACAGTCAGCTTGAGGTTGTGCGCCATGGCGATGACGGCCGACGTGATTTCCATGTCGTCCTGGTCATCCGGAATGTCGCGGATGAAGCTGCGGTCGATCTTGATCACATCGATGGGGAATTTCTTGAGGTAACTGAACGACGAATAGCCGGTCCCGAAATCGTCCATGGCCAGGGTCAGGCCCAGGGTTTTCAGGGATTCCAGCTGCAAGCGGGTGTCTTCGGTCGCCTCCAGCAGCAGGCCTTCGGTCAGTTCCAGCTCCAGCAGAGAAGGGTCGAGCTGTTCTTCGCGCAAGATACTGGCCAGCGAACTGACGAGATCCGGGTCGGAGAACTGCTTGGGCGAGACGTTGATCGCCACGTGCAGCTTGCCGTAACCGGCGGCGGTCAGTTGCTTGCTCATACGGCACGACTGACGGGCCACCCACTTGCCGATCGGGATGATCAGGCCGGTTTCCTCGGCCACGCTGATGAACTGGTCCGGACGGATCATGCCCTTCTCAGGGTGATTCCAGCGCAGCAGCGCCTCCATGCCCAACAACCGGCCGGTGCGCAGGCACAGCTTGGGTTGGTAGAAAACTTCCAGCTCGTTCTGAGTCAGGGCGCGGCGCAGGTTGTTCTCGACGAACAGCTTGTAGCTGGCCTCGGCGTTCAGTGCTTCAGTGAACACCTGTACCTGATGCTTGCCGTTGGCCTTGGCCTTGTGCAGCGCCAGGCCTGCGTTCTTCATCAGGGTCTGAGGATCGCGGCCATGCAACGGCGCGCAGGCCAGGCCCACGGAGCCGGTGACGCTGATCAACTGGTTGTCGACGAACATCGGCTTGTCCAGCGTCGTCAGCACTTGGCTGGCGATACGCTGGCCTTCTTCAGGGCCGGTGTCGTCCAGCAAAACGGCGAATTCGTTACTGGCAAACCGCGCCAGAATGCCGGTCGGGCTGAGGCTGTTGCGCAGGCGACGGGCGAGGCTGATCAGCAGCTTGTCGCCGGTCTGGTGGCCGAGGCTGTCGTTGATGCGCTTGAAGTTGTCGATGTCCACCAGCAACAGGCTGATCGGCGTCTCGATGTCCCGGGCGAAATGCTCGTCGAGGGTGCGAATGAACGCCGGGCGGTTGCCCAGATTGGTCAGGTTGTCGGTGTAGGCCAGGCGCTCGATCCGCTGTTGGGAGAGCTTGGCCTGAGTGATGTCTTCGTAGATGCCGATGTAGTGCGTCAGTTCGCGGTTGTCGCCGTACACCTTGGAGATCGACAGTTGACCCCAATAGGGTTCGAGATTCTTGCGACGGCTCTTGAACTCGCCCTGCCAGCTGTTGCTCGTGGCCAGGCTTGAGTTGGCGTCGAGCAGCAGAGAGTTCAGATTCTCCAGCGCTGGCAGTTCCGACAGGCGGTGGCCGTGGACTTCATCAGCGGAGTACTGGGTGATTTCCGTGAAGCTCGGGTTAACGTACTCAACCACGCCATCGCAATTCACCAGCAGAAACGCGTTGGCGCTTTGCTCGACCGCACGCTGGAACAGGTGCAGGGCGTTGGTGGCGGTGCGGCGGTTGTGGTTGTTGATGGCGTGGGCGAATTGATCGGCCAGCTCTCCTGCGAACGCAATCTCATCGGATTGCCACTCGCGACCTATTTCGGTGTGCTCCAGGCACAGCACGCCGACCACTTGTCCGTCGATGCGCACGCTGGCATCGAGGATCGCGCTGATCTGGCGCGGCAATAGGCTTTCGGCCAGTTCCTTCGTGCGCGGATCTTGCTCGAAGTCGTTGGCGTCGATGGCGCGGCTGGTGTGCAAGGCTTCCAGATAACTGGGGAAGCGACTGATGTCGATGGGCCTGGCGGTGAGGTATTCGTCGGTGTCGCGGCGGTATTCCGCGATGGGCTCCAGCGTTTGGCCGTTCAGGTTCCAGATCGCGGCGCGGGCGATGTCGTAGATTTCACAGGCGCTTTTGGTGATCAGCTCGGCGGCTTCCTGCAACGAGTTGCTGGAGCTGTAGCGGTGTTTCGCCAGACGCAGGATCAGGCTTTGCTGAGCGCGAACCCGCTCCAGATGCTGCAGTTGCTCGTGTTGCGCACGCTGATTGAGTTCCAGCGCGATTTGCAGCCTTGAGTTCTGCACTTCCAGATCGGGGCTGAACGTCAGCTCGCTGGCGTCGAACACTTCGTCGACCACCATCAGATAGCCCCGCAGCAGCTCGCGGTTGTGCTGTCGATATCCCTCGCCGACCTCCAGCAGACCCAGCGGACCGCGGGTCGTGTGCAGGGTGTAGCGAATGACGTAATGCGAGTTGCTGGCCATCTGCATCTGGATAGCGTCGTGCAACTGATAGCGCGCTTCCGGCTCCATCAGGCTCGCGTAGGGCGCGCCGATGAGGGCGCACAGCTCCACGGCGGGCATGTCGAATTGCTTTTCGCAGCTGGGGTCCAGGTACAGCATCGCCCAACTGGCTTCATTCAGCCGCTCGAAACGCAGCATGCCGAGCCGCGAGGGCACCGGCAATTGCGTCACGACCTCGGCTGCCGATCGGGCGGCAGCATCAGGTTGGCTTTTCATGAAGGAACTCGCTTTAAGAGTACTGTCGCGCATGGGCAGGCGCCCATTGTGAAATCGCGTGTCGCAAGGTTGCATCATGGCGAACGGGCTGACAAGTGAGCGCGATGGCTTAGTGCTATAAATCTGTCGGCAAATCGCACATTAACTGAAGGTTGTTGGTCGGATTTGTCGGAAAGAGGGGGTAAGTGGTTGTTATTCGTGATTCTGAGGCGCTTCCAAGTCTGTTAATACCCGATTTCTTGGGGGATGTCTGCACGACAGACTTTTCCCACCCCCAAAAAAAGCCCAGCCAAATGGGCGGGGTTGAGGTACGAGCGTGGCAGCTCGAAAAACAGCGAAGGCCCGTCTCGCAAGAGGCGGGCCTGGTACGGCTTACAGCAGGATGGTGCGGATGTCGGCCAGCACGTCGCCCAGACGCTTGGTGAAGCGTGCAGCTGCGGCGCCGTTGATCACGCGGTGATCGTAGGACAGCGACAGCGGCAGCATCAGGCGTGGCTGGAAGGCTTTGCCGTCCCAGACCGGTTGCATGGTGGCCTTGGAGACACCCAGGATCGCGACTTCCGGCGCGTTGACGATCGGCGTGAAGCCGGTGCCGCCAATGTGACCCAGGCTCGAAATGGTGAAGCAGGCGCCTTGCATGTCGTTGGCCGACAGCTTTTTGGAGCGCGCTTTTTCAGCCAGCTCAGCCGCTTCAGCAGCCAGTTGCAGCAGGTTCTTCTGATCAACGTTCTTGATCACAGGGACCAGCAGGCCGTCCGGCGTATCCACCGCGAAACCGATGTGGAAATACTTCTTGCGGATGACCGCTTTGCCGCTAGGGGCCAACGAGCTGTTGAAGTCCGGCAGTTCCTTGAGCAGGTGCGCGATGGACTTGAGCAGCAGTGGCAGCACGGTCAGCTTCACGCCTGCTTTCTCGGCGACGGCTTTCTGCGCAACGCGGAAAGCTTCCAGGTCGGTGATGTCGGCCTGGTCGAACTGAGTAACGTGCGGGATGTTCAGCCAGCTGCGGTGCAGGCCGGATGCGCCCAGTTGCATCAGACGGGTCATCGGCACTTCTTCGATTTCGCCGAAACGGCTGAAATCGACTTCCGGGATCGGAGGAATGCCTGCGCCGCCGGTTGCGCCGCCAGCAGCAGGCGCGTCCTTGGACTTGGTCATGATGGATTTGACGTACGCCTGCACGTCTTCCTTCAGGACACGGCCGTGTGGACCGGTGGCAGCCACGGCGCTCAGCTCAACGCCAAACTCGCGGGCCAATTGACGAACAGCCGGACCAGCGTGAACTTTCGCGCCGCTGGCCGCTGGGGCAGCAGCCGGAGCAGGTGCTGCTTCAGCTTTCGGTGCAGGAGCCGGCGCCGGTGCGGCAGCAGGTGCGTCAGCCTTGGCCGGAGCCGGTGCAGCCGCCTGAG
This sequence comes from Pseudomonas sp. NPDC088368, assembly GCF_044753445.1. NCBI lineage: Bacteria > Pseudomonadati > Pseudomonadota > Gammaproteobacteria > Pseudomonadales > Pseudomonadaceae > Pseudomonas > Pseudomonas sp. NPDC088368. The sequence goes on from NZ_JBIVNG010000007.1 coordinate 130,170, forward strand.
CAGGAGCGGCGGCGGGCGCTGCGCCTGCAACTTTCAGTTTCAGGATTAGATCGCCAGTGCCGACTTCGTCTTCGACCTTGACGCTGATGCTCTCGACTACGCCAGCGGCGGGAGAAGGAATCTCCATCGAGGCTTTGTCGGATTCCAGGGTGATCAGCGATTGATCAGCTTCGATGCTGTCGCCCACCTTGACCAGCAGCTCGATGATGCGAGCCTGGCCCGACGAACCGATGTCCGGCACGTGGATGTCCTGAACGGTTGCTTCGGCGGCAGGTGCAGGCGCGGCGGCCGGTGCTGGGGCAGCCGCTTCCGCAGGCTTTTCAGCGGCAGCAGGGGCAGCAGCCGGAGCAGCAGCAGGCTCGGCGGCAGGCGCAGCAGCGGCGTCGCCTTCCACTTCCAGCTCCAGCAGTTCGTCGCCTTCTTTCAGGCGGTCGCCCAGCTTCACTTTCAGGCTCTTGACCACACCGGCTTTCGGCGCAGGGATTTCCATGCTCGCCTTGTCCGACTCCAGCGTCAGCAGGCTCTGGTCGGCCTCGATGCGGTCGCCAACCTTGACGAACAACTCAATGACTTCACCGTCACCGCTGCCGATGTCGGGTACACGAATTAGCTCACTCACAATGTCTCTCCTCAGGAGAACCTGTTCACTCGACTGCGCCGGTCCAGTAGCAACGAAACAGCCCTGGATGCTCATTTACCCGAAGTAAATTCCGCATCGTCGGCTGTTTCGCGCAATCTGTCAGCGCTCTATACGATCTTCAGCGCAGACCTTAGCAGTCCAGCGGGTTGCGTTTTTCCGGGTCGATGCCGAACTTGGTGATGGCTTCCGCCACGACTTTCGGTTCGATATCGCCACGGTCTGCCAAGGCTTCCAGGGCCGCCAGCACGACGAACTTGCGATCGACTTCAAAGAAGTGACGCAGTTTCTTGCGGCTGTCGGAACGGCCGTAGCCGTCGGTGCCCAGGACTTTGTATTCCTTGGTCGGAACCCACTGACGGATCTGGTCAGCGAACAGTTTCATGTAGTCGGTCGATGCGATGACCGGGCCTTTGCGACCATTGAGGCACTCTTCAACGTAGCTCAATTGTGGCTTCTGGCCTGGCTTCAGGCGGTTGCTGCGTTCGGCGGCCAGGCCGTTGCGACGCAGTTCGTTGAAGCTGGTGACGCTCCAGACATCGGCGCCGATGTTGAACTCCTCGCGCAGGATCTTCGCCGCTTCACGCACTTCGTTGAGGATCGTGCCGCTGCCCAACAGTTGGACGTGGTGAGCCGCTTCGCGCTTGTCTTCTTCCAGCAGGTACATGCCCTTGATGATGCCTTGCTCTACACCGGCCGGCATTGCTGGCTGATGGTAGTTCTCGTTCATCACGGTGATGTAGTAGTAGACGTTTTCCTGCAGCGTCATCATGCGATGCGTGCCTTCCTGCATGATCACTGCCAGCTCGTAAGCATAGGCAGGGTCATAGCTGCGCACGTTCGGGATGGTGCTGGCCAGAATGTGGCTGTGACCGTCTTCGTGTTGCAGGCCTTCGCCGTTGAGCGTGGTACGCCCGGAGGTGCCGCCCAGCAGGAAGCCACGAGTCTGAGCATCGCCAGCGGCCCATGCCAAGTCGCCGATACGCTGGAAGCCGAACATCGAGTAGAAGATGTAAACCGGCAGCATCGGGGTGTTGTAGTTGCTGTAGGCCGTACCCGCCGCGATGAACGAGGAGAACGCGCCTGCCTCGTTGAGGCCTTCCTGCAGGATCTGGCCGTCTTTCTCTTCGCGGTAGTACATGACCTGGTCGCGGTCGACTGGCTCGTACAGCTGGCCGACTGGCGAGTAGATACCCAGCTGACGGAACATGCCTTCCATACCGAAGGTACGGGCTTCGTCGGCGAGGATTGGAACGATGCGCTTGCCCAGTTCCTTGTCTTTCACCATCGAGGCGAGGATACGACCGAACGCCATGGTGGTGGAGATTTCGCGGTCGCCCGAACCATCGAGCACCGACTTCAGCGTGTCCAGCGACGGCGTCGGGATGCTGATGTTGCCGCGGTTGCGCTGAGGCAGGGAGCCGCCCAATTTCTCGCGGCACTTGCGCAGGTATTTCATTTCCGCGCTGTCTTCGGCCGGACGGTAGAACGGCAGCGATTCGAGTTCGGAATCGTTCAGCGGAATGTCGAAGCGATCGCGGAATTTCTTCAGCGACTCGATATCGACTTTCTTGGTGTTGTGCGCGGTGTTCTTCGCTTCGCCCGCACCGGTGCCGTAGCCCTTGATGGTCTTGGCGAGGATGACGGTCGGCTGGCCTTTGTGGTTGACCGCCTGGTGGTACGCCGCGTAGACCTTGTAGGGGTCGTGGCCGCCACGGTTGAGTTTCCAGATCTCGTCGTCGGACAGGTTCTCGACGCGCTTGAGCAGTTCTGGATCGTCGCCGAAGAAGTGCTTGCGAACGTACGCGCCGTCTTTGGCCTTGTAGTTCTGGTACTCGCCGTCGATGGCTTTGTCCATGCGACGCTGCATGAGACCGTCTTCGTCCTGGGCGAACAGTGGGTCCCACATGCGGCCCCAGATGACCTTGTTGACGTTCCAGGCGGCGCCACGGAATACGCCTTCCAGTTCCTGGATGATCTTGGCGTTGCCGCGAACCGGGCCGTCAAGGCGCTGCAGGTTGCAGTTGATGACGAAGATCAGGTTGTCGAGGTTTTCACGACCGGCCAGGGAAATGGCGCCCAGGGTTTCCGGCTCGTCGCACTCGCCGTCGCCGATGAAGCACCAGACCTTTTGCTTGCCGGCCGGGATGAAGCCACGGTTTTCCAGGTACTTCATGAAGCGTGCCTGGTAGATCGCGGTGATCGGACCCAGACCCATGGAAACGGTCGGGAACTGCCAGAAGTCAGGCATCAGGTGCGGGTGCGGATACGACGACAGGCCGCCACCGTCCACTTCCTGACGGAATTTCAGCATCTGCTCTTCGCTCAAGCGGCCTTCGAGGAAGGCGCGAGCGTAGATGCCTGGCGAGGCGTGGCCCTGGTAGTAGATCAGGTCGCCGCCGTGCTCTTCGGTCGGGGCCTGGAAGAAGTAGTTGAAGCCGATGTCATACAGGGTCGCACTGGAGGCGAAGGTGGAAATGTGGCCACCCAGATCAGGGTCTTGCATGTTGGCGCGCATCACCATCGCCAGGGCGTTCCAGCGAACGATCGAACGGATGCGGCGTTCCATGAACAGGTCGCCGGGCATGCGTGCTTCGCGGGTAACAGGGATGGTGTTGCGGTATGGCGTGGTGATGGAGTACGGCAGCTGCGAACCACTACGTGTGGCCAGCTCGCCCATACGGGTCATCAAATAATGAGCACGGTCTTCGCCTTCTTTGTCGAGAACCGATTCCAGGGCGTCCAGCCATTCCTGGGTTTCGACGGGATCGAGGTCTTGCATGGCTTGCTCCAGGGCGGAAAGGCTTCCAGAATCGGTTGCCTGAGTTTGTTGCGACTGGCCTTGTGGGCAGACGACGTAAAAATTCTTGGAGACCGGAGTGGTACCCGGCGTTGTGTAGTTTTACTACAAATCTCCAGCCGTTTCAGCTTTTTGACTTGTATATACAGTAGTAAAACTACAGCTGAACGATGTTTTCGCTCATGTATTGCGATGAATCAAATGAAAAATGTTGGTAGAAACCATAAAAAGATCAGCTGACTAATCATGCTGGCAACCAATAACAGGCAAATGCCAGCAATTTTTAACCTTTGTTCGACAGTCCAGTCCGTTTTGTAGGGGAAAACCCCTCGGCGGGTAGCCTTTTGAACGCCGATCAAGGATAGACCATGAGCCTTCCCTCGCTGGCCAATCTGCCGGCCGTCCTTCTGCCGTTGGTCTCGCGCGCGCAGCAATCCTTTCGCGCCGCGCTCACCGCTCTCACCGAGGGCGGACAGGCCACTTTCGATGGCTGGCCCGCTGAGCGTCTGGCCGCTTTTGATCGCGTTTGCGCGTCCAGCGACTTTGTCGCCGAACAGGTCGTGCGCGACCCGCAGATGCTGCTCGACCTCGCTGAATCCGGCGAGCTGGAGCGCAGCTTTGCGGCCAATGAACTGCGTGAGCACATCGCCAACGCGGTGGCCGAAGCGACCACCGACGATGAGCTGGGGCGTAATCTACGTCGTCAAAGGACGCGTCAGCAAGTCCGAATTATCTGGCGCGACCTTACACGCCAAGCCGATCTGATCGAAACCTGCCGCGACCTTTCCGACATGGCGGATGGCAGTATGGACCTCGCATACCGATGGTTGTATGACAGACATTGCCAACAGTTCGGCGTCCCAACGGGCCGTCGTACGGGCGAAGCCCAGCAAATGGTCATCCTGGGCATGGGCAAGCTGGGCGCCGTCGAGCTGAACCTCTCTTCTGACATCGACCTGATCTTCGCCTACCCCGAAGGCGGTGAAACGTTGGGCGTGAAGCGTCCGCTGGACAACCAGGAGTTCTTCATTCGCCTCGGTCAGCGATTGATCAAGGCGCTGGACCCGGTGACGGTTGACGGTTTTGTCTTCCGCGTCGACATGCGCCTGCGGCCTTACGGTTCGTCCGGCGCGCTCGTCTTGAGCTTCAACGCGCTGGAGCAGTATTACCAGGATCAGGGCCGCGATTGGGAACGCTACGCCATGATCAAGGCGCGGGTCGTCGGTGGCGATCAGGCCAAGGGCAGCGAGTTGCTGGAAATGCTGCGACCGTTCGTCTATCGCCGCTACCTCGATTTCTCCGCCATCGAAGCGCTGCGCACCATGAAGCAGTTGATTCAGCAGGAAGTCCGGCGCAAGGGCATGGCCGCGAACATCAAGCTGGGTTCCGGCGGCATTCGCGAAGTGGAATTCATCGCTCAGGCATTTCAGTTGATTCACGGCGGACGCGACCTGAGCCTGCAACAGCGGCCACTGCTCAAAGTGCTGCGCACGCTGGAAGGGCAGGGCTATCTGCCCACGGCGGTCATCACTGAGCTGCGCGAAGGCTACGAATTCCTGCGCTACACCGAGCACGCCATTCAGGCGATTGCCGACCGCCAGACCCAAATGCTCCCCGAAGATGACCGCGATCAGGCGCGCATTGCTTTCATCATGGGCTTTGCCGATTGGGACGCCTTCCACGCGCAGTTGATGCACTGGCGCGGTCGGGTCGACTGGCATTTCCGTCAGGTGATTGCCGACCCCGACGAGGAAGAGGGCCAGGAGGACGGTGGCGAAGAGATTGTCGGCGGCGAGTGGTTGCCGCTGTGGGAAGAGTCTCAAAACGAAGAAGCCGCTTGCCGTCAGTTGCAGGAAGGCGGGTTCCTCGATGCACAGAAAGCCCTGAAACACCTGAATAACCTGCGCAACAGCTCGCAATTGCGTTCGATGCAACGACTCGGTCGTGAACGGCTCGATGCGTTCATCCCTAGATTGCTGGCTCAAGCCGTTGAACACGCCAACCCTGATCTGGTGCTGGAACGGGTATTGCCGCTGGTGGAAGCCGTCGCCCGGCGTTCTGCGTATCTGGTGCTGCTTACTGAAAACCCCGGCGCGCTGCGACGTTTGTTGACGTTGTGCGCCGCCAGTCCGTGGATCGCCGAGCAGATCGCCCGCTTCCCGCTGCTGCTCGATGAGCTGCTCAACGAAGGTCGTTTGTTCAGCCCGCCCCAGGCATTGGAGCTGGCCGCCGAACTCCGCGAACGACTGACGCGCATCCCCGAGGATGATCTGGAGCAACAAATGGAGGCGTTGCGTCACTTTAAACTGGCGCACCGGCTGCGCGTGGCCGCGTCGGAAATCACCGGTAGTCTGCCGCTGATGAAAGTCAGCGATTACCTGACCTGGCTCGCCGAGGCGATTCTCGAACAAGTGCTGGCGCTGGCTTGGCGGCACACCGTCGCGCGTCATGGTGCGCCGCGCCGCCCTGATGGCACGTTGTGCGATCCGGGGTTCGTGATTGTCGGTTATGGGAAAGTCGGCGGCATTGAACTGGGGCATGGTTCGGACCTGGACCTGGTGTTCATCCACGATGGCGACCCGCAGGCTGAAACCGACGGACCGAAGCCGATCGACGGCGCGCAATTCTTCACACGACTGGGTCAGCGGATCATTCACCTGATTACCACGCAGACCAACTCCGGCCAGTTGTACGAGGTGGACATGCGCCTGCGGCCCTCGGGCGCGGCGGGTCTGCTGGTCAGTTCGCTGGGGGCGTTTTCGCGCTATCAGGAGAACGAAGCCTGGACGTGGGAGCATCAGGCGCTGGTTCGTGCACGGGTGCTGGTGGGCAGTGCGGATGTGGGCAAGGGATTCGAAGGCGTGCGCGCGTCAGTGCTGGGGCGCGAGCGTGATCTGGCGACGTTGCGACAGGAAGTCAGCGACATGCGGGCCAAGATGCGCGACAACCTCGGAACCAAGGGCACGCTGGCCGGGAAGGGGGCAAATGCCTTCGAGCCCACGTCGTCGTTCGATCTCAAGCAGGACGCCGGTGGTATCGTCGATATCGAATTTATGGTGCAATACGCGGCCTTGGCGTGGTCCAGAGAGCACCCCGCGCTGCTTCGATACACCGATAACATCCGCATTCTCGAAGGTCTGGAAGAGGCAGGGCTGATGCCCGCCGCCGACGCGAGCCTGTTGCGCGAGGTGTATAAAGCGTACCGTTCCGCCGCACACCGACAGGCCCTGCAGAAAGAGGCCGGCGCGGTCAGCGGTGATCAGTTCGCGAGCGAGCGGCGTGAAGTGATGCGGATCTGGGGGCAGTTGGGGTTGAGTTGATTTGAGCGCTCGGCACTAACCCCTGTAGGAGCGAATTCATTCGCGAGGCGGTCGCCCAACCGACAGAGATGCGTCGGATGTACCCGCCTCTCGCGAATGAATTCGCTCCCACAGAAGAGCGCGTCAGGCGTTGAGAGAACTGCAAAGTCCGGATGTTTGCGGACCTATATAAAGCTATGACAGGGAGGCGTCAGGCTGTGTGGAAGCGTCACGCAGTCTGATGGGCCTCCCTGCTCGTTTCTGGTCGTTTTTGGATTGAGCATGAGAATTCTGATCGTAGGGCCCAGCTGGGTCGGTGACATGGTGATGGCGCAAACGCTGTTCCAGTGCCTGAAACAGCGTCACCCACAGTGCGAAATCGATGTGCTGGCCCCCGAGTGGAGTCGGCCGATCCTTGAGCGCATGCCCGAAGTGCGCACGGCCTTGAGCTTCCCGCTCGGCCACGGCGCGCTGGAACTGGCGACCCGTCGTCGCATCGGCAAGTCCCTGAAAAGCCAGTACGACCAAGCGATTCTGCTGCCTAACTCGCTGAAATCGGCGCTGGTGCCGTTCTTCGCGGGTATCCCGAAACGCACTGGCTGGCGTGGCGAATTCCGCTACGGCCTGCTCAACGACGTGCGCGTGCTGGACAAGCAGAAATACCCGCTGATGATCGAGCGCTTCATGGCCCTGGCTTACGACAAGGACGCGGAAATCCCGCGTCCGTATCCGAAACCGAGCCTGCAAATCGAAGCCGTCAGCCGCGACGCCGCGCTCGCCAAGTTCGGTTTGGCGCTTGATCGTCCCGTGCTGGCGCTGTGCCCCGGTGCGGAGTTCGGCGAATCCAAACGCTGGCCGTCCGAGCACTACGCCAAAGTCGCCGAGACCAAGATTCGCGAGGGCTGGCAGGTCTGGCTGTTCGGCTCCAAGAATGATCATGCGGTGGGCGAAAGCATCCGCGAACGACTGATTCCCGGCCTGCGCGAAGAGTCCGCCAACCTCAGCGGCGGCACGTCCTTGGCCGAGGCCATCGATTTGCTGTCCTGCGCCGATGCGGTCGTCTCCAACGACTCCGGCCTGATGCACGTCGCAGCTGCGCTGAATCGCCCGTTGGTGGCGGTGTACGGCTCGACCTCGCCGGGCTTCACGCCACCGCTGGCCGATCAGGTCGAGATCGTGCAACTGGGCATCGAGTGCAGCCCGTGTTTCGAACGCACCTGCCGTTTCGGGCACTACAACTGCTTGCGCCTGCTGGAGCCGGATGCGGTCATCACGTCGCTCAGCCACTTGGGTGGCACGCCGGTCGAGGTCGCCTGACTTGCGGGTACTGCTGATCAAGACCTCGTCGCTGGGTGACGTCATTCATACCCTGCCTGCGCTGACCGATGCGGCCAAGGCCATCCCCGGCATCCAGTTCGACTGGGTGGTGGAAGAAGGCTTCGCGGAAATTCCGACCTGGCACCCGGCAGTGTCCGGCGTTATACCGGTGGCGATCCGCCGCTGGCGCAAGAACCTGTGGCAGACCTTCAAGAACGGCCAATGGCGCCAGTTCAAACAGCGTCTGCGCGACACCCGTTACGATCTGGTGATCGATGCGCAGGGGCTGCTGAAAAGCGCCTTTCTGACTCGCTACGTCAAGGCGCCGATTGTCGGTCTGGACAGGCTCTCCGCACGCGAGCCCTTGGCCGCGCGTTTCTACGACAGGGCCTATCCGGTTGCTCGCGGGCAGCATGCCGTCGAGCGTTTGCGGCAACTGTTCGCTCAAGCGCTGGGCTATGAAATCCCGGCGGGTCTTGGGGATTACGGGCTGGATCGCAGTCGTTTGCTAAGCAGCGAAAGCGGCGAGCCATTCGTGTTGTTTCTGCATGGCACGACCTGGGACACCAAGCATTGGCCCGAGCTGTACTGGCGCCAGTTGGCCGAGCGCATGATCGGTCAGGGTCTGGAAGTGCACCTGCCGTGGGGCAACCCTGCCGAGAAAGCGCGCGCTGAGCGTATCGCCGAGGGACTTGATAAAGCCGTTGTGCTGCCCAAATTGAATCTGGCAGGCGTCGCCAAAGTGCTGGCCGGCGCGCAAGGCTGCGTCGCTGTGGACACAGGGCTCGGGCATCTGGCAGCGGCGCTGGATGTGCCGACGCTGTCGCTGTTCGGCCCGACCAACCCCGGCCTGACCGGCGCCTACGGCAAGTCGCAGGTTCACCTCGCAGGCGATTACCCGGCCTGCGCGCCGTGCCTGCAAAAGAAATGCACCTATCGACCGACCCCTGAAGATCAGCGTCAGGTCGATACCGAACGCGAGTGGCCGATGTGCTTCACTCGCCTGAATCCCGAGCGAGTAGCGGGCCAGTTGGGCTCGCTGTTGCTGGCAAAGGAACATCCGTGATGCAACTGGCATTCGTGCTCTATAAATACTTTCCCTTCGGCGGCTTGCAGCGTGATTTCATGCGCATCGCCCTGGAGTGTCAGCAGCGCGGGCATACGATCCGCGTCTACACGCTGATCTGGGAAGGTAACGTGCCGGCCGGCTTCGAAGTGCTGGTGGCGCCGGTCAAGGCGATCTTCAATCATCGCCGCAATGAAAAACTCACCGACTGGATGAACGCCGACCTTGCCAAGCGCCCGGTGGACCGTCTGATCGGCTTCAACAAAATGCCCGGTCTGGACGTGTATTACGCCGCCGACGGCTGTTATGAAGACAAGGCGCAGAACCTGCGTCACGGCCTGTACAAATATTGGGGCCGTTATCGCCACTTCGCCGAATACGAGCGCTCGGTGTTCGCCAAAGACGCGAAAACCGAAGTGCTGATGATTTCCGAAGTGCAGCAGCCGCTGTTCATCAAGCACTACGACACGCCGCTCAAGCGCTTCCATTTGCTGCCGCCGGGGATTTCCCAAGACCGTCGCGCACCGGCCAATGCCGCTGAGATTCGGGCCGAATTCCGACGCGAGTTCAAGCTGGGCGATGACGACTTGCTGCTGGTGCAGATCGGCTCCGGCTTCAAGACCAAGGGCGTGGATCGCAGTCTGAAAGCCCTCGCGGCGTTGCCGTCTGCGTTGCGCAAACGCACGCGCCTGTTCGTCATCGGTCAGGACGACCCCAAAGTCTTCCAGTTGCAGAGCACGACGTTGGGCCTGAGCGACAACGTGACCTTCATGAAAGGCCGCAGCGACATCCCGCGCTTCCTGCTGGGCGCCGACCTGTTGATTCACCCGGCGTACAACGAGAACACCGGCACGGTGCTGCTCGAAGCGTTGGTCGCGGGCCTGCCGGTGCTGGTCAGCGCGGTATGTGGCTACGCCCATTACATCGCCGAAGCCGACAGCGGCCTGGTCCTCGATGAGCCGTTCGAGCAGAGTCAGCTCAATCAATACCTGAGCCGCATGCTTGAAGACGATGCCGCGCGCTCGTCTTGGGGCAAGAACGGGTTGGCATTCGCCGACACGGCTGATCTTTACAGCATGCCGCAACACGCTGCGGATGTGATTCTGGCGGAGCACCACGGATGAAATTGATCCTTGCTGAACCCTTCAAGACCCTCTGGGCCGGGCGCGACGCGTTCGAGGCCGTCGAGGCGTTGCAAGGTCAGGTGTACCGCGAGCTGGAAAATCGTCGCACGCTGCGCACCGAAGTCGATGGCCGCGGCTATTTCGTCAAGATTCATCGCGGCATTGGCTGGGGTGAAGTGGCGAAGAATCTGCTGACCGCCAAACTGCCGGTACTGGGCGCGGGCAAGGAATTCGATGCGATCAACCGCCTCACGGAAGTCGGCGTCCCGACCATGACCTCCGTGGCCTACGGCGAGCGCGGCAGCAACCCGGCCGCGCAGCATTCGTTCATCGTCACCGAAGAGCTGGCGCCGACCGAAAGCATGGAAGACGTCAGCATCAACTGGGTGAAACAGCCGCCCGAGCCGCGCATGAAGTGGGCGTATATTGCTGAAGTCGCGCGGCTGGTAGGCATGATGCACCGCGCTGGGGTCAACCATCGCGACTGCTACCTGTGCCACTTCCTGCTGCACACCGATACGCCGGTCACCCCGGAAAGCTTCAAGCTGTCGGTGATCGACCTGCACCGCGCGCAGACCCGGGATCAGATCACTCAACGCTGGCGCAACAAGGACCTGGCCGCGCTGTATTTCTCGGCGCTGGACATCGGCCTGACCCGTCGCGACAAAATGCGTTTCCTCAAGGGCTATTTCCAGCAGCCGCTGCGCCAGATTCTGGCTGAAGAGTCGGCGCTGCTGGTGTGGCTGGAGGCCAAGGCCGAGAAGCTCTATCAGCGCAAATTGCGGTACGGGGATGCGCTCTGATGGCGGGGTGGAACCTTGAACCGGAATACGCCGAGCTGGCCGCTGACTTTGGATCGCTGGACGCCGTGTTTGCCTTGCAAGGAGAGCGGCTGACTCGCGATCCGCTGTCAGAAGTGATTCGCGTGGAGCGTGGTGGCGTGAATTACTACGTCAAACGTTACGTTGCGGCGGGCAAAGGGCTGCGCCGTTATCTGGGGCGGCCTCGCGTGAAGTCCGAGTGGCAGAACCTCAAGCGTTTCGCCAAGTGGGGGATTCCGACAGCCGAGGTGATCGCCTGGGGCCTTGAGCGCCGGGGTGCCGCGTATGATCGCGGCGCGCTGATTACCCGCGAACTGCCGCGCACCGAGGATTTGTCGGAGCTGGCGCGGGTCCACGACGAGCGTCTGGACAACCGTTCCTGGGTGGACCGAATCAGCCAGCAGGTCGCACGCTACACCCGGACCATGCACGATCATCGTTTTACCCATAACGATCTGAAGTGGCGCAACCTGTTGGTGGACGACCGCTCGACCGTGTTTCTGATCGATTGCCCGAACGGCGCATTCTGGGTCAGTTTCATGCTGCGCTATCGGATCACCAAGGACTTGGCGTGTCTGGACAAGGTGGCCAAATATCACCTGTCCGCGACCCAGCGCCTGCGTTTCTATCTGCAATACCGTGGGCGCGAGCGCCTGAACGCATCGGACAAGAAGCGCATTCGACACATCGTCAGCTTTTTCGAGGGGCGGGAATGAGTGCTTTCATCGCTGATGCCGACCGTGGCTTGCTGGAACGGCATGGTCTGGCCGATTTCGATTCGCTGTGGGACGTGCAGCTCGACGCCGTGGACGAACCCAACACCGGGCGCGGCGGCTGGAGCAGCGTGTTTCGTCTGGAGCTCGAAGGCTCAGGTTATTACCTCAAGCGCCAGAGCAATTACCTGACCCACACGCTGCATCACCCGTTTGGCGAGCCGTCGTTCTCCCGCGAGTTTCGCAACATCAGCCTGTATCAGAAGCTCGGCATTCCGGCGCTGCATGCGGTGTTTTATGGCGAGAAAAAGGTCGATGGCGAGCGTCGGGCCATTCTGATGACTCGGGCGCTGGATGGCTGGAGCGATCTGGACACGTTGTTGAGCGAGTGGGACGCGCTGGCCGCGACTCAGCGCCTGGCGATTCTGCAAGCCTGCGGTCAACTGGCGCGCACGTTGCACAAGGCTGGTCAGGTGCATGGCTGTTTTTACCCCAAGCACATTTTCATGAAAGCCAAAGGCAGCGCCTATCAGGCGCAGTTGATCGACCTTGAGAAGACCCGCAAGTCAATCTTCGGCCAACGGGATCGAGTCAAGGACATCGAGCCTTTGCTGCGGCGCGCACCGATGTGGAACGAAGCCGAAATCCGCGAACTGCTCGCCGCCTACTTACAGGCGCCGGGTGACAGTGGGCTGGTGGATTCCTGGTGGCAGCGGTTGGCCAAACGCGGCAGTCATAAGCGCAGTAAGTGATTCAACGACTCGCCGTGATTGGCTTTTGATTCTGGCCGATGGGGTTTGCTTTGCAGGTGGCCAGTTACGCGCACAGGGTTTTGTTTTTGATTCTGGCCGCAGGCCGTGGGAGCTGGCTTGCCTGCGATCTGCCGGGTACCGGCAGTAATCCGGTAAACGCGGTACTTCAGGTATACCAAACTGTCCGGTTTTACTGCTGCTTCGCAGCAGATCGCAGGCAAGCCAGCTCCCACGCCCTTCAGGCAGAAGCCGGAGAGCGTGATCTTGAGGGCTGCGTTTCATTCATGTTTGATTTATGAGGGCGCCGATGCGTTTGTCTGAACTGAAAAACGCCGGTCGTACCCCGACGCTGCCGATGAGCATTGCGTTGGCGGATGCGGCAGGGCCTGCCGAGTTGCAGCTGTTGAGCCTGCTCCGTGTGCTGCCGGGTCAACGTTACGTGGGCGCGGGCATATGGCGTGGGCGTCCGGTGCTCGCTAAATTGCTGGTGGGCAGCAAGGCGTCTCGGCATTTTCAGCGTGAGCGCGCCGGGGTGCAGCTCCTTGCCGAGCAAGGCTTGACCACGCCATTGCTGCTGGCCGAAGGGCTGAACGAAGGCGAAGGCGGCTGGCTCCTTTTCGAATTCCTCGATCAGGCCGAAAGCCTCGGCGAAGCCTGGAAAGCCGTCGAGCACCTGCCGCCGCTGGCCGACGAGCAAACCGCCGTGCTGAGCGAAGCCCTCGCCGCCGTTGGCCAGATGCACGCCAAGGGGCTGTGGCAAGAAGACCTGCACCTCGACAACTTGTTGCGACAGAACGGCCAGCTGTACCTGATCGACGGCGCCGGAATTCGGGCCGAAGAAGCGGGCAAGCCGCTGTCCCGCCCAAAAGTCCTGGAAAACCTCGGCGTGTTTTTCGCTCAGTTGCCCAAGTCGTTGGCCCCGTTCACCGAAGAGCTGCTGGTCTATTACCTCCTGAGCAACGGGGAACACGCGCTGCCGGTCGAAGCGCTGCAGAAACAGATCGACAAAGTCAGCGCCTGGCGACTGCGGGATTACCTGATCAAGATCGGGCGAGAGTGCAGCCTGTTCAGCGTGTCGGACGGCCCATTTGGTCTGCGGGCGATTCGTCGTGAGGAAGAAGCGGCGATGCTGCCGGTGCTGGACAAGGCCGACACTCTGATCGACAGCGGCCACCTCTACAAGACCGGCGGTGCCGCCAGCGTGGCGAAAACCGAGGTCGAGGGGCGGCCATTGGTGATCAAGCGCTACAACATCAAGAACTTCGCCCACTGGCTCAAACGCTTTTGGCGCCCGAGCCGTGCATGGCATTCATGGCGCGAGGGCAATCGCCTGATGTTCCTCGGCATCGCCACGCCCAAGCCGCTGGCCCTGCTGGAACAGCGTTTTTTCTGGTTGCGACGCAAAGCGTATTTGGTGACTGAGTACCTGCCAGGACCGGACATCATCGAGCGTTTCGCGCCTTACGTAGCATCAGGCGACGCGCCTGAAAACGAATTGCAGGCGCTGGACGCGCTGTTCGAGCAACTGATTCGCGAGCGCATCAGCCATGGCGACCTCAAAGGGCACAACGTGTTCTGGCATCAGGACCGCTGGGCGCTGATCGACCTCGACGCGATGTGTCAGCACGGCTCGCAAAACGCGTTCGCCGCCGCTTTCGCCAAGGACCGCGCGCGCTTCATGCGCAACTGGCCCGCCGATAGCGCGCTGCACCAAATGCTGGAACAGCGCCTGCCAAAAGCGGTGTGATGTAGCATGGCACGCCTCCTCTAATGATCCGGCTTGTCGGCGGCAGCGATTTCAAAAGCGCCACCGCTGGTAAGCCTTGGTGCTACAGCGTCTCATCCCACCCGCGTCAGGTTGATGTCCTCCAACGCCCAAATCAGCGCGTCGATGTCGTCATAGGGCTGGAGATGAACGGCTGGCCACATTGGGCGATCCACAAACACGTGACCGGCCGCATTGATCTGCACGGTGGTGCGATGAATTTCGCTGTTCCTGGTCTTGTGTACGATCACGTACACCTCGTCCAGCTCCTGCTCAACGACGAACATGCCGGGCCTTGCCAGACGCTGCTCCAGGGACAGCGGTTGTGGCGCCAGCACGCGGGTCGGACTGACCTGATCGATCCTTCCCGGCACTTCCATTTCGAGCTTGAAGTCACCTTTCACGAACGCGTTTTCGTGGGTCATTGATGCCCGTGCGCTCTCTCCGGTATCCCGAGTGATGCCATGGGAAGCGCCTGGCGCCACGTCGTCCACGCGTACACCGATACCCCCTTCCAGCTCCGCCAGGCCCGGCACTTGCTGGAAACGGTTGGAGTGGCTATTGCCGACAAGCGCGACCCACTTGTGACGCCCGACCACCGCTTGATGCCGACGAATCGTCCGGGACGCGAAGTAATTCATCATTTCCTGGCGGGTCGTGCGGGTCTCGCGGATGCCCTTGAGGTGATAGCTCGCGGCGCAATCGATGGCGCGGACTTCAATGCCATGTTCCCTGGCCTTGATCACCACTCTCTCGAAGTTATAAGCCTTGGCCGGGTCCGTCAGTTGGCCCCTGTCCAGACGCTGGAGGCTCTGCAGCAGCTCATTGCTCATCTGACCCGTTTCATGAAAACGGTCCAGATGCAGCTGATGAAGGTCGGTCAGCAGATGCTCCATGTAGAGCGTTTTCACTTGTTGCTCCGCCAGCAACGGCAGGTTGTCGATGAGGAATTTCTTGCTGCCCACGGACGCGTGAAATTCGCCCACGACCATCCCATCGGTGTGTTCGTACAGGTTCTGAATAAACTGTGGGGCGTCGAGCGGCGGCTCGACCGAAGGCATCGTAGGACGAGGTGGCAGATCGGCGGCGAAAATGTTGCGGGCGTCGTGGCGCAGTTTAGTTCGCAGGTCGAAAAACACGTCCTGCACGGCATTCAGGCGTTCATTGAAGAAAAAATACTCACTGTTCAGCCCCTTGTGCTCCTGATACGCCAACTCGTACAAAGTGGGTTGCGACTCGAACGGCATGTCGTAACGAGCGTCAGCGAGTGAGCGTTGAAGCGCTGTCGGCGGAGTGTCCGCCAACCATTGGCCCGGCTCGACGCGCTGCCAACCGGTTGCGTCGCTCCAGTGATAGCCGGGGTTTGCCGTTGAGGCGGACGTACCTGCGGGCTGTGGCACGACGTGATGTGTTGTCGCGCTCACGGAGGCAGACGCTGATTCGGTGAGGCTCGACTGGGCGAACTCAATCTTGAAATCGCTTGGCGTGACGTTCGTTTCGGTGTTGACCAGCGTTGCATCCTGGCTGATTTCCGTGGCCCGGCCCGCAGGTACATCCTCGATGTGCACGCTGATAGCCCCGTGCAATTCGGCCATGCCGGGGACTTGCTCATGGGTTGTGGCGAGCTTTTGGTCCACCAATGCCACCCAGCGCCGGGTCGGTTCGGCCGTCACGTCGCCGCTGATGACATGATGACTGAAGAATTTGCTCATTTTTTGAGCAGCGCTATTGTCACCCGCAGCACTGGCTACCGGGTAGGCATTGACTGGGTAGCTCACTGAGGAACTCAGGGGCCGCACCTCGATGCCGTAACGGTGTGCTTCTTTGATGAGGTGGTAGTAGTCGAACTCGCGGCTGAGATTATCCAGCGCCTTGTTGTTGAGGTACTTCAGATGAGCCTTGATCTCATGGGAGCCTGCGCGAATGCGGCTGCCTTTGGCCAGGTATTTCGACAGCTTACGCAGGTGCTTGTCGGTAAAGAGGTGTTCGATGTACAGCACTTCGACGCGCTGCTCTGCGAGGGTTTTCATGTTCGAGATGAGCAGGCGCTTGCTGGCGATGGATTTCGACGCCTCCCCAAACACCAGGCCGTTGCTGCGGGTGAACGCGCTCTCCAGAAACCCGCTGATCGTCGTCGAAGTGTCGACAGCGGAGAGTGCCGGACGCGCCGGAAGGGCGACAGGCGCTGCAAAAAAGGCGTGAGCGTCGTGGTAGAGCTGTTCGCGTAGATCGGCGTACGTCTGACGCATTTGCCCGTAATAGGCGTTGAAAAAATCCCCCAGGCCCATCGCGATCGGGTCCATGGTCGTGCCGGTCAGAATCTCTTCCATGTGCGGTTGCAGGTTGGCAGGGAGTTCCCACCTGTGCAGCCCTGCGTCTGTGGCACCCACGTGTACGTCTTCCCGTAACGGAGTGAATGTGCCGGGTGTGTCGCTGCCGCCGCGCAGGCCCGAGCGCGGAATGCGTTGCCACTGCCCTTGCTCGTTCAAACGCACGGGCTGGCGGCCAAAGAATGCGAATGGGTTCTGCGGATCGACGATGTGCCAGCAATGCAGGCTGGCGTCGTAGTGCACCTGATACACCTCGCCACTCATCTCGATGTAATGCTTGCCCTGGCCGAGGCTCACGCCGTTGGCATGGCCTTCGGTGACGCGGGGCAGACCCTGCAGGGAAACGCCTGTGACACGGTGGTCATTCAGTGTATTCGAGGGCAATGGCGCGACAGGCTTATCCAGTGGCTGCCAGACGCCGCTGTCGTTTCTGGCGGCGTAACGTCCGGTGGGAAACGCTTCGTCCAGGTCGAGGCCGAGGTTGTCATACACCTGCGCGTGCCCCTTGGCGTTGGGTTTGCCCAAAAGGAAGTCTTCGTCCTCGAATTTCACAGGGCGCAGTCCCTTTTGTGTGGGCGAGGTTTTCTTCAACGCAGCAGGACGCGCCCCCTGTTTCGAGCGTTCGGCCAGTTTGCGTGCGACGCCGCCAAATCCTTTCAGGCCCTGTTTCAAATCGCCGTATGCGCCCAGCACGTTCAGCCCTGCCGCGAGAAACAGCCCTGAAGCGGCCTCCGGTTCATGCCCTGCCAGCGCCTGAACCGCCTTGCTCGCATCGCGTAACGCGAGGGCCACACCCACCGCAAAACTCAGTGGTGGAAAGGGCGCCGTCACCACTGTGGCGATGATATCCACGCTGTTCCAGATCACCTGACTCAGCATGTCATGGCGATTGGTGGACGTTTCCTCGGCGTCGCGCAGTTTACGTTCGATCTTTCGGTTGAAGCAGACCTGCGCGAAGTCGGCGATAGGCTCGGCAGGCAGCACCGGTCGTTTATTGCCGTTGCCTGTTTTCATGTCATTCAGGAAAAACGACAGCACGCGGCGAGCGTTGATGCGACAGCGGTCCTTGTAGTAATCGATCATCCCCGGCGCACCAAGGGAATCAACGAACGCACTAAACGCCCTGAACTCCAGACCGTCCGGGGCATTCGGCGTGTACAGCAGCGCCGCCAGTCTGACTGCCGTCGGCATCAGCGCGTAGCAGCCTTGTACGGTTTCAACGTGGATCAGGTTCGTGTCGGTGACGACCAACTGACTGATACCGCCCATGTGCAGCGCGATGAAAGGCTTGTCGATGTGGATCTGCAATGGATAGACGGGGTGGCGAGCGCGAACCTCGGGCGTCGCGTCGTTCAGATGGCGGATGCTCTCTTGCAGCCACTCATACTGCGTTTCGTCGATGTGTCCCTTCAGCAGGCTGCGCAGGGCGGCGGCCTGCATGTTCAGGCGGGTGATCAGCGCGCTGGTCTGGCGCCGGTACAGGTAGCCTTCGGACTGCGGATCAAGCAGCGTGCGTTTCACCAGATCGCTATAAGCGTCGGCGAGCCATTTTCCCCGAACCGACCCGGCGACGGAGGCGGGCGTCAACGGGCTGAGGTCGATGCCCTGCGGACCGCTGAACGTGGCCGTCGTGTCGGCCGTGGGTTTAAACACGCCAAAACTGTCGTCGTAGCCGTTTCGCATCAGTGCGGTGTAGCTCAGGGTTTCACGCTCGGTCTTCACGATGACTTGATCAGGATCGATCGTTCCCGCTGGCACCTTCAGTAACTGGCAAATCTTCTCGCTGGCGCGCTGATGAACATAGTCTTCGAAATCCTGAACCCGTGTGTGCGGTTGCGCGGCATAGTTCATGACAGCCCCGTTGGCCGCGTCTTCCAGCGCCAGCAGGTGCTGACGCTGTTCACTGCTGGCGCGAATGTACCAGTCCGGGGTGTGAGCCTCGTTCTGCGAGCGCACCACCTTCACGTTTTGGATGACGAGGGTTTGCAGCGCGCTGTCGTAGTTTTCCTGAGTGATAAGGCGCAAAAAGTCGGCGCGGGGAAACGGCTTCTCACGCAGTGCGTCGAGGGTTGAATTGAGCGCGGGACGATCAGCCACATTCAGTTGGTCGATGAGGTAGCGGGTCATTTCCGGGCTGGCGGTCCAGGCCACCAGTTCGTGGAGCATTTGGGTCTCGCTGTTGAAACTCTGGAACAGCTGAGGGCGAGGGGCGTCCGAAGTGAACATGATCAGCCGTTGCAGTTCGCCTGCGGCGTTTTCCTTTCGGAACACCAAGGTGCGGCTCAGCGTGGCCTGGTTATCGATCCTGATGTGCTGAATGCGTAACACGTTGTCGGTGGCGTTGAGCACGCCCTGAGTCACTGCGGTCACCACGTTGAAGTCGTCAAGCGAGAGGTGCCCCTGCATTTTGGCGACATACGCGGATTCGGCGATTTGCAGGTCGAGCAGTTCACGCATCAGTTTCTGGCTGGCCGGCTTTCCATAGGTTTCGCGCTGGTACTCGGCAAAACTCAGGCGCAGTTTCAGTTCATCAATTACGCGGGCGACATACGCCGGAGTCAGCGAGGCATGGCTGGCTCCGACGGGACAGCCATCGATATTCACGGTGGTCTGAGTCAGAAACTCCGAACCCTCGTTGAGGTCATCGGGATGCAAGCCATAGAGCGCCATCTGCGACAGGGTGCGAGTGACGGTGTAGACCTCTTTCGTGACGGGCAGGGTGCGTCGGGTGCTGAGGGAAATTGCGTCGGGCGCCAGATCGTGGCCAAGATCATTGGCCAGCCGAGCGCGCAGGTTCACGGCGGCGTATTGACTCGCCGAAGCCGCGCCATTCAGGCTGCTCGCCAATGCGTCATGGCCTTCTTCGTAGCGCTTCAGGCGCTGGCGGTATTCCTCCAGATCTTCGCGAGAGGCCAGTTTGATCCAGTCGGGCAACGCTGTTCGCGCTTTGCGCTCGGCCAAGATCAGCTCACGTCGCTCCAGCATTGCCTTGGGTCCGAACAGCCCGGACAGGTTCATGGCGCCTTCGATCTGGTTGGCGTGCAGTTCCAGGTTAGCGTTCCGGCCATCGCCGCACACGTAAAGCACGTCAGCGCGCTGTTTCTCTATCATCCTCTGGACCGCGTGACGATAAGGGTTTCCCGTCACGATCCGCAGGTGCACGTCGTTTGGGCTGAAGCGTTCCAGATGCAGGTCCGGATCGTCCGTGACAGCAAACACGGCGTCCTGGTGACGTCGCTCAGCGTTGATAAGCACCCCCCAGCGCAGCGTGTCGTCGTTGAGCCATTCGGTCACCGTTTCGAGCATGGATCGCTGCGTTGCAAATTCCGACAGACCGCTGCCCGGTAGCGTCAGCAGGGTTCGACCTGATGTGAGGCTCATGACCAGCGCGCCATGGATTTCCACGCCTGTTTGCGCGTCGAGGGCGACATAAAGTGCGCAGACGACAGGCTGAGTACCGGTGTCGGCGGAGGCAGGGAGACATTCGATGGCATTGGGCCGGACTTCGTTTTCGTGAGCTTTGAGCGCGGCTTCATCCTGTAATGCTTGCTCGAATGACGCGGTGAACAGCCTGCGCCGCCCTTGGCCCAGGGCACTTACGGTCTGCCAGTACGTGTTCAGCGTTTCCAGTAGTACGTCGGTTTCTTGCTCGATGGCGGTTTGCTCGCCGGTTTTCAGGGCGTCGAGCAGCGCGGCGTGTGGAGAGGGAAGCTGCAACAGCTCAGTCGTCAGCGTTTCGCAGGATTCGCTCAGACGCTTGAGCGCACTGGCAGCGGCAGGGTGGGTGAACGCGGGAGAGGACCGCGTGGGGGAAAATGTCTGCATGATGTCGGGTTCCTGATTCGCCCTGTCCGGCAGGGCATCCATGGCGCGGGCAGGCCGCGTGATTCAGGGAATCAATCACGAGTCGATCAGGAAATGGCGGTAGATATGTAGTGCACGGCATCAAGCCGGGTTTTCGATAATGGCCCCTGATGCTGGGTAATACTGAGCCAAGTCAGCGTCGTCGCGTGTCCTGAAGCGGTTTTGTTCGGCCCGCGCCATATCGCAGTTCATTACGCTATAATCCCGCCCTTTAGCTGCCCGCCGCACCCGCGCCAGGCGCACCTTATTTGTCAGGCGCACGACGCCTGCTTGCAGACTTTAAGAGGCTAGACCCTAGTGGCATTGACGATCCTTGGCCTGTCCGGCGCCCTTAGCCATGATCCTTCCGCAGCCCTTTACATCGACGGCAAGCTGATTGCAGCCGCCGAAGAAGAGCGCTTCGTTCGCGACAAGCATGCAAAGAACCGCATGCCGTACGAGTCTGCGAAGTTCTGTCTTGAGCAGGCTGGCATCAAACCGTCTGATGTCGATGTGGTGGCCATCCCGTTTGCCCCGATCAGCCTGTTCGGCGAAGCGCGTTGGCACTACGCCAAGCGTTACTGGTACGCCCCGGACCGCGCGCTCGACGCCATCCTGATGGGCAACCGTCGCTACAAGCGCTATCGCAACAAGATCGTCTGGTGCCTTGAGCAACTGGGTTTCGATCCGAAAAAAGTCAAGATCGAGCCGGTCGAGCACCACTTGGCCCACGCCTCCAGCGCCTATCACTGTTCCGGTTTCAAAGAGAAAACCGCCATCCTGGGCATCGACGGCAAGGGCGAGTACGCCACGACCTTTTTCGGTTATGGCGAGAACGGCAAGATTCACAAGATCAAAGAATTCTACGACCCGGACTCCCTCGGTGGCCTGTACGGTGCGATCACTGAGTTCCTCGGCTTCGAAATGCTCGACGGCGAGTTCAAGGTCATGGGCATGGCGCCATACGGCGATGCGTCCAAATACGACTTCTCGCGTCTGGCGAGCTTCGAAAACGGCGAACTGGTGATCAACACCGAATACGCCAACGTCATCGGCCTGCGCCGTTATAAAGAGAAAGGCAAAGGCTTCTATTTCTCGCCGAAGCTGATCGAATGGCTGGGTCCCAAGCGCGAAGGCGACATCGCTGACGAGCCGTACATCCACTACGCGGCCAGCATGCAGGCGCTGTTCGAGAAGCTGGCGCTGCAAATGATGGATCACTACCTGGGCGACATTCTCAAGGAAACCGGCAAGATTGCCTTCGCCGGTGGCTGTGCGCTGAACGTGAAGCTGAACCAGAAGATCATTGCCCGTCCGGAAGTGAAAGAGCTGTTCGTTCAGCCCGCGTCCGGTGACGCCGGTACAGCGGTTGGTGCAGCGGCGTATGTGTCTCACGCCCGTGGCGTGCCGGTCGAGAAGATGGAACACGTCTACCTCGGCCCTTCGTACAGCAACGAAGACGTGATCGCCGCTTGTGCCCGTCACCCGAGCGCGCCTGCGTGGCGCAAGCTCGACAACATGCCGGAGCAGATCGCCAAAATCATGGTCGACGGCAACCCTGTCGCCTGGTTCCAGGGCCGCATGGAGTTCGGTCCACGTGCGTTGGGCGGTCGTTCGATCATCGGTTGCCCGAGCGTGGCCGGTGTGGCCGACCGCATCAACCACCAGATCAAGTTCCGCGAGCGCTGGAGGCCTTTCTGCCCATCGATGCTCGACACCGTGGCGCCGCAGATGATCAAGATCGATCACCCCGCGCCGTTCATGACCTTCACCTTCGAAGTCGCCGAAGAGTGGAAGACCCGCGTGCCGGAAGTCGTTCACGAAGACGGTACGTCCCGTGCCCAGGTCCTGAAGCGCGAATACAATCCGCGTTACTACGACATGATGAAGGCGCTGGAAAACCTGACCGGCAACGGTGTGTCGCTGAACACCTCGCTCAACCGTCGCGGCGAACCGATGATCTGCTCGCCGACCGATGCGCTGAACATGTTCTTCGGCTCGGACCTGCAGTACCTGATCATGGAAGACATCCTGGTGGTCAAAGACGGCGCGGACGCTTATGACACGCTCGGCTGAGCGCCATGTGTTGCAGTTCTGCCACGGCTATGACGGGCCGTTCCTCGACTGTGCCCGTCAATACGCCAGCCTGTTCGCGGGCAAGGGATACCGGGTCACCACGGTATTCCTGACGGGCGCTGCCGACCCTGATGTCGCAGCGGGCTGCTCGTCGGATGAAGTCCTGTTCATGGAATACAGCTCCAAGGCCATTCGTGGCCTGAAGCTGGGGGCCATCCGCGACTTGCGCAAAATCGCCGCTTCCCGGAATTTCGCGTTTTGCATCGCCCATCGTTTCAAGCCGATCTACATCGCCCTGCTGGCCACCCGTTTGCCGGTGATCGGCGTGCATCACGCCTTTGGTGACTATGAGCGTCGCAGCCGAAAACTGTTCGCTCACCTGTTTCGCATGCGTTTGAGCCTGCTCGGTGTCTCCGATGCCGTTCGGGACGACATGCGCAAGTGTCTGCCAAAGTGGCCGACCGGACGTATTCAAACGCTTTATAACCGCATTGACATCGATCAACTCGCCGCCAGCCAAGTGTCACGTGAAGAGGCTCGCGAAGCGTTGGGCTTGCCGCAAGGCTCGTGGGTCGTGGGAAACGTCGGTCGTCTTCACCCTGACAAGGATCAGGCCACGCTGCTGCGCGGTTTTGCGCAGGCACTTCCCAACCTGCCCGCCGACAGCCAACTGGTGATTTTGGGCAAGGGGCGTCTTGAGCAGGACCTGAAAGAGCTGGCGATGGAGCTGGGCATTGGTCGGCAGGTCATGCTGCTGGGCCAGGTGCCTCATGCCAGCCGCTATTTCAAGGCGTTCGATGCGTTCGCTCTCAGTTCCGATCACGAACCCTTCGGCATGGTCTTGCTGGAGGCCATGGTCGCGGGCGTGCCGGTGATTGCCACGGCAGCGGGCGGTGCCAGGGAAGTGGTCGAAAGCGTGGGTATTCTCTTCCCGTTGGGCGACGCCGAGCACCTGGCCCAAGGCCTGATGCACCTGTCGCGACTGGATGCCGAACAGCGAAATGCCTGTGCCGAGATGATGCTGGATCGTTTGCGTGAACGGTTCTCAGACGACGCCGTTCGCAACGTCTTCTGGCGTTTGCCGCAAGTCACCGACCTGACTGCGGAGTCCTGATGCTCAATCGTTTTCAAGCCTGGCGAGAACGTGGCTGGACACCCATCGACGCGGCTGCGTATCAGGGCGCCTGGGAGCGATTTGGCGGCAGTGTCGCCACGCATCCTCTGGTGGTTGAGCGATTGGCAGGATTGGCCGACATCCCGGTGCGTTATCTGGGCTGGTCGCAAGGCGGTGAGTTGAAGGCCGCGATCCCGACGTGGGGGCGTTCGCTGGCGCTGTCCAAGGACGTGCTGAAAAACCGCGGCAAAAAAGGCCTGTTCGATCTGGGCAATGCTGAGCTGATTCTGCCCGCCGCTGCCAATACCCAAGCCCCGTTGCGTCATCGCGGCCGTTATCTCTCGGAGCTGAATCAGGGGCGTTTTGCCGAACTCCTGCCGCAGACCGAGTGTTTGGCGATGGCCCGCACACCCGAAGATCTCTCCAAGAAGTTTCGCTACAACCAGCGCCGCGAGCTGCGTCTGCTGGAAGAGGCGGGCGGCGTGGTGCGTCCGATCACCGACTTCAACAGCGCCGACATTGCCCGCATGTACTGCGATCTGTTTCAGCGCCGGTGGGGGTTCGCTGCCACGGGCGCCGAGCGCATGGCCGAGGTGGTTGAGCTGCTGCGCGATCTGCTGATCGGCTCGGTGATCTTTCTAAACGACGCGCCCATCGCCATTCAACTGATCTACCGCGTCGAAGCGCCGGAGTGGATCAGCATCGAATACGTCAACGGCGGCGTTGACCCCGAAACCCGCGATTTCAGTCCTGGCAGCGTGTTGAGCTTTCTCAACACACAGAGCGCCTGGGAAGACGCACGGGCGCGGGGCAAGGCCTTGCGTTTCTCGTTTGGTCGCGCCGATCGTGAGTACAAGGATCGTTGGTGTAACCCTGTCCCGGTATTTCAACGTTGAGCCGCAAACAGGCATTGCTCAAGCGCCACCGCCGCAACAAGCGTGTGGCGCTGCTGGTGGCATTGGTGATTCTGGTGCTGTTAGGTGTACTCGTCGCCTGGTGGCTGCCGCTGGTGTTGGCGGTACTGGGTTGGGTCGCTCATGAGGCCTGGTTTTCCGATCATCTGTTCTACGCGCCGAGCGACGACTATCAGTATCGGCTGCCCGCGCAGAACGAGGTGGCAGGGGTCAGCGTGCAGGGTGATCGGTTGTTGGTCGATCAACTGCCCCCGCTGAGCGGCGATGAAACCCTGATTCTGGCGTTGCGCATCAAGAGCTCATGGCTGGGGCGCTTCTTCGACCCATCGGTTGAGTTGATCGGCGGCGATCTGCACGACAGTCAGGCTTTCGAGCGGGGTGTGAAGGGGCTTCGCTACTTGAACCTCACCGGGCTCGGCGCGGCGCTGACCGCCAACGAGCTGAGTATTCGCGGGCGCCGTTGCAGCATTCAGGGCGAGCCCCGGTTGTGGTCGTTTGCCCACCCCGACGCCCGCCGCCAGCGTGTGATGGTCATTGCGCCCCATGCCGATGACGCCGAGTTGGCGGCATTTGGTCTGTACAGCCAGGCTGACGAAAGCTGGATCGTCACCCTCACCGCGGGTGAAATCGAAGCCGAACACTATCAGCAGATGGGCATGGCTCCGGCCGAAGCCGCGCGAATCAAAGGCCGGCTGCGTGCCTGGGACAGCATCACCGTCCCGCGCTGGGCTGGAGTTCCCGAATCCCGCTGCGTTCAGCTGGGCTACTTCTGCCTTCAATTGCCTGCGATGCAGGCGGCCCCCGATCAGCCGATCGCCTCCCGGGAAGCGGATCTGAGCGATACCCGACTGTTCAGGCAGTTCAATACTCTGACGTTGCCGGGCGATGCCGATGGCGCACCGACGTGGAATAACCTGATTGCCGATCTGCGTGCGCTGCTGTTGGAGGCGAAGCCAGAAGTGTTGGTCATGCCTCACGCCACCATCGACCCGCATCCAGACCACATCTGTTCGCAGGCGGCGGTGCTGGAAGCGTTGCAAGGACTGACCTGGCAACCGAGCGTGATACTCGGCTACGCGAATCATCTTCATGACAATGATCGTTGGCCGATGGGCGATGTCTATAGCGGGGTCGCCTTGCCGCCGGTGTTCGATCCCGCGCAGGAACTGGTCCCTTACAGTATCGAGCTGGATACCGAACGGCAGCGAGACAAGGCCATGGCCTTGGGTATGATGCATGACCTGCAGCCGCCGGCGCCGCTCAAACGTCGCATTCGGCGCTGGTTGCAGAAAAAGCTGGCCGGTCGCCACTGGCCGGCGGAAGGTGAGAACGAATTTTTCAGAAAGGCCGTGCGCCGACACGAACTGTTCTGGCGCAAGGAAATCTGATTGCCCTCTGCCCCAAAACAGGGATTGAGCGGCCGGGCGGGTAGTGATCTGGTTTTAAAAGGAAGCCCATGAAGGTTTTGTTTCTGGTCCAGAAAGAGCAACGTGCCATTCTGGATCGTCTGTACGAAGGCGTCGCAGCCCATTGCGAGTGTGACCTGCGTTGGCTGACCTCTGACGAGCAGCGCAACCTGCGCCGCTATTTCCGTCAGCATGTGGACGTCAAGAAATACGACCGTATCGTGTTCTTCCTGCGGTTCAAGCAGGAAATCCGTCAGGCGGGCTTCATTCGTACGATCCCCAATCTGGTGATCCTCGAACACGACGCCTATCAGAACTACATCCCTTGCAAGTACACCGGCAAGTTCAGCGCGCATTACCGCAAGCTGCCGTGGGTGCGCGTTCTCAGTTCCGGTTTCGTGGTCAGCGAGCGCCTGAGAGAAGAAGGTTTTGACGCGGTGTTCGTGCCCAAGGGCTACGACCAGACGTTGCTCAGCGACCAGGGCCGTGAGCGGGACATTGAACTGGCGTTCGTCGGCAGCACCAACAGCGTCGCCTACAGCGGTCGCAAGGCATTGCTCGATGAGCTCGGCCAGGTCGAGAAACTGGTGGTGACCCGCACCAAGTCCGGCCAGGAATATGGCGACACCCTGAACCGCATCCGTTTCTTCGTGAGTGCGGACGTTGGTATGGGCGAATTCATGATCAAGAATTTCGAGGCAATGGCCTGTGGTTGTGTGCTGTTTGCCTATGATCAAGGAGACGCCGAGAGCCGTGCGCTGGGCCTGCAGGACATGCACAACGTGGTGTTTTACAGCGACATACCCCAATTGCAGAAAAAGCTCGCGATCCTGCGGGATGATCCGAGTCTTGCTGCGCGTATTGCGGTCAACGGGCGTGATCTGGCAGTGTCTCAGTTTGGATTCGGGGCGATCGGCGCGCGCATCGTGCGAGAGCTTGAACCCCCTTTGCGCGAGCAGGCACCGGTGAGCGGTGTCGAGAAGCTGCGGGCAGCGTTAGGAATTTGATTTGAACGGTTCATGCGCTGAAAATAATGATACTAATTTGAAACCAGACAATCTCCGCATGCCATTTTTCTCACGCTCAGGCTGCCAGGACGTGCATCGTCAGCCTGCAGAAATGTGGCCATTGAAGGCGCAGCCAGAAGCCAAGGATCGAGTGCGGGTATGAAATGGCCATTAGTCTCGATTTTAGTGCCGTGTTTCAACCATGAGCGTTACATCGAAGAGTCCCTGCTCAGCGTGCTGGAGCAGGACTACGAGAATTTTGAGCTGATCGTCGTCAACGACGGCTCCACCGACGCCAGCGCCGAGAAAATCGAAGCGTTGCGCGAGGTTCATGATTTTCAGTTTTACCAGCAGGACAATCAGGGCGTGAGCGCCGCGCTCAATAATGCCTTGAGCCATGCCCGTGGCGATCTGGTGGTAACACACGATTCCGATGACGTGATGCTGGCCGGTCGGATTCGTCGCCAGGTGAGCTACATGCAGGAGCACCCGGAAGTGGGGTTGCTCGGTGCGAAGGTCATCTACATCGACTCCAACGGCAAGCCCCTCAAACACAAGGTCGCCAGCCATGCGCCGGTCCAGCGCTGGAGCTTCGACGAGCTATTGGCCGATGCCTATGCCGTCGGCGGCCCGGTCGCCATGTACCGGCGCGAAGCCATCGACAACGTGGGCGGCTATGACCCCACGATCAAGGTCCAGGATTTCCAGATGACCCTGCGCATCGCCAAGGCGGGCTATCAGGTGCATATTTTGCCGGACCGGGTCACGCTGTATCGACGCCACGACACCAACATCTCCAAGACGGCGTATAAGAGTCAGCTGATCTATGACCTGAAAGTGATCGAGGCTTATCAGGACAATCCTGCCTATGAAGCGGGCCGTCTGGCGATCATCAACAAGGCGTTAAAAGAGTCGGTCGTGGCGGACAAACCGTTCGCCCGCGGCCTGTTTGCCAGCGTGCCCGTGCACCGCTGGAACCGCGTGACATGGAAGCGGTTCCGACACTTTGTTTTCAAATACCGTAAGCCCAAGGGTGCACAGTGAGTCAGTCCCTACAGAATCAGCCATGGGTTAGCCGCGTTTTCACACAGGGTAGCGAGCAGCTTCGTACGGTCAGCGCGCATCTTGGCGTGGCCGGTGTGGTACTGGCCTTCGGTTTGTTTTGGAGTGTCGCGGGCGTTCTGCTAACGCCCACGATGAAGTTCTACAGTTGGCTGCTGACCGCGTTCGTTTACCTACCCTGTCTCTACCTTATCGCCCGGTATTTCGGCGAGTTTCGCCACACGGTGCTCAACCGTCGCGAGCTCTGGCTGTTTCTGCTGTTGTTCATCTGGTCGCTGATTTCGCTCGCGTGGAGCGACGGGGCGGAGCGCTACTTGACCATCATCAAGCGCGAACTGTTCTTTCTCATGCTGATTCTGGGCTGGATCGTCTGGGGGCGGACGTTCAATCGGCCCCTGCAAAGCATGCTGATTCTGTGGGGTGGGCTGGGGGGGCTGTATTCTCTGGCTGCGCTGATCGCCTACCCAATTCGTGGCATCGACCGGATGTACGGCTTCGGCGGTTTCATGGACAACCCCAATCCTGCGGGTTACACCATCGCCGCACTGGTGGTGCTCAGCTGTACGTGGTGGCCGCAAAAAACCAGTGAGCGTGTTCTATGGGCGCTGCTTCAGGCGTGTTCGGTCGCCTTCGTCATCCTGACCGGCAGCCGGGGCTCGATTGTTTCGCTGATGGCCGTGGCCGCCGTGGTCGTGTTGCTGGGTGGCGGGCGGTTCTATCGCACTCTCGCGATTCTGGCGCTGGTCGCCGCCGTCGCCCTGGCCATTTTTGAACCGTCGATCCTGCAGCGGGGCGATTCCGAGCGCACGGTGCTGATCAAGGGGGCCATCGACTTGATTCACCAGCGCCCTTGGCTGGGCATTGGTCTGAGCAGTGATTACGAAGTCTCGGCCGGCGGTGTCATCTTCGGCCATTGTCACAACCTGATACTCGACACGGCCGTGCAGTACGGCATTCCGTTTACGGCGCTGTGGATCGTCTTGTGGCTGTGGTTGGGCCTGCGTGCCTGGCGTCACCGCAACGAGGCGTTGGGCATGGCCATCCTGATGATCTGGGTATTCGCCACCGTCGCCGTGCAGTTTGACGTGTTCACCGTATTTGGCCGGGCGCGCGCTATGTGGATGGTGGTGTGGATGCCGTTCGTGCTGTCGCTGTGCCTTGGTAAATCCGAGAAGAAGGCCGCGCTCAGCTAGCCATTCCCCCCGTTACGCCTTCGCCAACGCCAAGTGCTCGCTGAGCAGTTGGCGTTTCCACTGATGCGCGCTGTGTTCGATGTAACTCTCGAAGAACAGATCCCCATCCTGCTGAAGCAGCCACGCATGGTCGCTCTTGTAGCGACGCATGTGCTGGAAGTTGCGCAGGCACAGGCTTTTGCGCAATGGGCGACGCAGGGTCTTCATGTCGGCGATGTCGATCAGCCCCAATTCGTTTTCCGGGGTCATCACCACGTTGCCCAAGTGCAGCGAACGAAAGTAGATGCCCTGATTGTGCAATTCAGCCACGAAACGACCGAATGTGCGCAGCAGCGTCGCGTCCTGAAAATGCGCGGGGTCGGCGATCAGTTGACGCAGGGTCAGCCCCGGCAGCGGCTGGTAATGCACCACGTCGCGCGCAATATCCGCCACCCGGTAGGTGTCCAGCACATCGGGGCAGGGAATACCGCGTTTGCGAAGGGTCAGGGCGTTTTTGGCAAAACGCTTGGCGTAGGGAAAAAATGCTGCGGAGGAGATCAGGCGTTTGCGCCGGAACAGCTTCATGAAGTTGCCGTCGGTGAGGCGGAGCACCTTGTCTCCGAAGAAGTCGGCTTCAATGACTTCGGCATCTCTGCGTAAGGCTTGGTAGTCAGAGTAGGCGAGTGCGCGCATGCGGGCTCCTTCGAAAATGGCCGCCATCATACCCCAGCCTGCCGCCTGAGGCCCAACCCCCTGCCCATGTGTTAGTATTCCGGCTCTTTTTATCGTATCGATGACTATGAGCACGCCAGAGAACCGCGAATCCTCAAGCCTGAAAATCTATCTCCGACTGCTGACCTACGTGAAGCCTTACGTGGGTGTCTTTCTGCTCAGCATCGTCGGCTTCGTCATTTTCGCCTCGACCCAGCCGATGCTGGCCGGCATTCTCAAATATTTCGTCGATGGACTGACCAATCCCGAAGCGGCGCTGTTTCCCGACACGCCGT
The DNA here is from genome assembly GCF_044753445.1 of Pseudomonas sp. NPDC088368. Taxonomy (NCBI): domain Bacteria; kingdom Pseudomonadati; phylum Pseudomonadota; class Gammaproteobacteria; order Pseudomonadales; family Pseudomonadaceae; genus Pseudomonas; species Pseudomonas sp. NPDC088368. The sequence goes on from NZ_JBIVNG010000007.1 coordinate 160,395, forward strand.
ATCTTAAGGACCTGCAATTGCTGCAGGCCGTGCCGTTGCTGATCGTCTTGATCGCGGCGTGGCAGGGGTTGGGGTCGTATCTGGGCAACTATTTCCTGGCCAAGGTCTCGCTGGGCCTGGTCCACGACCTGCGGGTCGAGTTGTTCAACAAGCTGTTGGTCCTGCCCAATCGCTATTTCGACACCCACAACTCAGGGCACCTGATTTCCCGCATTACTTTCAACGTGACCATGGTCACCGGCGCGGCGACCGACGCGATCAAAGTGGTGATCCGTGAAGGCCTGACCATCGTGTTCCTGTTCTTCTATCTGGTATGGATGAACTGGAAACTGACGATTGTCATGCTGGCGATCCTGCCGTTGATCGCCGTGATGGTCGGCAGCTCCAGCAAGAAATTCCGTAAGCAGAGCAAGAAAATCCAGGTGGCGATGGGGGATGTGACCCACGTCGCTTCCGAGACCATTCAGGGCTATCGCGTCGTTCGCAGTTTCGGCGGCGAGGCGTATGAAGAAGAGCGTTTCGCCAAGGCCTCCACCAGCAACACCGACAAACAGCTGCGCATGACCAAGACGGGGTCGATCTACACCCCGATGCTGCAACTGGTGATCTACACCGCCATGGCCGTGCTGATGTTTCTGGTGCTGTGGCTGCGTGGCGATGCGACGGCGGGCGATCTGGTGGCTTACATCACGGCAGCGGGCTTGCTGCCCAAGCCGATCCGCCAGCTTTCAGAAGTCAGCTCGACGATCCAGAAAGGCGTCGCGGGCGCCGAAAGCATCTTCGAACAGCTCGATGAAGAGGCTGAGGTGGACACCGGCACGGTCGAACTGGAGCGGGTGCAGGGGCATCTGGAAGTGCGCAACCTGAGCTTCACCTACCCCGAAACCGAGCGTCAGGTTTTGCACGACATCAGTTTCTTGGCAGCACCGGGGCAGATGATTGCGCTGGTAGGCCGCTCGGGCAGTGGCAAATCGACGCTGGCGAACCTGATTCCGCGTTTTTATCACCACACTTCGGGTGAAATCTTGCTCGATGGCGTCGAGATCGAGAACTATCGCTTGCGTAACCTTCGCAAGCATGTTGCTCAGGTGAATCAGAACGTGACCCTGTTCAACGACAGCGTTGCCAATAACATCGCCTACGGTGATCTGGCCGATGCGCCGCGTGCTGACATCGAAGCCGCTGCAGCGGACGCCTATGCCAAGGAGTTCGTCGATCAGCTTCCCGAAGGCTTTGATACGCAGGTGGGTGAAAACGGTGTACTGCTGTCGGGTGGCCAACGTCAGCGTTTGGCCATTGCGCGCGCCTTGTTGAAAAACGCTCCGCTGCTGATTCTCGACGAAGCGACCTCTGCGCTGGACACCGAGTCCGAGCGGCACATTCAGGCCGCGCTGGACCACGTGATGAAAGGCCGTACCACGCTGGTCATCGCGCATCGCCTGTCTACCATTGAGCGGGCCGATCTGATTCTGGTCATGGATCAGGGCCGTATCGTCGAGCGTGGCACCCATGCACAACTGCTTGTGCAGAACGGCTACTACGCCCGGCTGCATGCGATGGGGCTGGATGAGCCTGCGCCGGTCGGGGCGGTTTGATCGACCCACTATGATCGTTCGGCAAGCCGCCGCTGTCGCAGCGCGGCTTGCCGGCAGTGGCGATTTCAATGACACCCTCGCGAGCAGGCCACTCCTACAGACGCGATCGGCACTGACTGTCACACCGAGTTTCCCTTCCTGCCTCAAGCCATTGAAACCCTGTGCTAAGATTCCGCCCCTGTTCATTCTTAGTTACGGGTTGTTCGATGAAGTTGTCCATGCCGCGTTTCGATCAGGCACCAGTTCTGGTAGTGGGCGATGTCATGCTCGACCGCTACTGGCATGGCGGTACCTCAAGGATTTCACCTGAGGCCCCGGTGCCAGTGGTCAAGGTCGATCAGATCGAAGACCGTCCGGGCGGCGCCGCCAACGTGGCGTTGAACATCGCCGCACTAGGTGCCAAAGCCTCCCTTGTTGGCGTGACTGGCCAGGACGAAGCCGCCGAAAGCTTGAGCAACAGCCTCAAGGCCGCAGGTGTCACTGCACGTTTCCAGCAGATCGCTCATCAGCCAACCATCGTCAAACTGCGCGTCATGAGCCGCCATCAGCAGCTGCTGCGCATCGATTTCGAAGAACCGTTCGCCACCGACGCGCTCGCTTTGAGCGATGAAGTCGATTCCCTGCTTGAGGGCGTCAAGGTGCTGGTCCTGTCCGACTACGGCAAAGGCGCGCTGAAAAACCATCAAGTGCTGATCAAGGCCGCTCGCGACCGGGGCATTCCTGTGCTGGCGGACCCGAAAGGCAAGGATTTCGCGATCTACCGTGGCGCCAGCGTCATCACCCCGAACCTCAGCGAATTCGAAGCCATCGTTGGCCATTGTGTCGATGAGGCCGAACTGGTCGCGAAGGGCGCGCAATTGATGTCCGAGCTTGAGTTGGGTGCGTTGCTGGTCACCCGTGGCGAACACGGCATGACCCTGTTGCGTCCCGATCAGCAGGCGTTGCACCTGCCTGCCCGAGCCCGCGAAGTGTTCGACGTGACTGGCGCAGGCGACACCGTGATTTCCACGCTGGCAGCGGCCATCGCGGCCGGTGAGGAATTGCCCCATGCGGTGGCGCTGGCGAATCTGGCCGCCGGTATCGTGGTCGGCAAACTGGGTACGGCGGCCATCAGCGCACCTGAACTGCGTCGCGCCATCCAGCGCGCTGAAGGTTCCGAGCGCGGGGTGTTGAGCCTTGACCAACTGCTGTTGGCCATCGACGACGCCCGTGCTCACGACGAAAAAATCGTCTTCACCAACGGCTGTTTCGACATCCTGCATGCTGGCCACGTGACCTATCTTGAGCAGGCCCGCGCCCAAGGCGATCGCTTGATCGTTGCGGTTAACGACGACGCATCAGTCAGCCGCCTTAAAGGCCCTGGACGCCCAATCAATAGCGTCGACCGTCGCATGGCGGTGCTGGCCGGTCTGGGGGCGGTGGACTGGGTGATCAGCTTCCCGGAAGGCACGCCGGAAAACCTGCTGACCCACGTCAAGCCGGACGTGTTGGTCAAAGGCGGGGATTACAGCGTGGATCAAGTCGTGGGTGCGTCGATTGTGCAGGCGTATGGCGGGGAGGTTCGGGTGCTGGGGTTGGTCGAGAACAGCTCGACCACGGCGATTGTCGAGAAGATTCGCGGGCAGTAGTTCAGTCGTCATCTATGCGTCGGCATTCGAAGCTCTGAAAGCGGACGCTTCTAACTGTGGGAGCGAATTTATTCGCGAAAAATCGACCAGGCGACGCGTATGTGTTGAACGTCCTGGCCCTTCGCGAATGAATTCGCTCCCACAGGGGAATGTGCAGTACCTTTGAAAACGTAGCTGACTACGACTTATGCAGCTTCTGCCGCGCAATGCGCAGCAACTGCTTTGCCCCCACTTTCAACCGGCGCTTGATCCCTGTCTTCTTCGCTTTCGGCGGCACCATCCCTTGCTGCAACAGCCAGTCCTTCCAGCGAATCCGCTCTTCACGTACCACCCAGCCTTCCTGCGCCGCGAAACTCTCGGCCAGGTACAACCCTCGCGTGCCTGCAGGCGTGAGCTTGTCGTTCTTGAGCGTGTACAGCTCAGGCAGTGGCGATCCGTTCTCCAGCGGCATCAGGTACAGATCGGGTTTGCTGCGATTGAGGCGGGCGACGAGTTGATCGTTTTCCAGCGCCTCATCCACGTGAAACAGGCTCAGCGGACGGGCCTCTTTCGGCACTTCCAGGCGCATGTCGTAGATCAACTGCAAGGACGCGGTCGGCAAGTGAACGTAGGCGCGCGGGCGTTCGATCAGCGTCATGGCGCCGCAGCGCACCGGGCGGGCAGCGCCAGACAGAGGGCTCAGACGAAAGGGCATCGCCTCGCGATAGTGCAACGCCGCCGCGTAAGGCGCGGGCAGCCAGGTATCGTTGAAACGCCCGCCCAACCAGCCTTGTGGGGTTTCGATCAGGCATTCTTCGGCCACTTCCTGAATCGCCGTGTGCAGCGGCAGGTTCAGTTCATGGGCCGGAACGTAGCCGGAAATCAGCTTCAGCACCACGTCGCCACGGTCCTGACGACGCTGGCGCACCAGCACCCAATAGTCCCGATTCTGCCAATTCAGCGTCAGCCGCACTGACACCCCAAGGTTCGCCAGTTCGGTCGAAAACCGCTCGCTGTCCTCCACCTCGATCTTGCGACGGCGTTGCAGGGTCTGGGAGAAATTAAGCGGCATCCCGACGCTCTGGTAACTCAGGCTTTCGGGGGTGGCTTCGACGAACAGGGGCAGGGTCTTGAAGTTGCTGGGGTTCTTTCTTATCAGGGTTCGCGGCATATCGGCTCCTTCTTGCGTTGGGGTCGGCCGCCTGTCATCAGGAGCGACTAAGAAGCGGGTTATGTAGCACGGCAGCAGCAGTGGTCACGTTGTGGGACAGGTGCAGTGGATTGATCGTTCCGACGATAGCACCGGTAACGCCAGGATGCTCGAAGAGCAATTCGAAACTGGCCTGCACCGGATCGACGCCGGGACTCAGGCAGACGTGCCCGCTGGCCAGCGCCTTTTTGATCAGGATGCCTTTGCCGTGGACGGCAGCGTAGTCCAGCACCGGCTTTTCGGCCTGCTCGTTGAGGTTGTAGGTGACCATGGCGCAATCGCCTTCCTGCAACGCCAGCAACCCACCCTCGACCGTTTTGCCGGAAAAGCCGTAGCCGCGAATCTTGCCTTCGCGCTTCAGTTCAGCCAGCGTTTGATACACGTCGCACTCGTTGAGGATGTGCAGATCGTTGCCATCGGAGTGCACCAGCACCAGATCGATGAAATCGGTTTCCAGACGCTTGAGGCTGCGCTCCACCGACATCCGCGTGTGCGCGGCGCTGAAGTCATGGCTCGACCGACCCGCTTCGAACTCTTCCCCCACCTTGCTGACAATCACCCAATCCTGACGCTGGCCGCGCAACAAACGGCCGAGGCGCTCTTCGCTCCGGCCATACGCCGGAGCGGTATCGATCAGGTTGATGCCCAAGTCCCGGGCCAGCTTGAGCAGCATGCGCGCTTCGTCGTCGTCGGGGATGGTGAAACCGTTCGGGTATTTCACGCCCTGATCGCGACCCAGTTTGACCGTGCCCAAACCGATAGGCGAGACGTCGATGCCGAGGCTGCCCAGCGGGCGATGCAAGTCGTGCAAGGTCTTCATGGCAGCAGCTCGTCCCACGCCGGCACGGCCAGTGGCGGTTTGGGCAGATTCGGATACGGCGGCTGCGGGATCGGGTGAATGTCATCACGGGAGAGCGAAGCCAGCACGCGGTCAGCGAAGTCAGGCGCGAGGGCGAGTTTGGTCGGCCAGCCCACCATCAGGCGGCCTTGCACGTCGAGAAATGCATTGTCAGGGCGGACCAGTCCGGTCTGCTGAGGCTCGGCGCGGTCCACCCGCAACGTGGCGAATTGCGCCTGGCTCAGATCGACCCACGGCAGTAATTGCGCGAGTTCTTTCTTGGCGAATGCGATTTGCTCGGCCGGTTCGCGAGCCACGCCATCGGCTTCGGAGATGTCCCCGCCCAGGTACCAGACCCACTCACCATTGGCAGCCGGGTGCGTGGTCACGGTGATGCGCGGTTTCGGTCCGCCGCCGAGGCAATGAGCGTACAGCGGCTTGAGCGTCGGCCCTTTGACCATGACCATGTGAAGCGGACGACGCTGCATGGCCGGGTGATTCACGTTCAGTGCCTTGAGCAGATCGGCCGTGCCGCCGCCCGCGCTGAGCACCACGCGCTGGGCATGAATATCACGGTCGTCGACCCGCAAGCCCACCAGTTCGCCTTCGTGCAGCAACGGCTCGATTTTTTCGCCTGCCAGCAGGCTGTCTCCGGCGAGTTCAGCGAGTTTCTGCACCAGGCTCGGCACGTCGATCACCAGCTCGGCCAAGCGATAGACCTTGCCCTTAAAGCGCGGGTCTTGCAGAGCGGGAGGCAGATCGTTGCCCTTCACCTGATCCACACGACCGCGCACGGCCTTGCTGGCGAAGAAACTGGTGAGATTGCCGGCGATGGTGCCTGGCGACCACAGGTAGTGAGCTTCGGACAGCAACCGAACCCCCGACAGATTCAGTTCACCCTTGCCGTCCAGCGCTTCGCGCCAGCGGCGGGGCATGTCGGCGATGGCCTCGGAGGCACCGGACAGCGCGCCGTGCAGCGCGTATTTAGCGCCGCCGTGAATGATGCCTTGAGATTTGAAGGTCTGTCCGCCACCGAGGCTGGCGCTCTCCACCACCACTGTCGAAAACCCCTGGCGACGCAGCCGCGCATTGAGCCAGAGACCGGCAACGCCCGCGCCGACAATCAGGACGTCAGTGGAGATAGCAGATGGCATGGAGACCTCAGGTGGCGAAACGAATCGCGCCATTATAAGGGAAGCGGCTTTTCCATCACCCGCTTTTCATTGCCCTCTCAGTGGCCAGCCGTTTTGGAGAACAGCTGAATCACCACGACACCCGCCACGATCATGGCCATGCCGCCGATGGCAGGGAGGTCGAGTTTCTGGCCGTAGATGATCAGCGCCGCGATGCTCACCATGACGATGCCCATTCCGGCCCAGACCGCGTAGGCAACGCCCACAGGAATCGTGCGTACCACTAGGGTCAGCATCCAGAACGCCACGGCATAACCGACGATCACCAGCAGCAGCGGCAGCGGGGTGCTCAGGCCTTTGACGGCTTTCATGGAAACAGTGCCGATCACTTCGGCGCAGATGGCGATGGCGAGCAGGTAGTAGGCGGACATGGCGATAACCCTCAGGGCAGATGCATTCTTCAATGACGGCGATTTTAGCCGTTGCTCAGATGGGGTAAAGTCATTACCTATCTCAACGGCTGATAGGTTGGCAGGTCGTGGAATGGAGTCTCGAACAGATCCGGCTGTTTGTCAGCGTGGCTGAGCAGCGTTCGTTTTCCGCCGTGGCGAGGGAGTCCCGGCGTGCGCAGTCGGCGGTCAGCAGCGCGATTGCGATGCTGGAAACCGACCTCGGGGTGAGCCTGTTCGATCGCAGCAGCGGACGCCAGCCTCGCCTGACAGAAGCGGGGAGTGCCTTGCTCGAAGAGGCGCGGGAATTGTTGCGGCAATGCGACCGGCTCGACGGTCGTGCCATGGCCCTGATGCGCGGGCAAGAAGCACGTTTGCGGCTGGCCCTGGATGAAGCAATGCCTTATCAGCCGGTGCTGGACAGCCTCGAAGCGCTGGACGAGCGTTTCCCCAGCGTTGAGGTTCAACTGGCCAGCGGTGCCCAGGGCGATGTGGCGCGCAAGCTGTTGGAGCGAAAGGCCGACCTCGGTCTGCTGTTCCATCACGAACAAATGCCCGAAGCCCTCGAACGGCGAGTGCTCGGCAGCGTGGAGATGGTCACGGTTTGTGCGATTACGCATCCGTTGGCCAGCGAAACCGCCATCACCCGACAGCAACTGGCGCGGCATCGTCAGTTGCTGATCACCCCGCAACAAAGCGGCTACCCCGGCGGCGAACAGATCAGCCCGCAGGTCTGGCGCGCTGATAGTTTTTACGCCATGGCCGAGCTGTTGATGCGCGGCCTGGGCTGGGCCTGGCTGCCGCGCCATGTGGTGCAATACCCGACCTACCAAAATCAGATGCTCGAACTGAGCAGCGAGTGGACGCCACCCGCGCTGGTCGTTGAAATGGTCTGGCGCCGCGACGAGCCGCTGGGGCCTGCCGCGCGCTGGCTCGCTGAATGTTTCACCCATCATTTGAAGGCCATTGGCTGATAAACTCCGCGCCCATGAATAGACCTCTCTACACATTCCTGTTTCACCTCGGCCTGCCTTTGATCGCGTTGCGCTTGTGGCTTCGGGCGCGCAAAGCCCCGGCGTATGCGCAACGTGTGGGCGAGCGTTTCGCCCGTGGATTGCCGCCGATGCAGAAGGGTGGCGTCTGGGTCCACGCGGTGTCAGTGGGCGAAAGCATTGCCGCCGCGCCGATGATTCGCGCCTTGCTGACGCGCTATCCCGAATTGCCAATCACCATCACTTGCATGACGCCGACCGGCTCCGAGCGCATTCAGTCGATGTTTGCCAACGAGCCTCGGATTCAGCATTGCTACCTGCCGTACGATTTTCCGTGGGCAGCGGGGCGGTTTCTCGACCATGTCCAGCCGAAGATCGGTGTGATCATGGAAACCGAGCTGTGGCCCAACCACATTCACCAATGTGCGAAACGGGGCATTCCGACGGTATTGGCGAACGCACGGTTGTCAGAGCGTTCGGCACGTGGCTACGGAAAATTCGCCAAGCTGACCCGTCCAATGCTCGCCGAAATGAGCCTGATCGCTGTGCAGACAGAAACGGAAGCCCAGCGCTTTCGTGACCTCGGCGCTCGCCCGGAATGCGTGACGGTCACCGGCTCGATCAAATTCGACCTGACCATCGAACCGCAATTGCTGACGCGCGCGGCTCAGCAGCGTGCAGATTGGCAAACCACGAACCGCCCGGTATGGATCGCCGCCAGTACACACGCCGGTGAGGACGAGGTGGTGTTGTCAGCCCATCGCCAGTTGCTGAAAACCCGGCCCGATGCGCTGCTGATCCTGGTGCCCCGTCACCCCGAACGCTTCAACAGCGTGTTCGAAATGAGCCAGCAGCAGGGCTTTTCCAGCGTTCGGCGTTCAACGTCCGAGCCTGTGACGAATACGACATCGGTGTTGGTGGGCGACACCATGGGCGAGCTGCTGTTTCTGTATGCGTTGGCTGACATCGCTTTTGTCGGCGGCAGCCTCGTGCCCAACGGCGGGCACAACCTGCTGGAACCTGCGGCACTGGATAAACCTGTCCTGAGCGGGCCCCACCTGTTCAACTTCCTCGAAATCGCCGCCCTGTTGCGTAATGCCGGGGCGTTGGAAGAGGTGAGCGATGCAGCGGGATTGGCAGCGGTGGTGCAGCGGTTGATCGAGCAGCCCGAACAGGCTAAAGCGATGGCGGATGCGGGGTTGGCGGTGATGAAGGCTAATCAGGGGGCATTGAGCAAATTGTTGGAGGGGATTGGGCGGTTGATCTGATACGCAGTCAGATCGTTCTGATCTGCAAATGACCTGTGGGAGCGAATTTATTCGCGAAAAAGGGTTCAGGCGATACATCTTTGTCGCCTGAACCCTCCCATCGCGAATGAATTCGCTCCCACAGGGGAGAATGTATTACCAGACCAAAGGATAGGTGCAGGCCGTCAGCTATCGCTCCGTCGGCCTTTCAAAATTCTTCGCTGCCTCTTTCGCCAGATCTGGCGGCAGGAAGTCCTTGTCCGGGTTGTAGTCCGGTTTGAGGAAGCGCGACAGGTCTTGCAAATCCCCCGGGCTCAATGTGCCCGCGGCCTGTTTCAAACGCAGGTTGTCGAGGATGTAGTCGTAGCGGGTGTTGTTGTAGTCGCGCACGGAGGCGTACAGCTGGCGTTGCGCGTCCAGCACGTCAACGATGTTGCGCGTACCCACCTGATAGCCGATTTCGGTAGCTTCCAGCGCGCTCTGGTTGGAGATGATTGACTGTTTGCGTGCCTGGACCTGTTCGACGTCGGTGTTCACGGCGCGGTGCAGGTTGCGGGTGTTTTCCACCACCTGACGGCGCAGGCCTTCGCGTTGCTGCTCGGTCTGGCCGAGGCGGGCGTAGGCTTCGCGCACTTGCGAGCTGGTCAGGCCGCCGCTGTAAATCGGGATGTTCACTTGCAGGCCGATGGTGCGTTGTTCGACGCTGCCGTGAAAACTCTGACCGGTGTAGTTCGGGTTGGTGAAGCCGAGTGGGTCGTTGTCGCCTTTCTCGTACTGGGCGACAGCATCGACCGTCGGCGCGTGACCAGCCTTGCGTTGGCGCAGGGTTTCTTCGGCGGCGCTGACGGCGTAGTTGCTGGCCAGCAGGTTGAGGTTCTGTTGCGAGGCGGTATCGACCCAGGATTTGGCGTCGTTTGGCGTCGGTGCCAGCACCGGCAAGGTATGCACGATGCCTTCGATGGCGTTGTATTCGCGGTTGGTCAGGGTCACCAAGGCCTGAAACGCATCGTCCACCTGACGCTTGGCGACAATGCGCGCAGCACGGGCGGTGTCATAGCTGGCCTGGGCTTGCAGCACGTCGGTCTTGTCCGAAAGGCCGACATCGAAGCGTTCGTTGGCCTGATCGAGCTGGCGCTTGAACGCTGCTTCTTCGGCCTTGGTCGAGGCCAGATTGTCCTGGGCGCGCAGCACGGTGAAGTAGTCTTCGGCGCTTTGCAGGATCAGGTTCTGCTCGGTAGCCGACAGTTGCAGGATTGCCTGTTCATTCACGTCTTTCGCGGCCTTGAGCTGGAACCAGCGATCGGCGCGGAAAATCGGTTGGCTCAGGGTCGCGCGATAAACCGTGCCGCTGCGATTGATCACGGCAGACGGCTCGTCGATCTTGGTGCGCGTGTTGTTCACGTCGGCACCGCCGGAGATGTTCGGCAGCAGGCCAGCGCGGGCTTGGGGCACGATCTCCTTCTGCGCGTCATAGCTGGCGCGGGCCGCAGCCAGGTCGGCGTTGTTGTTAACGGCTTCCTGGTAGACGCTGACCAGTCCGGTCTTGGTCGGCAGAGGCAAGTCCGCTGCCCCGGCCATTGCATTCGACGCACACGACACGGCAATGGCCAGTGAAAAGTTGCGCAGCATAGACATTCCCTAGTAGTTGTTGTCGCTGATTCAGTGCAGACGGCATTTGGCGTCGCGTAGCGAGTGTAGTTCCGCGCGATCCCTACAACAATCCGCCATATCGGCCATTTAACAAGCGTTTGAATTCCTCGCTTGGCGTTTGCCCCGTCACGCGTCTAGACTGGCGCCGTTCTTGTCGGGGTGCCTTGCTATGAGGCTGAGATCGGATAATCCGGATCCCGTTGAACCTGATCAGGTTAGCGCCTGCGTAGGGAACAAGATTTCTCGTCTCCCGGCGAGTCCTCTTGAGCGTCGTCCGGGGTCGTCTTTGTTCAATTTTTGAACAGTCCTCGTTTTTCGATTCTCAGCATCCGTGTCGTCTCAGGGTGCATCCGTCCGTTCGAATCAGGCTCACGCTCCGACAAATCAATCCGCCGCTGGATGATGTCTGGAGAGCCCGTGATGAGTACAACACTAAAAAACGCCAATCTGAGTGAATCCGCCCAAGTCGATTCGGGGTCGGTGCAGCCGTTCACCCGCTCGCAAAAAATCTATGTTCAAGGTTCCCGCCCGGACATCCGCGTGCCGATGCGTGAAATCAGCCTCGATGTGACACCCACAGACTTTGGTGGCGAGATCAACGCGCCGGTCTGCGTGTACGACACCTCGGGCCCGTACACCGATCCCAACGTCATCATCGATGTACGCAAAGGCCTGGGCGACGTGCGCTCGGCCTGGATCAACGATCGTGGCGACACTGAACGCCTCGACGGCCTGAGCTCCGATTTCGGGCAACAACGACTGGCCGATGCCGAGCTGACCAAACTGCGCTTCGCCCACGTGCGCAACCCGCGCCGCGCCAAAGCCGGGGCCAACGTGAGCCAGATGCACTACGCGCGTCAGGGCATCATCACCGCCGAGATGGAATACGTCGCGATCCGCGAAAACATGAAGCTGCAAGAGGCCCGCGCTGCCGGTCTTTTGAAGCAGCAACACGCCGGCCACAGCTTCGGCGCGAGCATCCCGAAAGAGATCACTGCCGAATTCGTGCGCGAAGAAATCGCCCGTGGCCGCGCCATCATTCCGGCCAACATCAACCACGTCGAACTGGAACCGATGATCATCGGCCGTAACTTCCTGGTGAAGATCAACGGCAACATCGGCAACAGCGCGCTGGGTTCGTCCATCGAAGAAGAAGTGGCGAAGCTGACGTGGGGCATTCGCTGGGGCTCGGACACCGTCATGGACCTGTCCACCGGCAAACACATTCACGAAACCCGCGAGTGGATCATCCGCAACTCGCCGGTGCCGATTGGCACTGTGCCGATTTATCAGGCGCTGGAGAAAGTGAACGGCGTCGCTGAAGACCTGACTTGGGAGCTGTTCCGCGACACGCTGATCGAGCAGGCGGAGCAGGGCGTCGATTACTTCACCATCCACGCGGGCGTGCTGTTGCGCTACGTGCCGCTGACCGCCAAGCGCGTCACCGGCATCGTTTCCCGTGGCGGCTCGATCATGGCCAAGTGGTGCCTGGCGCATCACAAAGAGAACTTCCTCTACACCCACTTCGACGAAATCTGCGAAATCATGAAGGCCTACGACGTCAGCTTCTCGCTGGGCGATGGCCTGCGTCCGGGCTCGATTGCCGACGCCAACGACGAAGCGCAGTTCGGCGAGCTGGAGACCCTTGGCGAACTGACCAAGATCGCGTGGAAGCACGACGTGCAGTGCATGATCGAAGGCCCCGGCCACGTGCCGATGCAGTTGATCAAAGAGAACATGGACAAGCAGCTGGAGTGCTGCGACGAAGCGCCGTTCTACACCCTCGGCCCGCTGACCACCGACATTGCGCCGGGTTACGACCACATCACCTCGGGCATTGGCGCGGCGATGATCGGCTGGTTCGGTTGCGCGATGCTCTGCTACGTCACGCCGAAAGAACACTTGGGCCTGCCGAACAAAGACGACGTGAAGACCGGGATCATTACCTACAAGATCGCCGCCCACGCAGCCGACCTCGCCAAAGGTCATCCGGGTGCGCAGATTCGCGACAACGCCTTGAGCAAGGCACGCTTCGAATTCCGTTGGGAAGACCAGTTCAACCTCGGCCTGGACCCGGACACCGCGCGTTCGTACCACGACGAAACCCTGCCGAAAGACTCCGCGAAAGTCGCGCATTTCTGCTCCATGTGCGGGCCGAAATTCTGCTCGATGAAGATCACCCAGGAAGTCCGCGAATACGCGGCCAACCAGAAAATCGAGGCGGTGGACCTGTCGGTGGCCGAAGGCATGCGCGAGCAGGCCGAGCGGTTCAAGCAGGAAGGCAGCCAGCTTTACAAGAAAGTCTAGCCACGAGCGGCGAGCGGCAAGCCGCAAGCTAGAAGCAAGAGCAGGTCTGTTTTGGCTTCAAACGTGTAGCTTGCCGCTTGAGGCTTCCCACTGCTTCTTTTGATCTAGCCGCGAACGGCAATCTACAAGCCGCTGCAGATCCGCTTCTGCTCTTACTTGCAGCTTGTAGCTTGAAGCTCATCACTGCTTTTCCAGGGATCTTAATGTGAACACACCCAGCACCTATTCACCCGACATCCCCGTCCCCGCCAGCAAGCGGGTCTTCGGCGGGCGTGATCTGTTTTCCCTGTGGTTCTCCCTCGGCATCGGCCTGATGGTCCTGCAAACCGGCGCGCTGCTGGCGCCGGGGCTGGGCATGTCAGGCTCGATGCTGGCGATCTTCCTCGGCACCCTGGTCGGCGTTCTGCTGCTGGCCGCCGTGGGCGTGATCGGCAGCGACACCGGCCTGTCGTCGATGGCCGCGCTCAAGCTCAGCCTTGGCACCAAAGGCGCGGGCGTGCCTGCGATTCTCAACCTGTTGCAACTGGTGGGCTGGGGTTCTTTCGAGATCATCGTCATGCGCGATGCGGCCAGTCTGCTCGCCGCGGGCGCTTTCAGTGAAGGCAGCTTGTGGACAAGCCCGCTGCTCTGGACGCTGCTGTTCGGCGGTCTGGCGACGCTGTTGGCCGTTAGCGGTCCATTGACGTTTGTTCGTCAAATCCTGCGTAAATGGGGCATCTGGCTGTTGCTGGCGGCGTGCGTCTGGCTGACCTGGAACCTGTTCGCCAAAGCCGATCTCGCCGCACTCTGGGCACGGGCGGGCGATGGGTCGCTGCCGTTTGCCGTGGGTTTCGACATCGCCATCGCCATGCCGCTGTCGTGGCTGCCGCTGATCGCCGACTATTCACGCTTCGGCAAACGCGCTACCGGCGTGTTCGGCGGCACGGTGATGGGCTTCTTTATCGGCAACTTCTGGCTGATGACCCTGGGCGTCGCTTACACCTTGGCGTTTGCGCCGAGCGGTGAAGCGAATGCACTGCTGTTGGCGCTGGCCGGGGCCGGGATGGGCATTCCGCTGCTCCTGATCCTGCTCGACGAATCCGAAAACGCCTTCGCCGACATTCACTCGGCAGCGGTTTCAAGCGGGATTCTGTTGAAAGCCAAGGTCGAACATCTGGCGTTGGCCATCGGCGTGATCTGCACGCTGATCGCCTGCTTCGCGCCGTTGGCGCAGTACCAGAACTTCCTGCTGCTGATCGGCTCGGTGTTCGCGCCGCTGTTTGGCGTGGTACTGGTGGATCACTTCATCCTGCGTCGTCGCAGCCATGGCGCCGCGACGGTGGGATTGCGCTGGATGACGCTGCTGGCGTGGGTCGGCGGCATCGCGACTTACCACATATTGGCGAACCTTTACCCCAACGTCGGTGCAACACTGCCAGCCCTTATCGTGGCTGGCGTGCTGCAACTGGCGCTGAGCAAGGCGATCAACTCCGACCGGGGAACAGTTCCGGTTTGAGGATGCCGTTGAGCTGCGGATACGGAATCTTCAGCTCGATGTGACCCATGGCGTACGGGGCGATGGTAGTGACCGGGTATTTCAGGATCACGGCACCGTACGTCAGGGCGACGTTGGAAGTGCGCTTGAATGGCCACATCTTCTGGAACTCGGTGTCTTTGTCCAGCTTGACGCTGATTTGCCAGGCCTGGTGCGCCAGCTCCGCTTTAGCCCAGAAGGCCGCTTCCTGGCCTGGCACCAGCATGTCGGCCAGCGTCAGCACGCGTTGCTGTTGACGGGAATAGTTGATGAACGCGCGGCCCGGGTCGCCATGGGCGCCGCCTGCGTCGAGGTAGCTCGACAGCTCAACCACCACAAGACCGTCATGCTGCTCGCGTACTTTCGCCTGCAAATAGCTGGCGTTGCGCGCCGGGGCTCGGGCGAGGAACTGCTCCTGATAGGCCTTGAGGGTCGGCGGCAAAGGGCCGTCGGTGTCGCTGCGGGTCAATTGCAGCAGGGTGCGCTGCACGATGCCGTCCAGCTTCGGTTCATCCGGAAAGTGCACGGTGTCGATGTTCACCAACGGGCAGTCATCCGTGGTGCAGCCCGGCTTGATCAGCTCGGACGCGTCGCGCTGAACGGTCAGCGGCTTTCGCATGTTGGGTTCGAAAAAGCTCTGGCAGGCACCCAGTATCAGGGCCAGGCAGGCCATTGAAACGATCTTCAGAAACGACATGGTGATCCTTGGCGTTGGCATATAAGGGCCATAAAGGGCCATCACAGAGGGATAACGGCAACAGGCTTCGACTGTCTGTGGCGCAATCAGTTCGCCATTGGGCGGATTAGAGTGCCATTCCCCTGCCTTCGTCTACCCTGAGTGCCGGATTTGCCAAGTCCGGGGGCTGCATCCCGGGTGGCAGCACGTTAGGATGGCGCGAAGTCACAAGTGCTTTGCAGTGAGAAATTTATGACCGATACCGCTAAATCGACACCCACGAAGCACGAGATCGTCCACCGCGAAACCTGCTTCAAGGGGTTCTACCAACTGGACCGTCTGCACCTGCGCCACGAGCTGTTCGACGGCGGCATGGGGCCGGAAATCAAGCGCGAGTTGTTCGTGCGTCACGATGCCGTGTGCGTGCTGCCCTACGACGCGAAGCGCGACGAAGTGGTTCTGCTGGAGCAGTTCCGGGTCGGCGTCGTTGGCAAGCATCCCAACCCTTGGCTGATTGAAATGGTCGCCGGGCTGATCGACAAAAAAGAGCAGCCCGAGGAGGTTGCTCACCGCGAAGGAGAAGAGGAAGCTGGGCTTGTCTTCAGTGCGTTGTGGCCGATCACCAAATACTTTCCGTCGCCTGGTGGCAGTAACGAATTCGTTCACCTCTACTTGGGCAAATGTGAGAGCGCGGGGGCAGGTGGGGTGCATGGGCTGGAGGAAGAGGCCGAGGACATCCGTGTGTCGGTCTGGTCGTTCGATGACGCGATGCAAGCCGTAAAAGACGGACGCATCGTCAATGCGGCAACTATCATCGCAATACAGTGGCTGGCGCTTAATCGCGCCGAAATCAGGGGGCTGTGGTCGTGAATCTTCTGCGCGAGCGCTACCGTGTCGACCTTGCCGGGCTGCAAGCAGCCTGTGAGGCGAACTACGCGCGCTTGATGCGTCTGTTACCTGACATGCGCAATGAACAACGCTCCCGTCGGGTGGCTGTCACTCAAGGCGATCAAATGTTGGGCGTGCTGGCGGTCGAAGTCATTCTCGACTGCCCATACACCACCACCCTGCAGGTGCGCCAGGAACACAGCCTGCCCTGGCTGCCGGTCCCGGTGCTGGAAGTGCAGGTCTACCACGACGCCCGCATGGCGGAAGTCATCGGCGCCGAACATGCGCGCCGTTTTCAGGGGATCTACCCCTACCCCAATGCCGACATGCACCAGCCGGACGAAAAGGCTCAGCTGAATCTTTTTCTGGGTGAGTGGCTGAGCCACTGCCTGGCGTGTGGGCATGAGTTTGAGGCGGTTCGCTAAGTCCGGGTGCACCGGCGAGTCTACAGTGGGCGCTGTTTTCCCCTGGTCTGTTGCGCAAATGAGAACTGCCACGCTGTTCCGGGTTTGCCGTCGTAACAATCAGACACCATAATCCGGCCATACCTGCTCAAGGAGATGGCCATTGCCGAGCGCACCTTCAAACCCGTCCTCCGTGTTGGTGGTTCAACTGTCCGACAGCCACCTGTTCGCTGAAGCGGACGGCCAACTGCTGGGCATGCAAACCCGCGACAGCCTCAAGGCTGTGGTCGATCTGGTGCTCGCCGAGCAGTCCGACATCGATCTGGTGCTGGCCACCGGCGACCTGTCGCAGGATGGCTCGGTTGAGTCTTATCAGGCGTTTCGGACTGAAAGCGACCGACTGGATGCGCCGAAGCGCTGGATTCCCGGCAATCACGACGAACTCCGCGAAATGGCGATAGGCGCCCAGGGCAGCGAATTCCTGGACCCGGTCGTCGACATCGGCAACTGGCGCATCACGATGCTGGACTCGGCGGTTTCAGGCTCCGTTCCCGGCTATCTGGAGGACAAGCAGCTGCAATTGCTCGCGCAGGCCTTGAGCGAAGCGCCGGAGCGTCATCACCTGGTCTGCTTGCATCACCATCCAGTACCGATTGGTGCGGCATGGATGGCGCCAATCGGGCTGCGCAATCCCGATGCGTTGTTTGCTGTGCTGGAGCGTTTTCCACACACGCGCGCAGTGCTCTGGGGCCATGTGCATCAAGAGTTCGATCAGCCTCGCCAAGGCGTCCGTCTAATGGCTTCACCTTCCACCTGCATTCAGTTCGCGCCGAACAGCGTGGATTTCGCCCTCGACTCGCGCGCACCCGGCTACCGCTGGCTGCGCCTGCTCGATGACGGGCAGATCGAAACGGGGGTGTCGCGCATCGATCCGCATCTGTTTGAGGTGGACCTCAGTGGCGCTGGCTATTGAAGGAAGCGTCCTGAATTCGCGGTAAATCATCATCGAACGAGTCTTCACGCCGTTGTCCCTGTAAACTGCGTGGCTTTGCCCTGTGAGAGCCAGAACGTCGGCTTTCACCCGACTCGCAGCTTCAGGAGGCCACGGCGTGAATCACCATCACTCGACACTGCTTTATATACATGGCCTGAACAGCTCGGCGATGTCGAAGAAGGCCACGCAGCTGTCCGGGCTGATGAACCGTCTCGGTCTGAGTGAGCAACTGCGCGTGCCGGAGCTGCATCATCATCCGCGCCAGGCCATTGCCCAGCTTGAAACCGCCATCGACGAACTGGGCGGGCGGCCATTACTGGTCGGCAGCTCCCTCGGCGGCTACTATGCGACTCACTTGGCTGAGCGACATGGCCTCAAGGCCGTGCTGATCAACCCGGCGGTGAATCCGCACCAGCTGTTCGACGGTTTTCTGGGCACCCAAACGAACCTCTACACCGGCGAAAGCTGGGAGCTGACGCACGATCACGTGGATGCGCTGGCAGAGCTTGAAGTGCCCGCGCCACAGGATCCGCAGCGCATTCAGGTGTGGCTGCAAACCGGTGACGAGACGCTGGATTACAAACGGGCACAGGCGTTTTACCGGGCCTGTGCCTTGCGCATCGAGGCGGGCGGCGATCACAGCTTCCAGGGGTTCGCAGAAAAAATGCCGACCTTGTTGAGCATTGCCGGATTCGCCCCCGAGCTGTTGCAAGCTATCGATCTGTCGACGCTCTGAACGAAGCGCCAGAATCGAAGCGCTGACTGAAACAAACCTGTAGAACAGTGTCATTCCGACATTTCATGAACGACTTGATGACGAGACCCCATGGCCAATCCCAGCGCTAGCTCTTATAACGCAGACGCCATCGAAGTCCTCTCGGGCCTCGACCCGGTCCGCAAGCGGCCGGGCATGTACACCGACACCTCTCGGCCGAACCACCTCGCCCAGGAAGTCATCGACAACAGCGTCGACGAAGCCTTGGCAGGCCACGCCAAATCGGTGCAAGTGATTCTCCACGCCGACAACTCCCTGGAAGTGGCCGACGACGGTCGCGGCATGCCGGTGGACATTCACCCGGAAGAGGGCGTCTCGGGCGTTGAGCTGATTCTCACCAAGCTCCACGCGGGCGGCAAATTCTCCAACAAGAACTACCAGTTCTCCGGCGGTTTGCACGGCGTGGGGATTTCCGTCGTCAACGCGCTCTCCACCCAGGTGCGGGTGCGGGTCAAGCGCGACGGCAACGAATACGAAATGACCTTTGCCGACGGCTTCAAGGCCACCGAACTCGCCGTGGTCGGCACCGTGGGCAAACGCAACACCGGCACCAGTGTGTTTTTCGCGCCGGACCCGAAGTATTTCGACAGCCCCAAATTTTCCGTCAGCCGCCTCAAACACGTGCTCAAGGCCAAGGCCGTGCTGTGCCCAGGGCTGCTGGTCAGCTTTGAAGACAAAAGCACCGGCGAGAAAGTCGAGTGGCATTACGAAGACGGCCTGCGCTCTTATTTGCAGGACTCGGTCAACGATTTCTTGCGCCTCCCGGAAGAGCCGTTTTGTGGCGCCTTTGCGGGTAACAAGGAAGCTGTGGACTGGGCGCTGCTGTGGTTGCCGGAAGGCGGCGACAGCGTTCAGGAAAGCTACGTCAACCTGATCCCCACTGCCCAGGGCGGCACCCACGTCAACGGTTTGCGTCAGGGCCTGCTCGACGCGATGCGCGAGTTCTGCGAGTTCCGCAACCTGCTGCCGCGTGGCGTGAAGCTGGCCCCGGAAGACGTCTGGGAGCGCATCGCGTTCGTGCTATCGATGAAGATGCAGGAGCCGCAATTCTCCGGCCAGACCAAGGAGCGGCTGTCGTCCCGTGAAGCGGCGGCCTTCGTGTCCGGTGTGGTCAAGGACGCGTTCAGCCTCTGGCTCAATGCGCACCCGGAAATGGGCATGCAACTGGCCGAACTGGCCATCAACAACGCCGGCCGTCGCCTGAAGGCGAGCAAAAAGGTCGAGCGCAAGCGCATCACCCAAGGTCCGGCATTGCCGGGCAAATTGGCGGATTGCGCGGGTCAGGACCCCATGCGCGCCGAGCTGTTTCTGGTCGAGGGTGACTCTGCAGGCGGCTCGGCCAAACAGGCGCGAGACAAGGAATTCCAGGCCATCCTGCCGTTGCGCGGGAAGATTCTGAACACGTGGGAAGTCGATGGCGGCGAAGTCCTTGCCAGCCAGGAAGTGCACAACATCGCGGTCGCTATCGGCGTCGATCCGGGCGCGGCGGACATGAGCCAACTGCGCTACGGCAAAATCTGCATCCTTGCCGACGCCGACTCCGACGGCCTGCACATTGCCACGCTGCTCTGCGCGCTGTTCGTCCAGCATTTCCGCCCGCTGGTGGACGCTGGCCATGTGTACGTCGCCATGCCGCCGCTGTACCGTATCGATCTGGGCAAGGAGATTTATTACGCTCTCGACGAAGCCGAGCGCGACGGCATCCTTGACCGGCTGGTGGCCGAAAAGAAACGCGGCAAGCCGCAAGTCACGCGATTCAAAGGCCTGGGTGAAATGAACCCACCGCAACTGCGCGAAACCACCATGGACCCGAACACCCGTCGTCTGGTGCAACTGACGCTGGACGATTTCGAAGCGACGTCCGAGATGATGGATATGCTGCTGGCCAAGAAGCGCGCAGGTGATCGCAAGACCTGGCTGGAATCCAAGGGCAATCTGGCCGAGGTGCTGGTTTGATCCGAGGGTGGCTGGCAGCGCTGATGCTGACCGCCATGCCTGTATTTGCTGCGCAGCCGGTGGCGCAAAAGCCACTGCCCGAGCTCAAGTTGCTGTCCGAACATGCAGTCGACGACATGATCGGCGGCAACCTGTCCGGGCTGGCGTCTTGCGATGGCGTGCTGTGGACGGTTTCGGATCGCGACGACGAGATTCTGTACAGCCTCGACACGTCAGCGACGGTCTGGAAAGCCAAGGCGCTGAAGCTTGAAATTCCGCCGATTCCGGACAGCGGTTTGTCGGGCACGCTGCGAAACATGGCCAAGGCCGCGTCGCTGCTACGGGGCGGCGACCTGGATTTCGAAGGCGTGACTTGTGATTCGGCGGGCAATCGTTATCTGGTCAGCGAAGGATTCGCGACGGTGCTGAAAGTGCCCGTCGAGGGCGCGGCAAGCTGGTTGCCCCTGCCGAAGAAGCTGGTCGTGGAAGCCCAGGCGGCGGGCATGCTTCAGCATTTCAACGCTATTTTTGAAGGCATCGCCATCAGCCCGGCAGGCGACCAGATCTGGCTCGCCGCCGAGCGCGAAAAACGTGGGCTGTTGACCGCGAAGCTTGGCAAGGACGGTTGGGCCTGCGGCACCAGCTGCATTCTGCGCATGGAGTCCGGCAATGACACCTTGCCGCCACAGCTGGGGGGCAAATCCGTCGCCAAGGACTTTTCCGATATCTCGCTGTACAAAGGCAAACTCTACACCCTGGAGCGCGCGGCTTATCGCATCTGTCGTCGGACGCTGGAGACCGGGAAGCTGGAGACCTGTTGGTCGTTTGCCAAGGAGGCCTTGCTGCCGAACCGGCTCTACGATCAGAAATACGGCCTCACCGAAGCGCTGATCATCGATGACAGCGGCGCGTGGGTAGGCATCGACAACAATTTCGGTGCCAGGGCCGACGGCGAAAAACGGCCCATTGTCTGGCGTTTCGATGCGCCTGAGGGTGGCTGGAGCACTAAGCCTTGAGGCAAGGGCCTCCCGGTAAAGGCGCCGGGCGCCTGATGCTGATCGTTGTCTGGGCCGCAGGGCTGTTTCTGGCGACGCGGTTTTTCGGCCAGTGGGAGCAGCATCAGGAAAATCCGAATACTGCCGTCACCTCGGAACACGGTGATGGCTATGTCGAAGTGCGACTGGCGAGTAATCGTCAGGGGCATTTCGTCATGACGGGGCAGATCAATGCCCACCCCGTCGAATTCATGCTCGACACGGGCGCAACCAACGTCGCGATTCCCGAAGGTGTCGCGCAGACACTGCGACTTGAGCGCGGCGCCAGGGTGGAAGTCAGCACGGCCAACGGCCGGACTGACGCCTTCCGGACCACGCTGAAGCGGCTGCAAATCGGCGATATCGTCCTGAACGATGTGCGCGCCCTCGTGGTGCCCGGTCTGGACGGTGATCAGGTGCTGCTGGGTATGAGCGCCATCCAACAACTCGAATTCACACAGCGCGGCGGCACCTTGCTGCTGCGTCAGACGACAAAATGATGAGGCCCGCATGAGCGACTCCCTTGACCTCAGCCTGGACGGCGTAGAACGCCGGTCGCTGGCTGACTTCACCGAACAGGCCTATCTCAACTACTCCATGTACGTGATCATGGACCGCGCCTTGCCGCATATCGGCGACGGCCTGAAGCCTGTGCAGCGGCGCATTGTCTACGCCATGAGCGAGCTGGGTCTGGATGCCGACGCCAAGCACAAGAAATCGGCGCGTACCGTCGGTGATGTGTTGGGTAAATTCCATCCCCACGGCGATTCAGCCTGCTACGAAGCCATGGTGTTGATGGCCCAGTCGTTCAGCTATCGCTACACGCTGGTGGACGGCCAGGGGAACTGGGGTGCGCCGGATGATCCCAAGTCGTTCGCCGCCATGCGTTACACCGAAGCGCGTTTGTCCCGCTATTCCGAAGTGTTGCTCACCGAACTGGGCCAAGGCACGGCGGACTGGGTGCCGAACTTCGACGGCACGCTGGACGAGCCGGCGGTGTTGCCAGCCCGTTTACCGAACATCCTGCTCAACGGCACCACCGGTATTGCCGTGGGCATGGCCACCGACGTGCCGCCGCACAACCTGCGTGAAGTCGCGTCGGCCTGTGTCCGTCTGCTGGATGAGCCCAAGGCCACCATCGAACAGCTGTGTGAGCACATACAGGGTCCGGATTACCCGACCGAAGCGGAAATCATCACGCCGCGCGCCGACCTGCTGAAAATCTACGAAACCGGCCGTGGCTCGGTGCGCATGCGTGCGGTGTATCGCGTCGAAGATGGCGACATCGTCGTCACCGCGCTGCCTCACCAGGTCTCCGGCGCCAAGGTGCTGGAGCAAATCGCCGCGCAGATGCAGGCCAAGAAACTGCCGATGGTCGCTGACCTGCGCGATGAGTCGGACCACGAGCACCCTTGCCGCATCGTGATCATTCCGCGCTCCAACCGCGTCGATCCCGAAGAGCTGATGCAGCATCTGTTCGCCACCACCGAGCTGGAATCCAGCTACCGGGTGAACATCAACATCATCGGCCTCGACGGCAAGCCGCAGCTGAAAAACCTCAAGACGCTGCTGTCCGAATGGCTGCAATTCCGTCTCACCACCGTGCGCCGCCGCTTGCAGTTCCGTCTGGACAAGGTCGAGAAGCGTCTGCACCTGTTGGAAGGTTTGCTCACTGCGTACCTGAATCTGGATGAAGTGATCCACATCATCCGCACCGCCGAGCACCCGAAAGCCGAGCTGATCGCACGTTTCGACCTGTCTGAAATCCAGGCTGATTACATCCTCGACACCCGGTTGCGTCAGTTGGCGCGTCTGGAAGAGATGAAGCTGCGCGGCGAACAAGACGAATTGCTTAAGGAACAAGCCAAGCTTCAGGCGCTGCTGGGCAGTGAAACCAAGCTGCGCAAGCTGGTCCGTAGCGAGCTGATTGCCGACGCACAAACCTATGGCGATGACCGTCGCTCGCCGATCGTCGAGCGCGCCGAAGCCAAGGCGTTGTCCGAAAACGAACTGATGCCCACCGAACCGGTGACCGTCGTGCTGTCGGAAAAAGGCTGGGTGCGCTGCGCCAAGGGCCACGACATCGATGCGACCGGGCTTTCCTACAAGGCGGGCGACGGCTTCAAAGCGGCAGCGGCGGGGCGTTCGAACCAGTTCGCCGTGTTCATCGACTCCACCGGCCGCAGCTACTCGCTGGCGGCGCATACCTTGCCGTCTGCGCGAGGGCAGGGCGATCCGTTGACGGGGCGTCTGACGCCACCGCCTGCCGCCACCTTCGAGTGCGTGCTGCTGCCGGATGACGACGCGCTGTACGTGATCGCATCGGACGCCGGTTACGGTTTCGTGGTCAAGGGTGAGGATCTGCAAGCCAAGAACAAGGCAGGCAAGGCGCTGTTGAGCCTGCCGTCGGGTGCGAAGGTTATCTTGCCGCGTCCCGTGCCGGATCGTGAGCAGAACTGGCTCGCGGCGGTCACGACCGAAGGTCGCCTGCTGGTGTTCAAAATCAGCGATCTGCCGCAACTGGGCAAAGGCAAGGGCAACAAGATCATCGGTATTCCGGGTGAGCGCGTCGCTAGCCGTGAAGAGTATGTGACCGACCTGGCCGTCATTCCTGAAGGCGCCACTTTGGTGCTGCAAGCGGGCAAGCGTACGCTTTCTCTTAAGCCGGATGATCTCGAACACTACAAAGGCGAGCGTGGCCGTCGTGGCAATAAGCTACCGCGTGGCTTCCAGCGCGTAGACGCTTTGTTGGTGGAAAGCGCTACTTAAACTGGTGATTTCAGCTGCCGATCTTCGTTTCGTCACGAAGATCGACGCAGAATCGCTGGAGTCATCGCGCATATTCACGGATGATATGTCGTCTTGAGGTGCGGGCGTGGCTGTGTGCCTTCATGTTTTCTTGAGTATTTGACAGTGTGGCCGCCGTGCGGGGCCACTTGGACGGAATGATGAATTTTCTACGCGTTCCTTTTGTTCTGTTGTTGACCGGCGTTCTAGGTTTGGCCGGGTGCAGCGTTCATCAGCCCCAATCGCTCTATCAGCTGGACAGTGGCGAACCTGGGCAACCGAAACAAAGTGCCGGAGTCGCTGTTTTGCTGGGTCCGGTTTCCGTTGCTGACTATCTGCAACGCGAGACATTACTGCAACGCCAACCCGACGGCAGCCTGACGGCCTCGGCTGACGGGCGCTGGGCGGGCAGTCTGTCCTCTGATATCGATCAATTGCTGCTGCGCCAGTTGGCGTGGAAGCTGGACAGCCAACGGGTCGTCATGGCGCCTGCGGCCGCGAATTTCACCCCGGATGTGCAGGTCGTACTGTCTATCACCCGTCTGGACTCTGGTGTGAATCAACCCGCGGTCCTCGACGCTCAGTGGCGTTTGCTGGACCGTCGCGGCACCGTGCGCGACAGCAAGCTGGTTCACTTGGAAGAGCCTCATGCGGGCACCTCTGCGGCGCAGGTCAAGGCTCAAGGCGTGCTGTTGCAGCGTCTGGCCGATCAACTGAGCGTGGCGGTCAAACCGGTGGCCAGTCAGCCGTTGGTTGCGGAAGAGCCCAAGAAAGCCGCTCAACCTGCCAAGACCCGCGTCGATCAGGACAAGCCAAAGATCCCGATGGCGTCGCCGATTCGCACAGATCTGGAAATCTACCGGTTCTAAGTCAGCCACATACAAAGAGCCCGCAGCGATGCGGGCTTTTTTGTGGGTGACGAAATCATGAAGCCGTGCAGCTACAGACGTTGTTTTGATCGTTAAAGGGGGGGCGCAGATCGCATTTGATTCTGGCCGCAGGCCATAGGAGCCAGCAAGCCGGCTCCTACAGGTGGATCGGCGCAGCGGGTTACGCCTTGCGCGCCTCATGCATGCGCGCCAACTGGCGCTCAAGCATCGACGGATACGGTTCCATCAGGCGCTCGACACAGCTGGCGCCTTCGGGGCTGGCGATCGGGCGGATACGGGCGCGTTGGCGGATGGTGTGATCTTCGCTGATTTTGCGCTCGACCAGCAGCAAGTTGCGGCTGTGTTGCGAGAGGGCCAACGCGTCTTGCGCGGTTTCGGTCAGCAGCAGGTCGATCTGATTCATGCCGTGCAAGCCTTCGCCCAGCGTCAGACCCAGTTGCAATTGCAGCGTGATGCCGCTGTCCGCGACTTCGATCTGCAAGGCGTGGCTCAGGGCGCGCAGCAATTCGCCGCAGCAGATGGCGTTGGTCAGGTAATCGTCACCGCTGTCCTGGGTGCTGAACACCATCAGTGAGCTGCCGTCGTTCAGTGTGTGCAACTCGCTGTCATAGAGCGATGCCGCCTGATCGATGCAGTCGCGATAACGCTCCAGCAGTTCGGTCAAACGAGCGCGAGGCAAACGACGCAATTGTTCCTGCGAACCTAATTGAACGGCCAGTACCGCGCTGTATTGCGGTTGCGATGGGGCCACTGGCAGAGCAGGGCGTGGCGCAGGCTTCTGCGCAACAGGGGTGTTGTCGCGCAGATCGGCGAACGGGTCTTCCTCGTCCTCTTCATCTTCCTCGGCCATGATGCGTCGCGCCGGGATCGCTGTCGCGCGGGGCTTCGGCGCTTCGTCGAATTCAGGGTCGCTCAGATCGCTGGCGTCGAACTCAGGCGAGCTGTCATCGTCTTCTGCAACAGGCGCTGGCTCGGGAATCGGTGCAGGCTCCGGCTCGGGTGGCGCATAAGACGCTTTGAGCTGACGGGCCAGATCACCGATTTCATCCTGACGATCAGTCGCCGGGGTGTATGGATCGATGTAACGCAGCCACATGCGCAGTTGCAGCATCGGCGTGGAAATGTGCCGTCCCAGACGCAGGCTCAAGGCGAGCGCCAGTGCCAACAGAATACCGGCCAGAATCCCCATGCTTTGCAGGCTGATCAGCAAAGGCTGCTGGAACTGGGACATGTCCAGGCTGATGCGCAAGGTGCCCGCGACCACGTCCTGGAACGTCACTTTGATTTCGTAGAGGCCCTCGGCTTCGCCCAACAGTCCGTTTTTCGGACGCTGACCGGCTTCGGCAAGGATGCGGTTATCAACGCTGTAGATCGCCGCGTGGGCCACCAGCGGGTTCTTCACCAGGTTGCCCAGCAACACGTTGAGGCTGAGGATGTCGTTGGACACCAGCAGCTCGGTGGCGGAGGTCGCGGTTTGCGTGGTCAGGGCCTGGCCCAGCGCATCTGCCTGTTCGTGCATGGCCTGCTTGAACTGCAAACCCATCACGCAGGCATAGATCACCAGCGCCAGCGCGACGAGGATCACGTTGTGGCTGGCGATGCGCAAAGCAATCGGAACGCGTCGATGACGCAGAGCCCGGAAGATCAGCAAGAAGAAATTATCGGTTTTTACTGGCGTGGGCCGGTTCACTGAGCACGGCTCTCTTGGAGAAGTTGGGGCGCAGTATAGCGAGCGACCCAGAGACGGCAAAGCGCTCACTGTGCCCGGTGGTCACTGAAAGTGAGTAGAATGCCGTTTTTTTCCACCTGCGGGGGTGCGCCTTGCGCGAAATTGTCCTGATAAACATCACTGGCGAAGACAGTCCGGGTCTGACGGCGGCCATTACTGGCGTGCTGGCTCGCGGCGGCGCCGATGTTCTGGATATTGGTCAGGCGGTGATCCACGACACGCTTTCGTTTGGCATTCTGGTCCAGATTCCGGACACCGAGAACGGCTCGACGGTGTTGGATGGGGTGCAGTCGAAGGTCGATGAGCTGGGCTTACAGGTGCTGTTCACCCACGTCAGCGAAGACGACTACCAGCACTGGGTCGACGATCAGGGCAAAGACCGGCACATCGTGACGCTGCTGACCCGCAAGGTCACGGCCGAGCAATTGCAAACCGTGAGTGCGATCACCGCCAAATACGGCTTGAATATTGATCGCATCGACCGTCTGTCCGGGCGCATGCCGCCGGACATGCCAAGTGACAAGGGCAAGGGCTGCATCGAGTTTTCCGTGCGCGGCGAACCCGCTGATGCGCAGGAGATGCGCGCCGAGTTCCTGCACGTGGCGCAAGAGCTGAACGTTGATATCGCGTTCCAGCAGGATTCCCTGTTCCGCCGCAATCGTCGTCTGGCCGTGTTCGACATGGACTCGACGCTGATCGAGGCTGAAGTCATCGACGAACTGGCCAAGGCCCACGGCGTGGGTGAGCGCGTGTCGGAAATCACCGAGCGTGCGATGCGGGGCGAGCTGGATTTCCGCGCCAGCTTCAAAGAGCGTCTCGCGTTGCTCAAAGGTCTCGATATCAAAGTGCTGGATGAAATCGGCGCCTCGCTGCGTTTGACCGAAGGCGCTGAAAACCTGTTCGCCGAACTCAAGCGCCTGGGCTACAAAACCGCGATTCTGTCAGGCGGCTTCACCTACTTCGCCCGTCAGTTGCAGGCGAAACTGGGTATCGACTACATCTTCGCCAACGAGCTGGAAGTGGTGGACGGCCAATGCACCGGCGTGGCCGTCGAGCCGATTGTCGATGCGCAGCGCAAGGCTGACCTGTTGCGCGAGCTGGCGATCAAGGAAGGCTTGAGTCTGGAGCAGACCATCGCCGTTGGCGACGGCGCGAACGATTTGCCGATGCTGGCCATTGCCGGTCTGGGCGTTGCATTCCGTGCCAAGCCGCTGGTGAAGCAGTCTGCCAAACAAGCGATTTCGACGCTGGGGCTGGATGGGGTGCTGTACCTCTTGGGCTTCAGGGATCGCGAAGGGCGTGGCTTATAAGCCGTTTCACCTAAGACGTTGCACCGTCTGTGGGAGCCGGCTTGCTGGCGAATGCGTCAGGTCAGAAACATCTTCGTGTCTGACCCAATGCATTCGCCAGCAAGCCGGCTCCCACGAATGTAATGCGTTGGGGGGTTAGAGCACCGTCCACAACGAATCGAATTCCTGCTCCGGTCCTGCTTCTGGCGTCGCTTTCTTCGGCCCTTCCAGAATTTCGTATTCGAACTGATTGTAGCTGCCGGTCGTGGCCTTGCGATTGCTCAGGGTCGCCCGGCGCTCGTCGCCGCTGCTGTTGATCATCACTTTATTGCCGTCGTCGAATGGCAAGCGAGGCGCAATGACGGTGGCAGGCACATCAATGGCGCGCACTTCGGGCAGCAACAGCACTCGCAGGTATTGACTGCTCTGTTCGGCACGCAGCAACTGCATGCCGCACGCCTGTGCGAACGGGGCGATCAGCTCAACCCCCATCTGCGTACCGCCGCTGCGCACCTGACGCACCCAGCGCACTACCGCGATACTCCAGCCGTGGCCGTGATCCTGAATGCCGATCATCTCGCCTGCCTGCAGCTGATCGGGAACGTCTTTAGGCCAGGCCAGGCAATAGCCGCCAGGGCTGTGGTTGACGATGTTCAGGTTGTAGGTGGGAAAGCTCTTCTGACCATCCAGGGCAGAGGCGCCGCCGTCCGCTTCCTCGCGCTGATATTCGATCTCTTCGAACGGCAGCATGGAAGTCGACGACCCGGTGCGCTGAACGTCCATCGCCTGTGCCCACGGGTCGTGGCGCGCTGGCTCAAGTGGCTGCAAGCTATATTCGGCGACCTTGCTCACGGTCACCGTAGGCACCAGCAGCAGATCGCTGAAGCATTTTTTGCCACCGACGAAATAGTGCAGGGCGCTCATGCCGACGCAGACGGTCAATGTGCCTTGCCCGACCGTGCGCTGGAAAGCACGCTCAGACACATCGCCCCACGCGGCAGCGAGATGTTGCAACACGTCGAGTGAAAGGCCTGGCGGTACGTGCAGGTAAGACTGCGAGCGCTGCTCAATCGGCATTTCGATGTAGCGCTGCAAGGCTGCCGAAAGCGGGCGAGGGTTGATGCCCAGCAGATTGCCGCGCTGATCGTCGGTGTACAGCGTGGTGTAGCGCGGCGCGGTATCGGTGCCATGGGCCACGGCGTACAGGCTGGCGTCATCGACCGGCTGTTGCAGCGTGACCATCGAGCTCCAGGCGTCCAGTGCATCGGCCAGTTTGCCGATGTTGTGTTGACGCATCTGGTTGCAGCGGGAGCACCCCATCAGCAGCGCCACGACGTAAGTCTGTTCGACGGTCAGGGTGCGAGTGTGGTGTGCTTGATTGTCAGCCACTGGAACGTTGTGCAACTGATTCTGGCGAGCAATCTGGTAGATCTGATGCAGTTCGAGCCACAGACCGTCTTGCACCGGGCAATAAAGCTGGTTGGCGCGGATCAGCGGGCCATTGAGGCAATGCAGCGCGCGTTGAAGGGCAGTGGTCAGCAGCGTGGTGCGGTCGCGAGTGAGTTTGGGCGCGACTCGGGCGATGATTTGCTTGTAGCCAATGGCCAGGTGGTTTTGCAGGGCCTGGCACAGATTGGCGACTTTGCGCGGGCGTTCTTCAAGCACGACCGACTGATTGAGGAAGTGACGTTCCAGGTGCTTGCACACGAAGAAGACTTCGGGACGCAGGAGCTCCAGCAATTGCAGCCGGTTTTCACTGGGGGTCAGCAGCTGGTTGAGTTCGCCCAGGCCCTGATACAGCTGGCGAGCCATTTCACCGAGGTTGGCTTTAGGGAGAGTGGCGATCCAGCGCTTCAGGTCTTTCGGCGTCGCGTCACAGAACGACAGGCTCGACTGCGTCGGCACAGGGGCGCGCAACAACAGTGGGAGGCTTAAGTTACTCATGTGACAGGCAAACTCCAACAACTACTGGCTCAGATGACTACAAGCGATCGCATGCATGACACGCGTGACCGAGCTAAACGAGCAAGTTTACGTCAATTGAAAGCGAAGTTTCCTACAAGACTGACGAGAGACTGTACCAGCATTGGGCCATGAGGGCAGCCCTTAATGTCAATGTGACACCGTATCAATACGGATACAAAGGCGCTTGGCTGACCAGCGGCGGGCTGTGCTCTCGACCACAGGCCCGCCAATAAACCGTTTCAGAGTTTGTCAGGCAAGAATCAGGCCTGAGGAGGGGTTGCCAGCAATTGACCCATTCGAGTCGGCGAACCGGCTGCCAGGTCCGCTGCCCACTTCACCTGATTCGGGCCAAACAGCACGATGGCGGTCGAGCCTAGCTTGAAGCGCCCCAACTCGGCGCCCTTCTCCAGATGGATGGGTGCGCGTGCGGCTTCGTCATAGCGGAAGGTTTTCAGTTCACGTTTTGGAGGGGTTATCAGACCCGCCCAGACGGTTTCGATGGAGGCCACGATCATCGCGCCCACCAACACTACGGCCATTGGACCGCGCTCGGTGTCGAACAGGCAGACCACGCGTTCGTTGCGGGCGAACAATTCCGGGACGTTTTCCGCTGTGGTCTGGTTCACCGAAAACAAGCGACCCGGAACGTAGACCATCTCGCGCAACGTGCCTGCCAATGGCATGTGAACGCGGTGATAGTCCTTCGGCGACAGGTAAATAGTGGCGAACTCGCCGCCCATGAACGGCGCGGACAAGCGTGCATCGCCACCCAGCAGCTCAAGTGCGCTGTAGCTGTGGCCCTTCGCCTGGAAAATCCGGCCGTGGTCGATCGGGCCCAACTGGCTTACCGCGCCATCGGCAGGGCACAGAATTGCGCCCGGTGTTTCGTCCAGCGGGCGTGCCCCCGGTTTGAGGGCTCGGGTAAAGAAGTCGTTGAAGTGTGGGTACGCCGTGATGTCTTCCACCAAGGCCTGGGACATGTCGACGTTATAGCGGCGTGCGAACCACTGGGTGAAGGCGTTCTTGAACCAGCGCACGCGGCACTCGGCAACGCAGCCCGCCAGACGTGACAGCAGATGGTGGGGAAGCAGGTATTGGAAAAGGATAAACAGACGCTGTTTCATCAAGGTTCCTAAAGCGTTCAAAAGGCTTTTCAAAAGTCGAGACAGGGAGTGCCGGGTGAGCGATTACTTCTCGATGGGCGTATCCAGGTGATTGCCCCATTCGCCCCACGAACCGGCGTAACCCTTGATTCGCGGGTAACCCAGCGCCTTGGCGACCAGGTAGGTGAAGCCTGAGCGATGGTGGGTCTGGCAATGGGTGATGACTTCCTTGTCCGGGGTGATGCCCAGGCTCTCCAGAATCTGCGGCATGTCCTTGCGGATGCGCAGACTGCGGGCCTGATCCATGCCCCCCGTCCATTCGAAGTTCACAGCGCCTGGAATATGGCCGCCGCGTGCTGCCACGACCTTTTCGCCTGAATATTCGGTAGGACCACGTGCGTCCCAGATGGCGAGGTCGTCAGCGCCCAGTCGGCTTTGCAGGTATTCGCGGGTGGCGGTGGGGTCGTCGTGAATCGTCACTGGCACCGGGCCGCCAGCAGGAGCGGGCACTTCCGTAGACAGCGGCAAACCTTCCGCCTGCCAGGACAGCAGGCCGCCGTCCAGATAGTGGTATTTCGAATGGCCGATGACGTCCAGCAGCCAGATGAAGCGCCCGGCCCAGCCGCCGCCTTCGTCGTCGTACACCACATAAACGGCATTCGGGTTGTGACCGAGCTCGCCGAACAGTGCGTCCAGCTGCGCCTGAGTCGGCAGCAGGCCTGGCGCGGGCGGTTGGCCGAGTTGGGTACGTTTGGGGTCGACAAAGCGAGCACCGGGGAGATGACCGGCTTCATAGCGGGCGGCGCTGGTCAGGTCGACCAGGATCAGTTCTGAAGCGCCGAGGCGTGCCTGCAGGTCTGCGGGCTCGATGACCAGCGGCAAGCTTGAGAAGGCAGACATGGGTGTCTCCAGATCATGAAAATAGGCGAATTGTAGCTCAGCCGTCAGCCATTGCGATGGCTAAAGGTTGTCAGCGCTTTCTCTATGCATTGCCCGGTTTTTCCGAAGGCTTGCACCGTCACTTCCGAGAAAGGCCCACCCCCTTGATCGGCGACGATCACCATGATGACCCGGCCATTGCTGGCCAGTGATCGGATCAACAGGTTTTCACCCGAAAACAGATTGCGCAGTTGAGGGGGCAGCAAGGCCGAAAACTGGGCGTTGTTGCTGGCGTTCAGACGCAATTGTGTGGCTTGGGCCAACAGGCGTTGCAGGACCGTGCTGTCTTTATAAGGGATGAGCAGCGCGGCGGCGGATTTGTCCACGCCGGCGATTTGATGCACCCGCAGGGTGTCGGTTTTACGGTCGATCATCAGCAGCACGGCCCGTTGCATGCCCGATGCGATCAGAGCGTCTCGCGCGGTGGTCGTCAGGTGCATGGCATTGGTGAAGGCGCTGGGCTCTTTGAGCAGGTCGCCGCAGTGCTTGCGCCAGACTTGCAGCGCTTCAGCGGACGGCGGTGGCGCGGGCAGCAAGCCTTTGTGCACCCGCCGAGCGTCCCAAGGCCATAGCAACGCTTCGGCCGGATGCCAGACGCCGGGCGCTGCGTGTTGACGAGCGCTGGCAGCGGCGTTCTGGTGCACCTGTTGTTGAAGGTCATCGAAGGGCTGTTGCAAATAAAGACTGGTCAGCAATTGCCAGCGCAGATTGTGCGGCGAGTCCCACGCTTGTTGTGCCGATAGCGCCAGGCCGTTGGCCAGGAGAATGGTGTTGGCGGGCTGATTGAACCAGCGGCGCAAAGGCAGATCGGCATCCAGCGCTTGCTGTTGTTTGAGCGGATCATCGCTCTCGTGGGCGATGCGCAGCACCTTCACAAGACTGCGCTGTTCGCGCATCAGCAGGTTATAGCCCTGTGTGACCCAGATCGGCAGTTGCCAACGCTCCGCCAATGCCTGGCACAGTTGCACCAGGCGCACGCCGAACAAGGCTTTTTCCACAGTCTTGGCGCACTCTCCTTTGTGGATAACCCGCAATTCCCACTCTTCCAGCAACTTGGGATGGGCCAGCGCCATGGGCCACAGTGGCGCGAGGAACAGCAGGCTGCCCAAATGAATGTCTTGCCACAGACGCGCCAACTGATTCGCGAACAGCCCGTACGCCTGTTGTGTGGCGTGCTGGCTGATCAGTTGCAGTTGGCGCAGCGCGACCGGGATTTGTTGCAGTTCCACGCTCGGCAATCGTGCGAGCAAAGTGCCGGTGCGGGCAAGCCCCAGTCTATTCAGCGCCACTTCGAGGCTTTCGGCCGGTTCGGTCAGGCCGCCGCTGTGCACATTGGCTTCGCGCAGCACGCTGAGAACCAGCGCGGGGCTGTCCTGCATCAAGTCAGCAATCTCGCGCAGCGATCTGCGACTGTCGTTGAGCGCGGCATTGACCTTCGCATGCGCGACGGCGGGAACAGGCAGGGCGAGACTGTCTAGCTGTTTGACCCAGGCATCGAGTGTCTGCGGAACGAGGAGCGGGGAGGCTTTATCTGATTGCATTCACAAGGCCCGTACGGCTGGGAGGTTTTGATCGACGTCGAATGATGGCATCATGCTGGCCTTCGTGCTGCTAGACCCGGGCCAGACGCCAGGCAGGATTTTCGCTTGATTTCACTATAGTCTGGCGCACTCATGCCGATAAGTAGAACAAGAGTTTTGAACGCTTCTCGCACAATGACCATGAACCCGACTCAGTAAGTATTCTTTATCTATGGCAAAAATTATCGGCATCATCGTCGTTTTCGCGAGCGTCCTCGGCGGCTACGTACTTTCCCATGGTCAAATCGCTGCGTTGATCCAGCCTTTCGAGGTGTTGATCATCGGTGGTGCCGCGTTCGGTGCATTTTTGCAGGCGAACCCGGGCTATATGACCATGCACGTGATCAAGAAGTCCGTGAAGATGTTCGGTTCACGCTTCACTCACGCCTTCTATCTGGAGGTGCTGGGGCTGATCTACGAGATCCTCAACAAGAGCCGCCGCGAAGGCATGATGGCCATCGAGGGCGATATCGAAGAGCCTGAAAACAGCCCGATCTTCGCCAAGTACCCCAGCGTGCTCAAAGACACCAAGATGATCGCATTCATCTGCGATTACCTGCGCATCATGTCCTCCGGCAACATGGCTCCCCACGAGCTGGAAGGCCTGTTCGACATGGAACTGCTGAGCATGAAGGAAGAGCTGGAACATCCTTCCCATGCCGTCACCGGTGTGGCGGACGGTATGCCCGGCTTCGGTATCGTGGCGGCGGTACTCGGTATCGTGGTGACCATGGCGTCCCTGGGTTCCGGTGACAAGGCCGCGATCGGTATGCACGTCGGTGCGGCGCTCGTCGGTACGTTCTTCGGTATTCTCGCGGCATACGGCTTCTTCGGCCCACTGGCTCAGTGCCTGGCCCACGACGCCAAAGAAGAAATGAACGTGTTCGAGTCGATCAAGGCTTCGCTGGTGGCCTCGGCCTCAGGCGTGCCGCCTTCACTGGCTGTCGAATTCGGTCGCAAGGTTCTCTACCCGGCGCACCGCCCCAGCTTCAGCGAGCTGGAACAAGCTGTTCGCGGTCGTTGATCCATGGAAAATAATCAGCCCATTATCGTCAAGCGCGTAAAGCGCTTCGGCGGCGGCCACCACGGCGGCGCCTGGAAAATCGCCTTCGCCGACTTCGCGACGGCGATGATGGCGTTCTTCCTCGTGCTGTGGCTGATGTCCTCGGCCACGCCCGAGCAGTTGATCGCCATTGCCGGTTACTTCAAAGACCCGGTCGGGTTTTCCGACAGCGGTTCGCCTTACGTGATCGACCTGGGCGGTTCGCCCGAGATGTCGCCCGACCAGACGCTCAACCCTGAAGTGAAATCCACCCCCGCCCCGGACAAGGTGCCCGTGGACGCCGACAAGGAAGACGCAGCGGCCGAGCAGGTCGAGCAAGAGCGGCTGGAGATGCTGTTGCAGGAGCTGCAGACCAAGGTCAACGAGAACCCGCAACTGGCGAAGTTCAAGGATCAGATCCTGTTTGAGATCACTCAGGACGGCCTGCGTATCCAGATCATGGACGCTGAAAACCGGCCTATGTTCGACATCGGCAGCGCGCGTCTGAAGCCGTATTTCGAAGACATTCTGCTGGCCATGGCCGACACCATCAAAGCGGTGCCGAACAAGATCAGCGTGAGTGGTCACACCGATGCGACGCCTTTCGTGGGCAACAACGGTTTCGGTAACTGGGAGCTGTCGGCCAACCGCGCCAACGCCGCTCGCCGTGCGCTGACTGCCGGTGGCTATCCTGATCCTCAGGTCGCTCGTGTGGTGGGCTACGCGTCGTCGGCGCTTTATGACAAGGACAGCCCCACTAATCCGATCAACCGTCGTATCGATATCGTGGTTTTGACCAAGAAGGCCCAGCAGCGTATCGAAGGTGCACAAGGGACGGGGGATGCGCCTAAATCGGATGCTGCTCCCGCTCCGACCTCGCCGACGGCGCCGGGCGCCAAGCCAGGGGCATCGACCGCAGCGCCAGCCGTCGATCCCCAGGCCTACGCCCAGCCCCATGAAATTCGGCAGAAGCTGAACCTGTTCGATCAGGGGCAACTGAAGATCGACGAGACCAAGAACTGATACCCGGTTTGAAAAAAACGCCGCGATGATCGCGGCGTTTTTGTGTGCGGCAGGTTTTAGTAACTGCTATCCGGCAAACTCGCGATGATTGAGCGATAGCTGTTCATCCGCTGTTGCTGCACGCGGCCATCTTCCAAACCCTTGAGCAGCGCACACCCCGGTTCGCGATCATGTTTGCAATCGCGGAAGCGGCAGCGGCCCAGCAGGTCGTTGAAGTCGATGAAGCCCGCTTCGACGTCGGCGCGGCTCACATGGCCCAAGCCGAACTCCCGAATACCGGGGGAATCGATCAGATCGCCGCCACGGGGGAAGTGGAACAGGCGGGCGGTGGTCGTGGTGTGAGTGCCTTGGCCGGAATACTCCGACAAAGGCCCGACCCGCGTGCCGACTTCCGGCAGCAGGCTATTGACCAAGGAAGACTTGCCCACGCCCGACTGACCGACGAATACGCTGATGTGGCTGTCCAGCAGATCCTGCAATTGCTGCATCCCGTCACCGTGATGAGCCGACACTTCCAGCACCGGGTAGCCCAATGTCCGATAGACCGCCAGCAGCGCATTCAGCGCCGGGGCATTCTCGTCGTTGATCAGGTCGAATTTGTTCAGCAGCAACAGCGGGCGAATGCCGGCGTGTTCTGCGGCCACCAGATACCGGTCGATCAAGTTGGCATGAGGTTCAGGCGCGGGGGCGAACACGATGACGATCATGTCGACGTTGGCGGCCACCGGCTTGAGCTGGCCTCGGGTGTCCGGACGACACAGTTCGGTATTGCGCGGCAATTGCGCGACGATAACACCAATGCCCTGATTGCCTGCCCGCCAGACGACTCTGTCGCCGGTCACCAGCGCTGGCAGGTTGGCCCGCAAATGGCAGCGGAACACCTGACCGCTCAGTTCGCCTTCCTGTGCCTCGACTTCCACTTGAACGCCGAAGTGAGCGATGACCAGCCCCGTCTGCTCGGGACCCAGATCGCCGCCTTCCAGCGTTTCCAGTGCTTGGGATTCACGTTTGGCGGCACGGGCAGCGCGCTCGCCTTGAATCTTTTCGATGCGCCAGTTTTGGCGGCGGTTGAGTTGGCGTTTGGCCATGGGTGTTCTGAGATCCGGAATGCAAAAGCTGCTAATTGGGTAAGGCGCGGGGGAGTCTAGCACGCTCGGCTACGCTAAACTGCGCGCCTACGCTGAGGAGCCGACATATGCAGAACAAGCAGAATCTGATCTGGATCGACCTGGAAATGACCGGTCTGGACCCTGACAACGACGTCATCATCGAGATGGCGACCATCATCACCGACAGCGAGCTGAACACTCTGGCCGAAGGGCCGGTCATCGCCGTGCATCAAAGCGATGACCTGTTGAATGGCATGGACGAGTGGAACACCCGTCAGCACGGCGGTTCGGGCCTGACCCAGCGCGTGCGCGAGAGCACGATTTCCACTGCCGAGGCGGAAGCCATGACTCTGGATTTCATCAAACAGTGGGTGCCGGAGCGCAGCTCGCCAATCTGCGGCAACAGCATCTGTCAGGACCGCCGCTTCCTTTATAAGCGCATGCCAACCCTGGAAAACTACTTCCATTACCGCAACCTCGATGTTTCGACGCTCAAGGAACTGGCAGCGCGCTGGTCGCCGGAGCTTAAGTTCAAGAAGGGCAGCACCCACCTGGCACTGGACGACATTCGTGAATCCATCGCCGAGTTGCGTTTTTATCGCGAGCATTTCATCAAAGTCTGACGCGTCGACTAGGCGTTTGCTTGCCCGTGACAGGAACACCGTAACCGCGGGCAAGCGCTTCTAAACGTTTCAAACTGCGTCCCTCTTTCGCACGGATCGCCACCATGCTGTTGATGCTTTACCTGATTGCCATCACTGCCGAGGCCATGACTGGAGCGCTGTCTGCCGGACGTCGCGGCATGGACTGGTTTGGCGTGGTGCTGATTGCCTGCATCACGGCGCTGGGAGGCGGTTCGGTACGTGACGTGCTGTTGGGCCACTATCCGCTGACGTGGGTGAAACACCCGGAATACTTGATCCTCACCACGGTGGCCGCTTTGGTGACGATCTTTATTGCACCGCTGATGCGCCACCTCCGCTCGCTGTTCCTGGTGCTCGACGCCTTGGGTCTGGTGGCGTTTACGATCATCGGCTCCACGACGGCGTTGGACATGGGGCTGGGCATGCTGGTGGCGGCGGTCAGTGGGGTGATCACCGGGACCTTTGGCGGCATCCTGCGAGACATCTTCTGCAACGACATTCCGCTGATTTTTCGACGCGAGCTGTATGCCAGTGTCTCGTTCGCAGCGGCGTGGTGCTTCTTGTTGTGTCAGTGGGCGGGGTTGCCGATCGAGCAGGGCACGCTGATTACCTTGTCGGGTGGGCTGTTGCTGCGTCTGCTGGCGATCAAGTACCACTGGGAAATGCCCAAGTTTGTGTACAAGGATGGGCATTGATTCGTTTCAATTAACCCGCCTTGCACTTGATGCCGGGCAATGCGTAATCCTCTGTAGGAGCGAATTCATTCGCGAACGATGTTCAGGTCACGAAGATGTGTCGGATGTACCGACGTCTCACGAATAAATTCGCTCCCACAGGTCAGCAATCGGCCATCAGCTTGGGATGCTGTTCGAATGCTGCCGCAATGCCCATTCCACATGCTCCCGCACCAATTCTGATGGATCATTCAGGCGCGCTTTCAATGCTTCGATCACCGGAATGGTAGAAGGCGCATTGCCCAGCCCCACCGCAAGATTCCTCAACCACCGTTCATACCCCGCACGCCGCAATGGCGAGCCTTCGGTATTGCTGAGGAACGTCGTCTCATCCCACAAAAACAGCGTCGTCAGTTCGGCGTTATCGAGGCCGTGGCGGGGTTTGAAGTCGTTTTGATCGGTGGGCCGGGCGAAACGGTTCCAGGGGCAGACGATCTGACAATCGTCGCAGCCGAACACTCGATTGCCGATCATCGAGCGCAACTCTTCGGGAATCGACGTTTTCAATTCGATGGTCAGGTAAGAAATGCAGCGCCGGGCGTCCAGCACGTACGGCCCGACGAACGCGTTGGTCGGGCACACGTCCAGACAAGCTGTGCAACGCCCGCAATGTTCGGTGGCATGAGGGGCATCGGTCGGCAGCGGCAAATCGACGAACAGCTCGCTCAGGAAGAAGTAGCTCCCGGCCTTGCGATTCAGCACCAGCGTGTTCTTGCCAATCCAGCCCAGACCGGCCTGTTCGGCGATGGCCTTTTCCAGCACCGGGGCGCTGTCGACGAACGCCCTGAAACCGAAGGGGCCGATGGCTTGCTGGATACGCTCGGCCAGTTGCTGCACGCGCTTGCGAATCAGCTTGTGATAATCGCGGCCTAAGGCATAACGCGAGACATAGGCTTTTTCCGGCTGAGCCAGCAATTGCGCCATCTGCGTTTCGCCCGGCAGATAGTCCATACGCAACGACACCACTCGCAGCGTGCCCGGCACCAATTCCTCCGGGTGCGAACGTTTGCTGCCGTGCGCTGCCATATAGTCCATCTCGCCGTGATACCCGGCTTCGAGCCAGCGCTCCAGATGCTGCTCATGTTTCGCCAGATCCAGCCCCGAGATGCCCACTTGTTGGAAGCCGAGTTCGCGCCCCCAGTCCTTGATGGATTGGGCAAGCTCGGACAATGCCGCCACCGACAAGGGTGCGGAATGTGTGGCTGGATCTACAGTTATCGCGGACATGCAAGGAGGACACCGGGGCGTAGGTGCGTATAATTCTGCCAGACATCGGAGCCCAAAGACGCATGTTGCACAGCAAACCCCCATTTCCCGGCGCACTGTACAGCGCCGCGCAGGTCCGTGACCTCGACGCACGCCTGATTGCCGCAGGCACGCCTGGCTTCGAACTCATGCAGCGCGCAGCCCACGCCGCCTGGCGCGCGATCCGTCGCCACTGGCCTGACGGTCAGCGACTGACAGTGCTGGCAGGCCATGGCAATAACGCGGGCGATGGCTATTTGATTGCGGCCTTGGCCAAGCGCGTAGGCTGGCAGGTGACGGTGCTGGCTGTGGGCGATTGCTCGGCGCTGAAGGGCGATGCCGAGACCGCTTATAAAGAAGCGGCGGGCGATCAGGTCGACATCCAGCCGTGGCAGCAACAAGTGCTGAGCGGGATCGTCGTCGATGCGCTGCTCGGGACGGGTCTCAAGGGCGATGTGCGCGACCCCTACACGTCCGCCATTCACGCCATAAACGACAGTCGTTTGCCGGTCATGGCAGTCGACATCCCGTCGGGGCTGTGCGCGGACACGGGCCACACGCTGGGCGTGGCGGTGCGTGCCGATCTGACGGTGACCTTCATTGGTCTCAAGGTCGGCCTGTTCACCGGTGATGCGCCTGACTTGGTCGGTGAGCTGGTGTTCGACGATTTACAGGCTGATCCGGCCATCGTCGGGCAAGCGCCCGTCAGCGTTAAACGTCTCGATACATTTAATCTGCCCGTCCTCAAGGCTCGTCCTCGCACGGCCCATAAAGGCCAGTTTGGTCGCGTGTTGGTCATTGGCGGCGATCTTGGCTTCGGCGGGGCGGCCCTGCTGTCCACGGAAAGCGCCTTGCGCAGCGGCGCGGGGATGGTCACGCTGGCGACCCGTCCCGAACACGTTACCGCTGCGTTGACGCGGTTTCCCGAAGTCATGAGCGCTGGCATCAGCTCGGCGAATCAACTGATGGCGCTGATCGAGCCCGCCAGCGTGTTGGTCGTCGGGCCAGGATTGGGGCAGCACAGTTGGGGCCGCAGCCTGTTGTCTGCCGCCGCCAATGCCCAACGGCCTCAAGTCTGGGACGCTGACGCGCTGAATCAGTTGGCCGCCGGTCTGGTGCGGTTGCCCAAGGATTGCGTGATCACGCCGCACCCTGGGGAGGCGGCGCGTTTGCTGGGCATTGGCACTCAGGAAATTCAAGCCGATCGGCCCGCTGCTGCGCGAGCGCTGGCCCGGAAATTCAACGCTGTCTGTGTTCTGAAGGGCAGCGGCAGCCTCATTGCTAACCCTGCTGGGGATCTGGCGCTGGCCAATCACGGTCATCCGGCGATGGCGACGGGCGGTTTGGGCGATGTGCTGGCGGGCGTCATTGGCGCGTTGATGGCGCAAAAAATGCCCGCTTTCGAGGCCGCCTGCCTCGGCGTCTGGCTGCACGCGCTGGCGGGAGAACAATGTGGCGCCAGTGGGCGCGGGATGGCTGCCGCTGATCTGATTCCTGTTATTCGTAGGCTTCTGGAGGAGCAACAACCGTGTCTGAGTTAACCCTGCACCTGATGGGTGAAGAGGCGATGACCGAATTTGGCGCGCGGATTGCCCAAGTCACTGAAAGCAATGGGATTATTTTTCTTGAGGGCGATCTGGGGGCTGGCAAGACCACCCTGTCGCGGGGAATCATCCGAGGGCTGGGCCATGTCGGCGCGGTCAAAAGCCCGACATTCACCCTCGTGGAACCTTACGAGATTGGGAGAAATCGCGCGTATCACTTTGATCTTTACCGACTTGTTGATCCAGAAGAGCTAGAATTCCTCGGCATACGGGATTACTTCGAAGGGGAGGCCCTTTGCCTGATCGAGTGGCCCAATCTCGGTGCGGGCTTTTTGCCAAAGCCTGACCTGATCATTACCATTAGGCCGCACGCGGAAGGTCGAGCGCTGACTCTGAGCCCTGAAAGCTCGCGCGGTGAGAAATGGTGTGCCGCTTTGGCTTTGGAATTCAAATAGATATGGGGTTAGGTATGCGCATGCGCGCGCTGGTTACTGTGATTGGACTGCTGCTGACGACGCTGGCCGTCGACGCGTTGGCCGCTTCACAGGTACGAAGTGTCCGCTTATGGCGTGCTCCGGATAACACTCGACTGGTTTTCGACCTGTCTGGCCCGGTTCAGCACAGCGTCTTTACCCTTCAGTCTCCGGACCGTCTGGTCATCGACATCAACGGCGCGACGCTGGGCGGCGCGCTGAACATCCCCACCGCCAACACGCCGATCACCAGCATGCGTTCAGCGCAACGCACGCCGGACGACCTGCGCGTGGTCATCGACCTGAAAAAGGCCGTGACCCCGAAAAGCTTCACGCTGGCGCCGAACCAGCAGTACGGCAATCGTCTGGTAGTCGATCTTTACGACAACCCTGCCGACGCCAACCCGCCGCCGACCGTCGCCGATACCCCGGCCACCGTAGCCCCGGCAACGCCAGCGGTGCCGGTCAGCCCGTCGAAGCCTGAAATCAAGCTCACGCCTGTGCCGAACGGCAAGCGCGACATTGTGGTAGTCATCGATGCCGGACACGGTGGTGAAGACCCGGGTGCATCAGGCAGCCGGGGCGAGAAAGAAAAGAACGTGGTGCTGTCGATCGCCAAGGAATTGCAGCGCCAGATCAATGCCGAGAAGGGCTACCGTGCCGAGCTGACCCGTACTGGCGATTACTTCATCCCGTTGCGTAAACGCACTGAAATCGCCCGCGCCAAAGGAGCCGACCTTTTCGTGTCGATTCACGCTGACGCTGCGCCATCGTCGGCAGCATTCGGTGCATCGGTGTTTGCGTTGTCCGAACGGGGTGCCACCTCCGAAACCGCCCGTTGGCTGGCAGACAGTGAAAACCGCTCCGACTTGATCGGCGGGGCGGGTGCTGTGAGCCTGGACGACAAAGACCGCATGCTGGCAGGCGTGTTACTCGACCTGTCGATGACCGCGTCGCTGACGTCGAGCCTCAACGTCGGCCAGAAAGTCTTGACCAACATCGGCCGCGTAACCTCGCTGCACAAGGCACGGGTCGAGCAGGCAGGCTTTATGGTGCTCAAATCGCCCGACATCCCATCGATCCTGGTGGAAACTGGCTTCATCTCCAACTCTGCCGAGGCCAGCAAGCTTCAAGGTGCCAGCCACCAGCAGGCGCTGGCGCGTTCGATCACGGCAGGTGTGAAGCAGTTCTTCCAGCAGAATCCGCCACAGGGCACGTACATCGCCTGGCTGAGGGACAACGGCAAGCTGGCCATGGGGCCGCGTGAGCATATGGTGCGTCCGGGTGAGTCGCTGAGCATGCTCTCGGCCCGTTACGACATGAGCATGGCAACGTTGCGTTCGGCGAATAATCTCAGCTCCGATGAATTGAAAGTCGGTCAGCA
This sequence comes from Pseudomonas sp. NPDC088368, assembly GCF_044753445.1. NCBI lineage: Bacteria > Pseudomonadati > Pseudomonadota > Gammaproteobacteria > Pseudomonadales > Pseudomonadaceae > Pseudomonas > Pseudomonas sp. NPDC088368. Next base: position 203,122 of record NZ_JBIVNG010000007.1, read on the forward strand.
ATTGAAGATTCCGAGCGCGGAACTGGCGGGTGAGCCGTGACGGGTCTGCTGCTCGATGAAGAAGGCCTGGACGTCAGCGTAAGCGTTGACGGCCCGGCCGCCGAAGCTGCGCGCATTCAATTGCTCAGTCCGCGACTGGCAAACCAGATCGCGGCAGGTGAGGTGGTCGAGCGTCCGGCGTCGGTCATCAAGGAATTGCTGGAAAACAGCCTCGATTCCGGAGCCCGTCGCATTGATGTCGATGTCGAACAAGCGGGTATCAAACTGTTGCGCGTGCGCGACGACGGTGGCGGCATCTCGTCCGACGACCTGCCGCTGGCCCTGGCGCGACACGCCACCAGCAAGATTCGCGAACTAGAAGACCTTGAGCGCGTGATGAGCCTGGGTTTCAGGGGGGAGGCGCTGGCGTCGATCAGTTCCGTGGCCCGCCTGACGCTGACGTCCCGCACCCGCGATGCCGATCAGGCCTGGCAAGTGGAAACCGAGGGGCGCGACATGGTCTCTCGTGTTCAGCCTGCCGCGCACCCGGTGGGCACGTCGGTGGAAGTGCGCGACCTGTTCTTCAACACCCCGGCGCGCCGCAAATTCCTGAAGGCTGAAAAAACTGAATTCGATCACCTTCAAGAAGTGATCAAGCGCATGGCGCTGGCGCGTTTCGACGTCGCGTTCCATCTGCGCCACAACGGCAAGACCATTCTCAGTCTTCACGAAGCCCGCGATGACGTGGCTCGGGCGCGACGCGTCTCGGCGGTCTGCGGTCCGGGCTTTCTGGAGCAGGCGCTGCCGATCGAGGTCGAACGCAACGGCCTGAAACTCTGGGGCTGGGTGGGGCTGCCGACCTTCTCTCGCAGCCAGGCTGACTTGCAGTATTTCTTCGTCAACGGCCGCGCGGTTCGCGACAAACTGGTGGCCCACGCGGTGCGTCAGGCCTATCGCGACGTGCTGTTCAATGGTCGTCATCCGACGTTCGTGCTGTTCTTCGAGGTCGACCCTGCGGTGGTCGACGTCAACGTGCACCCGACCAAGCACGAGGTCCGTTTCCGCGACGGGCGCATGGTGCATGACTTCCTGTACGGCACGTTGCATCGGGCTTTGGGCGATGTCCGCCCGGAAGACCAGCTCGCTGGCACGACCTCGGTCACGGCGCTGGTGCGTCCGACCGGGCCGGAAGCGGGCGAGTTCGGCCCCCAAGGCGAGATGCGTCTGGCTAACAATGTGTTGGAAACCCCACAGGGCTCGGCGTGGAACACCCCAAACAACGCGGGCGGTGGCCCAGCGGCGGGTTCCGGCGCTGGCGCGGGTTATCAGTATCAGTACACGCCGCGCCCTTCTTCTGTATTGCCTGCCGAAGAAGCGCGAGCGGCCTACAGCGCGTTCTTTGCTCCGCTTCCGGGGGCGCAGGCGACGCCGGGCAATGCAGTGGGCGTTCCTTTGCCGGAATCTCAAGGGGATATCCCGCCGTTGGGCTACGCGCTGGCACAACTCAAAGGCATTTATATCCTCGCTGAGAACGCTCACGGGCTGGTGCTGGTGGACATGCACGCCGCCCACGAGCGGATCATGTACGAGCGCCTGAAAATCGCCATGGCCAGCGAGGGCTTGAGCGGGCAGCCGCTGCTGGTGCCAGAGTCGATTGCCGTCAGCCAGCGTGAAGCTGACTGCGCCGAAGAGCACATGGCGACCTTCCAGCAACTGGGGTTCGAGTTGCAGCGCCTGGGGCCCGAAAGCCTGGCGATCCGACAGATTCCCGCATTGCTCAAACAGGCCGAAGCCAACCGTCTTGTGCATGACGTGTTGTCCGATCTGATGGAGTACGGCACCAGCGACCGGGTGCAAGCGCACATGAACGAGCTGCTTGGCACCATGGCCTGTCATGGCGCGGTGAGGGCGAACCGGCGCCTGGCGATTCCGGAAATGAACGGCCTGTTGCGCGACATGGAAAACACCGAGCGCAGCGGCCAGTGCAACCATGGCCGACCGACCTGGACCCAGCTGGGTCTGGATGACCTCGACAAACTGTTTTTGCGCGGTCGCTGATGAGTGCACTTCCTCCGGCCATCTTTCTGATGGGGCCGACCGCCGCCGGCAAGACCGACCTGGCCATCGAGCTGACCAAGGTGCTGCCCTGCGAGCTGATCAGTGTCGATTCGGCGCTGGTCTATCGTGGCATGGACATCGGCACCGCCAAACCGTCAAAAGCGCTTTTGGACAAGTATCCCCATCGGCTGATCGATATCCTCGACCCGTCGGAGAGCTATTCCGCGGCGGATTTTCGCACTGACGCGTTGGAGGCCATGGCTGAAATCACCCGCAAAGGAAAAATTCCCCTGCTGGTCGGTGGCACCATGTTGTATTTCAAGGCTCTATTAGAGGGCCTGGCCGACATGCCAGCGGCTGACGCAGAGGTCCGGGCGCAACTCGAAGCCGAAGCGGCCAGCCGCGGCTGGCAGGCGTTACACGATGAGTTGGCAAGTGTTGATCCGGTGTCGGCGGCGAGGATTCATCCCAATGACCCACAGCGGCTGGTGAGAGCGCTTGAGGTTTATCGGGTCAGCGGCATGAGCATGACCGCACACCGTGAGCAACAAAGTGCGCAAACTGCTCAAGCTGGCGGTTCGGGGCGACATCAATTGCCCTATACTGTCGCAAATCTCGCGATCGCTCCGCAGGATCGCAAGGTATTGCATGACCGGATCGCATTGCGTTTCAGGCAAATGCTTGATGAAGGATTCGTTGAAGAAGTCGTAGCGTTACGTTCGAGGGGTGACCTGCACTCGAATTTACCGTCTATAAGAGCTGTAGGGTATCGCCAGGTCTGGGACCATCTCGACGGCAAGCTGACGCGGGACGAGATGCAGGAACGCGGCATCATCGCCACGCGCCAATTGGCCAAGAGACAGTTCACCTGGTTACGAAGCTGGGAAAATTTACACTGGTTGGACAGCCTGGCTTGCGACAATCTGCCACGCACCTTGAAATACCTGGGATCGGTCTCCATATTGAGCTGAGTCCTTGTAATAGCCGTCTATCCTTGGGGGGTAACGGCCCAAGCCAATGTTTTCGAATTTATTCTATTGATCCTTAAAGGAGTGCGGCACATGTCAAAAGGGCATTCGCTACAAGACCCTTACCTGAACACTTTGCGTAAAGAAAAGGTTGGGGTTTCGATCTATCTGGTCAACGGTATCAAGCTGCAAGGCACCATCGAGTCCTTCGACCAGTTCGTTATTTTGCTGAAGAACACTGTCAGCCAAATGGTTTACAAGCACGCCATCTCTACCGTCGTTCCAGTTCGTCCAATTCGTCTGCCTAGCGCTACCGAATCCGAACAGGGTGATGCTGAGCCAGGTAACGCCTGATAGGAGTCTGCCTTGTTCTTTGAGCGCCACGGTGGTGGTGAGCGGGCAATCCTCGTTCATTTGGATGGCCAGGACCCTGAGGCGCGCGAAGATCCGCAGGAGTTCCGGGAGTTGGCCCTTTCGGCGGGTGCCGATATCGTTGCGTTCATCAACGTGCCACGGCATCGGCCCACGGCCAAATATCTGGTAGGCAGCGGCAAGGTCGAGGAGTTACGCGACCTGGTCCACGCCGAAAAAACAGATATCGTCATTTTCAATCATGTCCTTACACCCAGTCAGGAACGTAACCTCGAACGCGTTTTCGAGTGTCGCGTGCTTGACCGTACGGGCCTGATTCTCGACATCTTCGCCCAGCGCGCACGAACCCATGAAGGTAAGTTGCAGGTCGAGTTGGCGCAGCTCGAACACATGAGTACGCGTCTGGTCCGTGGGTGGACTCACCTTGAGCGTCAGGGCGGTGGTATCGGTCTGCGCGGTCCGGGCGAAACCCAGCTGGAGACGGACCGTCGTCTGCTGCGGGTGCGCCTGCGTCAAATCAAGAGCCGTCTGGAAAAGGTACGCAGTCAGCGTGATCAGGCCCGTCGCGGCCGTTCCCGTGCCGACATTCCGACCGTCTCCATCGTGGGCTACACCAACGCCGGTAAATCGACGTTGTTCAATGCAGTGACCCATTCCGACGTCTACGCTGCTGATCAGTTGTTCGCCACACTTGACCCGACCCTGCGCCGTCTGGAAATCGACGATTTGGGGCCGATCGTGCTTGCCGACACGGTGGGGTTCATTCGTCACCTGCCGCACAAGCTGGTTGAGGCTTTCAGGGCAACGCTCGAAGAGTCGAGCAACTCGGACCTTCTGCTGCATGTGATCGATGCGCATGAGCCGGATCGCCTGGAGCAGATCGAACAGGTCATGGCGGTGCTGGGCGAGATCGGTGCCCAGGACTTGCCGATACTGGAGGTCTATAACAAACTCGATTTGCTTGAGGGTGTCGAGCCTCAGATCCAGCGCGATCCCGACGGCAAGCCTCAGCGTGTCTGGGTCTCTGCTCGTGACGGTCGCGGTCTGGACTTGATCAAGCAGGCTGTTGCCGAGCTCTTGGGAAGCGACCTGTTCGTTGGCACGCTGTGTTTGTCGCAACGCTTCGCCCGGCTTCGTGCCCAGTTCTTCCAACTGGGTGCAGTGCAAAGTGAAGAGCACGACGAAGAAGGTCAAAGCCTGTTAGCGGTACGTTTACCCCGAATTGAATTCAATCGCCTGGTGAGTCGCGAAGGACTGCAGCCGCTGGAATTCATCGAGCAACACACTTTGCAATAAAAGCCTGAAGAAGCGGTTGTGCTGCTTTGATGGGCATTCTGTAGCATTGGTCGGCGCGCCGCGGGCGCGTCTTTGCTTTATCAGATGGAGAGCGCTATGGCTTGGAATGAGCCGGGTGGCAACTCGAATAATCAGGATCCTTGGGGTGGTAAGCGCAAGGGCGGCGACCGCAAGGGGCCACCAGATCTCGACGAGGCCTTCCGAAAGCTGCAGGAAAGCCTGAATGGGTTGTTCGGTGGTGGTAAGAAACGCAGTGGTGACGGCGGCGGCAGTGGCGGTGGTTCGGGCAAAGGCGGTGGTTTTGGCCTGCTCGGCATCGGCCTCGTCGTGCTGCTCGCGATTTGGCTGTACAACGCGATTTATGTGGTGGACGAGCAAGAGCAGGCGGTCGTTCTGCGTTTCGGCAAATACTACGAAACCGTCGGTTCGGGTTTGAACATCTATTTCCCGCCGTTCGATCGCAAGTATCTCGAAAACGTGACCCGCGAGCGTGCGTACAGCAAGCAGGGCCAGATGCTCACCGAAGACGAGAACATCGTCGAAGTGCCGCTGACCGTGCAGTACAAGATCACCAACCTGCAGGATTTCGTGCTGAACGTCGATCAGCCTGAAGTCAGCCTGCAACATGCTACCGAAAGTGCTCTGCGCCATGTGGTCGGTTCGACTGCCATGGACCAGGTCCTGACCGAAGGGCGTGAGCTGATGGCCAGCGAGATCAAGGACCGCCTTCAGCGTTTCCTCGACACCTATCGCACCGGTATTACCGTGACCCAGGTGAACGTGCAGAGCGCAGCCGCGCCCCGTGAGGTTCAGGAAGCCTTTGATGACGTGATTCGTGCCCGTGAAGACGAGCAACGGTCGCGTAACCAGGCCGAAACCTACGCCAACGGTGTGATTCCCGAAGCCCGTGGTCAGGCCCAGCGCATCGTCGAAGACGCCAATGGTTACCGCGACGAAGTCGTCTCGCGTGCCAAGGGTGAGGCTGACCGCTTCACCAAATTGGTCGCCGAGTACCGCAAGGCGCCGGAAGTCACTCGCGAACGCCTGTACCTGGACACCATGCAAGAAGTCTTCAGCAACACCAGCAAGGTGCTCGTGACCGGCGACAAGGGTCAGAACAACCTGCTTTACCTGCCATTGGACAAAATGATCGAAAGCAGTCGTAACGGTTCGACATCGTCGTCGAGCGGGGCTTCGGCCACTGCTGTGGACCCGGGCTCTCGGGCTGCGGATCTGCAACAGCAACGCGACACGCGCACTAGGGAGACTCGCTGATGAGCAATAAATCTCTGGTCGCCCTGATTGTCTGTGTCGTGCTGGCGGTTGTCGCCTGGAACAGCTTCTACATCGTCGCTCAGACCGAGCGTGCAGTGTTGCTGCAGTTCGGTCGTGTGGTTCAGGCGGATGTTCCGCCGGGCCTGCACGTGAAGGTTCCTTATGTGAATCAGGTGCGCAAGTTCGACGGCCGTCTGTTGACGCTGGATGCGCCGACTCAGCGTTTCCTGACGCTGGAAAAGAAAGCCGTGATGGTCGATGCCTACGCCAAATGGCGCGTGAAGGACGCTGAGCGTTTCTACACCGCGACATCCGGCTTGAAGCAGATCGCCGACGAGCGTCTGTCCCGTCGTCTGGAGTCGGGTCTGCGTGACCAGTTCGGCAAGCGCACCCTGCACGAAGCTGTGTCGGGCGAGCGTGACGCGCTGATGGCTGACATCACCGCTTCGCTGAACAAGATGGCCGAAAAAGAACTGGGCATCGAAGTCATCGACGTCCGGGTCAAGGCCATCGACTTGCCGAAGGAAGTGAACCGTAGCGTGTTCGAGCGGATGAGCACCGAACGTGAGCGTGAAGCTCGCGAGCACCGCGCCAAGGGTAACGAGCTGGCTGAAGGCATTCGTGCCGACGCCGATCGTCAACGTCGCGTATTGCTGGCTGAAGCCTATCGTGAGTCTGAAGAGGCACGCGGTGATGGCGATGCACAAGCCGCTGCGATCTACTCCAAAGCCTACGGTCAGGATCAGGAATTCTATGCGTTCTACCGCAGCCTGCGTGCCTACCGTGAAAGCTTCGCCAACAAAAGTGACGTGATGGTGCTTGATCCGGGCAGCGAATTCTTTCGCTATCTGGAGAAAGCAAAACCGTAATCGCACACCGTGATCGATGACTCCGCCGGGCGGCAAAACGGCTCGGCGGGGTGATCACGCGGCAAAACGTGTGTATGATGCGGCAGCCGGGAAATTCCCGGCTTTTTTGCGTCTACACGATTGATTGGCCGTGGTGTATTTCGTGCGCGGCAGTTTTTTCGAGGACAGTGTTCGCAACGCTGCGAGACAGAAGGCTCGGGGTTCAACCCCCTGAAATGATGTCCGCAGACCACTGTCTGCTTCACTCAAGGCTTGCCCAAGGGTTGGCCGCCCGGATCATAGGGGAAAGGCGTAATGGCAACGGTTGACCGCTGGCTGCTGCCGGATGGCATCGAAGAAGTACTGCCGCCGGAAGCTGCGCGCATAGAAGTGGCGCGCCGTCAGGTGTTGGATCTGTTTCAGAGCTGGGGCTATGAGTTCGTCGTTACCCCGCACATCGAATACCTTGAATCACTGCTCACAGGTGCTGGCCAGGATCTGGACCTGCGCACCTTTAAAGTGGTCGATCCGCAGTCGGGTCGGCAAATGGGCTTCCGGGCGGACATCACGCCTCAGGTCGCCCGTATCGACGCACATACCTTGCGCCGCGAAGGCCCGAGCCGTCTGTGCTACGCCGGTAGCGTGCTGCATGCCCAGCCCCGCGCCCTGTCGTCCTCGCGCAGCCCGATTCAACTGGGCGCCGAGTTGTATGGCGATGCCAGTCCGAGCAGCGACGTCGAAGTGATCAGCCTGATGCTGGCTATGCTTAAACTCGCGGATGTGCCTGACGTCCATATGGACTTGGGCCATGTTGGCATTTATCGCGGCCTGGCTCGTGCGGCAGGGTTGTCGGGTGAAGTCGAGCAACAGCTTTTTGATGCTTTGCAGCGCAAGGCCATCGACGAAGTCATCACGCTGACCGAGAACCTGCCAACTGATCTGGCCGCCATGTTGCGGGCCCTGGTGGATCTGTGCGGTGGCCGCGGCGTGCTGGCCGCTGCCCGCGAGCGTCTGGCCAAGGCACCTGCGCCGGTCGTCGAAGCGTTGGACGACCTCGTGGAAATCGCCGAACGTCTGTCGGCTCGTTTCCCTGATTTGCCGTTGTACTTCGACCTCGGCGAGCTTCGCGGCTATCACTACCATACGGGTGTGGTGTTTGCGGTGTTCGTGCCGGGTGTCGGCCAGTCGATCGCCCAAGGCGGTCGTTACGATGACATCGGTGCCGATTTCGGGCGTGCGCGTCCGGCGACAGGCTTCTCCACCGATTTGAAAACCCTGGTCACGCTGGGGCAGGCGCAGATCGAGCTACCGTCTGGCGGTATCTGGATGCCTGACAGTACCGACGCGGCACTCTGGCAGACCGTCTGCCAGTTGCGCAGCGAAGGTCAGCGCGTGGTTCAGGCATTGCCTGGCCAATCGGTCGCGGCAGCGAAAGAAGCCGATTGCGATCGGCAATTGATTCAGCACGGCGAGCATTGGCAGGTACTGCCGCTGGCCTCTTGAGTTTTCCAGTCGGCGGCAGCCGGCACCCAGTTTGCGTGAATGAGGACAAGTGTTATGGGTAAGAATGTCGTAGTCCTGGGCACCCAATGGGGTGATGAGGGCAAAGGCAAGATCGTTGATCTGCTGACCGAACATGCTACCGCGGTAGTTCGCTATCAAGGCGGCCACAACGCCGGTCACACCCTGGTGATCGATGGCGAGAAAACCGTTCTGCACCTGATTCCGTCCGGTGTACTGCGCGAAGGCGTGCAGTGCCTGATCGGTAACGGTGTGGTCGTGGCACCTGACGCGCTCATGCGTGAAATCACCAAGCTGGAAGAGAAGGGCATTCCGGTGCGCGAGCGCCTGCGCATCAGTCCGTCCTGCCCGCTGATCCTGTCCTACCACGTTGCGCTGGATCAGGCCCGTGAGAAAGCCCGCGGCGAGCACAAGATCGGCACCACCGGTCGTGGCATCGGCCCGGCTTACGAAGACAAGGTGGCCCGTCGCGGCCTGCGCATCGGTGACTTGTTCCATCGCGAGCGTTTCGCCGCCAAGCTGGGTGAGTTGCTGGATTACCACAACTTCGTGCTGGTCAATTACTACAAAGAGCCTGCGATCGACTTCCAGAAGACACTCGACGAGTGCATGGAATACGCCGAGCAGCTCAAGCCAATGATGCTGGACGTCACCGCCGCGCTGCATGAAATGCGTCGCGCTGGCAAAGACATCATGTTCGAAGGCGCTCAAGGTTCGTTGCTGGACATCGACCACGGTACCTACCCGTACGTCACCAGCTCCAACACCACTGCTGGCGGTATCGCGACCGGTTCGGGTGTGGGCCCGATGTTCATCGACTACATTCTGGGCATCACCAAGGCCTACACCACGCGTGTGGGCTCGGGCCCGTTCCCGACTGAACTGTTCGACGACGTGGGTGCCTTCCTGGCCAAGCGTGGTCATGAGTTCGGCGCTACCACCGGCCGTGCCCGTCGTTGCGGCTGGTTCGACGCCGTCATCCTGCGTCGCGCCATCGATGTCAACAGCATCTCGGGTATCTGCCTGACCAAGCTGGACGTGCTGGACGGTCTTGAAACCATCAACATCTGCGTGGGTTACAAGAACGAAAATGGCGCCGTCATCGAAGCGCCGACCGACGCCGACAGCTACATCGGCTTGGAGCCGGTGTACGAGCAGGTGCCTGGCTGGTCGGAATCGACCCTGGGCGCGAAGACGCTGGAAGAGCTGCCTGCCAACGCTCGTGCGTACATCAAGCGCCTCGAAGAGCTGGTTGGCGCGCCGATCGACATTATTTCGACAGGTCCGGACCGCAACGAAACCATCGTTCTGCGTCACCCGTTCGGGTGATAACTCGTTGATACGAAAGAAAAGGGTCGCTCTGGCGGCCCTTTCTTTTGCCTGCCTGATTCCCGTCATGAGAACGGCACGGCCCTTGCTGTAAATACCGTCATTAGAAATGCCATCATTTTAATGGCGTTTGTGGTGGGGGAATTTCCAGTGTCAGCCGTCCTTTCGCTTCTCCGCAGTCGCTTGCTGCGGCCCGTATTCATTGCTCTCGGCATTGCCCTATTGGTGCAAGTGCTGGTCGCGGTCGCCCTGACCCGGAGCACGGTCACTGCGCTTGAGGCCGATCTGGCCACGCGGCTGGGTGTAGATTCGCAACACTTGTCCGGCGAACTGGAGCAGGCGAGCCGTGACGTAACGTCCAGTCTCGACAGCCTTTCGCAAAATACTCGGCAGCGTTTGAGTGCGGGATTGTCGACCCGTCTGAAGGATGAGCAGAAGCAACTGCGTGCGACGCTGGAGACGGACTTGAAGGATTCCGCCACCGACATGGCAGAGCTGCTCGCGGCTGTCGCGCCCCGTGCGATGTGGGATGGTGACACCCCGACTTTGTCTGAATTCGCACGACGCGCCCAGCGCAATCCTAACGTGCTGTTCGTTGTTTACGACGACGCCCAGGGCGAGCACCTGACGCGCTACCTCAACCGCGAGAACGAATCGATCAAGGCGTTGTTGGCCAAGGGCGAGGGTGAGCGGGCGATGGACAAGGTCCTGAATGCTGCGCAGAAAGACCCATCGGTGTATTACGTCGAGGCCTCTATCAGCCCGAATGGCGTTGAAATCGGCAAGGTGCGGATGGGCGTTTCAACCGCAGCGGTCGAGACGAATCTGCTGGCGCTCGACAAGCGTTTCACGGCGCTGATCGGCAATGGCGAGCAGTTGGTCTCTGAAAGCCTCGGCAGTGCGTCGGCGGAAAGCTCTGCGGCGCTGCGTTCGCGTCTACAGACCGCGCAGAGCGCTGCGTCGGCGATGGCCACCAATACCAGTTCCACAGTTCAGGCGGCGGCTGAAACATTGCGCTGGAGGATCGGTGTCGGCCTGGCGCTGGTCGGTCTGATTGTGTTGATCGTGCTGGCGGTGGTGCTGGGGCGTCGTGTCGTGCTGCGCCTACAGCTGCTCAATCGTGCGCTGGATGATCTGGCAGCGGGGGAGGGCGACCTGACCAAGCGGGTCAAGCTCAACAGCAATGACGAAATTGGCGACATGGCGGCGGCCGTCAATCGTTTTGTGGACAAGCTGCAACCCATCGTTCGAGAGGCGGGTGATGTCGCTCAGCAAACGGGCGTTGAGATCGGTGCCATGAGCAAGCGCAACGCAGGTGCCAATGCGGCTGCCGAGTTGCAGCGAGACGAAGTGGCCGCGAGCCTCCACGCTTTGGCCCAGATGGCAGACGAGGCGCAAGCCGAGAGTCAGGCGATGCAGGCTGCACTGCGGCAGGTGGTCGACATTCGCCAAGCCACAGATGAGAACACGCGGACGTCGACCCAGGTCGGCAATCTGATCGAAGCACTGGCAGGGCAGGTTGAGACCGGCGCGCAGGTCATTGAGCGTTTGGCGCAGCAGAGCGAGCAGATCGAGGTGGTGCTGGAAGTGATTCACGGCATCGCCGAGCAAACCAACTTGCTGGCGCTTAATGCCGCCATTGAAGCGGCGCGTGCGGGTGAGACGGGGCGCGGCTTCGCAGTCGTGGCCGATGAGGTTCGCGCGCTGGCCAGCAAAACTCAAAGCTCCACTGGCGATATTCAGGAACACATCACCAAGCTGCAATCTGGAGCTAAAGAAGCGGTCGCGACCATCGGTCTGGCAGGCCGCAAAGCGAAGGAAGGGCTGGAAGTGCTGCGCGACAGTGCCCGCTTGCAGAAAACCGTTCAGGACTCCGTTGAGCAGGTTCATGCGGCGATAGGTTTGGCGACCCGCGCAGCAGAGCATCAGGCGCAAGGGGCGCAGGCGGTGCGTGGCCGCGTGGAAGTGATTCATGCCCAGGCCGAGAAAGCTGCCCAGGCTGTTGTCGAGACGACTGCCAGTGGCAAGACGCTGGATAAACTGGCCGCGCAGTTGAAAGCGAGTCTTGGGCAATTCCGGGCGTAGGCGGGTTATAGGTCGTAGCGTATTTCTGTAGCGGGCGGGTTTGGCGGAGGTGGCAATAGGGAGATTGCCTTCGCCGGCATGCCAGGCTTTTGCGGAGGAGGGGAATTATCAAACCCCGAAAAGCACAAAACCGAGCACTTGGCTCGGTTTTGTTTTGTTTGGTGCCCAGGAGAAGACTCGAACTTCCACGACCGTAAGGTCACCAGCACCTGAAGCTGGCGTGTCTACCAATTTCACCACCTGGGCATGGCGCTGATTTAATTAGATTTTTCGTATTAGTGCAACATAATTTTGAGAAATTTTAGCGGTAGAGGAGGTTTTGATTGCGAGCGCGATAAGCTCGCAGGTTTGTCAAAGGCAGGAAGGACAGGGGAGGGGAACTGATCTACCCTCAGAGCTGCTCGGAAAAGAATTTTCAAACCCCGGAAAGCACAAAACCGAGCACTTGGCTCGGTTTCGTTGAATTGGTGCCCAGAAGAAGACTCGAACTTCCACGACCGTAAGGTCACCAGCACCTGAAGCTGGCGTGTCTACCAATTTCACCATCTGGGCAATTCGTTGATTTCATTCGACTTATTTTTCAAAAAGCCGCTTGATTTCAACTACAACGTGGCAGTGCCGTCGTTGTGGGGCGCATCTTACGGATGAGGATAGAAGCTGTAAACCCCCGGCGTGAAATTTTTTTTGAAATAGCGAAAAGCCTCAACAAACGCTGCCTTCGCGTTTCAATCGGGTATATGCCAAACTAATTGCATACAGATAAGGTGAACTCATTCTAATGGCCGATTGGCAGTCCCTCGATCCCGAGGCCGCTCGTGAAGCGGAAAAATACGAAAACCCCATTCCTAGCCGTGAGCTGATTCTGGCGCATCTCTCCGAGCGCGGTTCGCCCGCTGCCCGTGAAGAGCTGGTCGCAGAATTTGGTCTGACGACTGAAGATCAGATCGAGGCCCTGCGCCGTCGCCTTCGTGCGATGGAGCGCGATGCGCAGTTGATCTACACCCGCCGCGGCACCTACGCGCCGGTCGACAAGCTGGACCTGATCCTCGGTCGCATCAGCGGCCATCGCGACGGTTTTGGCTTCCTCGTGCCTGACGACGGCTCCGACGACCTGTTCATGAGCCCGGCCCAGATGCGTCTGGTGTTCGATGGTGACCGTGCCTTGGCCCGCGTTTCCGGCCTGGACCGTCGCGGTCGTCGCGAAGGCGTCATCGTTGAAGTCGTTTCCCGCGCTCACGAAACCGTGGTGGGTCGCTACTTCGAAGAGAGCGGCATTGGTTTCGTCGTTCCTGACAATCCAAAGATTCAGCAGGAAGTGCTGATCACGCCGGGTCGCAATGCCGACGCCCGCGTGGGTCAGTTCGTCGAAGTGAAGATTACCCACTGGCCGACCCCGCGCTTCCAGCCGCAGGGCGACGTGGTCGAAGTCGTGGGCAACTACATGGCGCCGGGCATGGAAATCGACGTTGCGCTGCGCACGTACGACATTCCGCATGTCTGGCCTGAAGCTGTGCTCAAAGAAGCCGCCAAGCTCAAGCCGGAAGTCGAGGAAAAGGACAAAGAGCACCGCGTCGACCTGCGCCACCTCCCGTTCGTGACCATTGACGGCGAAGACGCTCGCGACTTCGACGATGCGGTTTACTGCGAAGCCAAGCCGGGCAAGCTACGTCTGTTCTCAGGTGGCTGGAAACTGTACGTCGCGATTGCTGACGTCTCCAGTTACGTGAAGATCGGCTCCGCGCTCGATGCCGAATCGCAAGTGCGTGGCAACTCGGTGTACTTCCCCGAGCGTGTCGTACCGATGCTGCCTGAGCAGTTGTCCAACGGCCTTTGCTCGCTGAATCCGCTGGTCGACCGTCTGGCGATGGTCTGCGAGATGACTATCTCCAAATCCGGCGAAATGACGGACTACGTGTTCTACGAAGCCGTGATTCACTCCCACGCGCGCCTGACTTACAACAAGGTCAGTTCGATTCTGGAACACCCGAAAACCAGCGAAGCCCGCCAGTTGCGCGGCGATTACAAAGAGGTCATCCCGGACCTCAAGCAGCTTTACGCGCTGTACAAGGTGCTGCTGGCAGCACGCCACACCCGTGGCGCCATCGACTTCGAAACGCAGGAAACCCGGATCATCTTCGGTTCCGAGCGCAAGATCGCCGAGATTCGCCCGACGACCCGCAACGATGCGCACAAGCTGATCGAGGAATGCATGCTGGCCGCCAACGTGGCCACTGCCGAGTTCCTCAAGAAGCATGAAATCCCTGCGCTGTACCGCGTCCACGACGGTCCGCCGCCTGAGCGCCTGGAAAAACTGCGCGCCTTCCTGGGTGAGCTGGGTCTGTCCCTGCACAAAGGTAAGGATGGCCCGACGCCGAAGGATTATCAGGCGCTGCTGGAAACCATCAAGGACCGTCCGGATTACCACCTGATCCAGACCGTCATGCTGCGTTCGTTGAGCCAGGCGGTGTACAGCTCGGATAACAACGGCCACTTCGGCCTGAATTACGAGGCCTACACGCACTTCACCTCGCCGATTCGTCGTTACCCGGACCTGCTGACGCACCGCGCCATTCGCAGCGTCATCCGCTCCAAGCAGGACACGCCGCACGTTCGTCGTGCGGGCGCAGCGTCGATCCCGAAAGCGCGCATTTATCCTTATGACGAAGCGGGACTGGAGCAGTTGGGCGAGCAATGCTCGATGAGCGAGCGCCGGGCCGATGAAGCCACCCGTGACGTGGTGAATTGGCTCAAGTGCGAGTTCATGAAGGACCGCGTGGGTGAGTCGTTCCCGGGCGTCATCACCGCGGTGACCGGTTTCGGGCTGTTCGTCGAGCTGACCGACATTTACGTGGAAGGCCTGGTGCACGTGACCGCGTTGCCAGGCGATTACTACCATTTCGATCCGGTTCACCACCGTTTGGCGGGTGAGCGTACGGGTCGTAGCTTCCGCCTGGGCGACACCGTTGAGGTGCGAGTCATGCGCGTCGATCTTGACGAGCGCAAGATCGACTTCGAAATGTCGGAAAAAACCACCAGCGCGCCGGTGGGTCGTAAGCGCAAGGCTGCCGAGCCTGCAGCTGCGGAAAAACCGAAAGATAAAGAGCAGGACAAGGCCACGGCGTCTCGCCCAAGTCGTCGCAGCGCCACCAAGGAACCGGTTGTCGAGGCGTATCGCCCTAGCGATGCGGCCGCAAAAAATGCCGAAGTCCGTAAAAGCCGCGAGATGAAGAAAGCGCTTCTGGCAGAAGCGAAGGGTGGTAGCAAGGCGTCGTCGGGAAAGTCGTCGCGGAGTGATTCCGCGCCGTCCGGCAAGTCCGCAAAACCGAGTAAACACCGCAAGGGCCCGTCAAAGTCGGGCTCTGCCCCCGCTGCAAAGGGCGGCAGTGTGCGTAAACCTAAGGCGAAGTCATGAGTCAGCTGGAAAAAATCTACGGCGTTCACGCAGTAGAAGCGTTGTTGCGTCACCATCCAAAGCGGGTCAAGCAGATCTGGCTGGCTGAGGGTCGCAGCGATCCCCGCGTTCAGGTGTTGATTGACCTCGCCGCGCAAAATCGTGTGGCGGTGGGGCAGGCCGAGCGTCGCGAAATGGACGCATGGGTTGAAGGTGTCCATCAGGGCGTTGTCGCGGATGTCAGTCCGAGCCAGGTCTGGGGCGAAGCGATGCTCGACGAACTGCTGGATCGCACCGAAGGCGCGCCGCTGATCCTGGTTCTCGACGGCGTGACCGACCCGCACAACCTCGGCGCGTGCCTGCGTACTGCTGATGCGGCGGGTGCGCTGGCGGTAATCGTGCCGAAAGACAAGTCTGCGACGTTGACACCGACTGTACGAAAGGTGGCTTGTGGCGCTGCGGAAGTGATTCCGCTGGTCGCCGTGACCAACCTTGCCCGTACGCTGGAAAAACTCCAGCAGCGCGGGTTGTGGGTTGTCGGTACGGCGGGCGAGGCCGAGCAAGAGCTGTATCAGCAGGACCTGACCGGCCCGACCATTCTGATCATGGGCGCGGAAGGCAAGGGCATGCGTCGCCTGACCCGCGAACATTGCGACTATCTGGTTCGCCTGCCGATGGCGGGCAGCGTCAGCAGCTTGAACGTCTCTGTGGCGACAGGTGTTTGCCTCTTCGAGGCGATGCGCCAACGCAGCGTGAAGGCTGCCGCTTCGCGGAAGTAACGAGCTTCAAGCTGCAAGCATCAAGCTCGAGCCTGCCCACGGCCAGCTTGTAGCTTGCGGCTTACAGCTTGAAGCTGCTCCTGCTCAAATAATCACCAATTGCCTTGCGCCGTCCCTGACCCTTCTCTACAATTGCGCCCCTTGCTGTCATGGCAGGCGCTCACGTGCCTGTCCCTGTGCAAGATAAACCAGTGTTATTCACTCCTTGTCTGACCGCTTTGGCGGCAGGCTACAACCCGTAAGGAGCATTCATGCGTCATTACGAAATCATCTTTCTGGTTCACCCGGACCAGAGCGAGCAAGTCGGCGGCATGGTTGAGCGTTACACCAAGCTGATCGAAGAAGACGGCGGCAAGATCCACCGTCTGGAAGATTGGGGCCGTCGTCAACTGGCCTACGCAATCAACAATGTTCACAAGGCTCACTACGTGATGCTGAACGTTGAGTGCACTGGCAAGGCCCTGGCCGAGCTGGAAGACAACTTCCGTTACAACGATGCCGTGATCCGTAACCTTGTCATCCGTCGCGACGAAGCCGTTACTGGCCAGTCCGAAATGCTCAAGGCTGAAGAAAACCGCAGTGAGCGCCGTGAGCGTCGCGACCGTCCTGAGCACTCCGACGCTGAAGGCGTTGACAGTGATGACAGCGACAACAGCGATAACGCTGACGAGTAATCCACGGACCTTTTGAGGAGCCTATTACATGGCACGTTTCTTCCGTCGTCGTAAATTCTGCCGCTTCACAGCTGAAAATGTGAAGGAGATCGATTACAAAGATCTCAACACCCTGAAAGCCTACGTATCCGAAACCGGCAAGATCGTTCCTAGCCGCATTACCGGTACCAAAGCTCGTTATCAGCGTCAGCTGGCTACCGCTATCAAGCGCGCCCGCTTCCTGGCCCTGCTGGCCTACACCGACAGCCACGGCCGCTGAGACCAGGTTCAGTCGACAAAAACGCAGTAAGGGATAAATCGCATGCGCGCCATGGCTGACTTCATCATGCGCGGCCGCGTGCAGGCCACTCTGGTAGTGGTTGGATGTGCGGCGTTGCCGCTGTTGTTCTGGTTGAGTGCCGCCGCGGGTTGCCTTGTGCTTCTGCGGCGCGGGTTGAGTGGCGCTTCGAGCGTTCTCGCCTGGGCTCTGCTGCCGGCTTTGGTCTGGTGGTATTTCGGTGATCCCCGCACCCTGATGGTGTTGCTGGGTTCATGGGGGTTGGCGGCCGTGTTGCGCGCCAGCGAGTCGTGGGTCCGTGTGCTGTTGGTCAGCATCGGACTGGGATTGTTGTATGGCGTGATCCTGGGGGCGGTTTTCCGCGAGCCCATCGAAGCCATGGCGGGGGAGTTGCAGAAACTCTTGCCCCACGTCTTCGGTGATGTCTACCAACAGATGTCGGTAGAAGAGCGAGCGCGTCTGGGGGCACTGATTACACCGGTCTTGAATGGCCTGATTGCGGCGGTGTTGCAGATCGTCAGCGTGGTATGCCTGATCCTTGGGCGGTACTGGCAGGCGTTGTTGTATAACCCGGGCGGTTTCGGACGCGAATTTCGCAGTTTGAGACTCCCGCGGGCACCGATGCTGGTGCTGCTGGTGTGCATGTTGGTGGGGCCGAATTTCGGTCCTCAACTGGCGATGCTGACACCGTTGTGCAGCGTACCGCTGATGTTCGCGGGGCTGGCCCTGATTCACGGTCTGGTGGCTACGAAGCGCCTGACCCGGTTTTGGCTGGTGGGTTTGTACGTCACGCTGGTGCTGTTCATGCAGCTGATTTATCCGTTGCTGGTGGTGTTTGCCATTGTCGACAGCCTGATTGATTTTCGCGGCCGCCTGGCGTCGAAAGATGCCGATAACGGTTCTGCGAACGGTGAAGGTTAAAGTTAAGAGGTTATTACCAAATGGAACTCATCCTGCTGGAAAAAATCGCCAACCTGGGCAACCTGGGCGATAAAGTAAACGTTAAGGCTGGTTACGGCCGTAACTACCTGCTGCCTTTCGGCAAAGCCACCGCTGCAACCGCTGCCAACCTGGCCGCGTTTGAAGAGCGTCGTGCTGAGCTGGAAAAAGCCGCTGCTGACAAGAAAGCTTCTGCTGAAAGTCGCGCTGCTCAACTGGCTGAGCTGGAAGTGACTATCACTGCCACCGCTGGTGACGAAGGCAAGCTGTTCGGTTCGATCGGTACTCACGACATCGCTGATGCACTGACCGCCTCTGGCGTTGAAGTCGCTAAAGCTGAAGTTCGTCTGCCGAACGGCACCATCCGTAACGTTGGCGAATACGACGTAGCCGTGCACCTGCACAGCGACGTTGAAGCCACCGTTCGCGTGGTCGTCGTAGCTGCCTAAGCTGCTTGATGCCGGTGCTTCGGTGCTGGTGTCCGACCAGCTGGCGACTCGTTCGCTAGCCGGTCAATAAAGGGCGCGATCCATTTCTTGGGTCGTGCCCTTTGTCATTTCTAGGTATTGTTGATCAACTTCTGATTCAAACCCCTGATTCCGTGTGGCCATGAACGATATTTCTGCTCCCGAGCAATACGACCTGCAAACCGCAGCCCTGAAGGTGCCGCCCCATTCCATCGAGGCCGAACAGGCTGTACTCGGTGGTCTGATGCTGGATAACCAGGCGTGGGAGCGCGTGCTGGATCAAGTCTCGGACGGCGACTTCTACCGCCATGACCACCGCCTGATTTTCCGCGCCATCGCCAAGCTGGCCGATCAGAACCTGCCCATCGACGTCGTAACCCTGTCCGAGCAGCTGGACAAGGAAGGCCAGACCTCACAGGTCGGCGGTCTGGGCTATTTGTCGGAATTGGCAAAAAACATCCCGTCTGTTGCCAACATCAAGGCCTACGCCCAGATCGTGCGGCAGCGGGCGACCTTGCGGCAGTTGATTGGCATCAGTAACGATATTGCCGACAGCGCGTTCAACCCGGAAGGGCGGACTGCCGAGGAGATTCTCGACGAAGCCGAGCGCCAGATTTTCCAGATCGCCGAAGCGCGTCCAAAGACGGGCGGTCCGGTGGGCGTCAACGACCTGCTCACCAAGGCCATCGACCGCATCGACACGCTGTTCAACCTGGGTGAGGGCATCACCGGCCTGTCCACGGGTTATACCGACCTGGACGAAAAAACTAGCGGTTTGCAGCCTTCCGACTTGATCATCGTCGCGGGCCGTCCGTCGATGGGTAAGACCACCTTCGCGATGAACCTTGTGGAAAACGCGGTGTTGCGCAGCGAAAAGGCGGTGCTGGTGTTCTCGCTGGAGATGCCAGGCGAATCGCTGATCATGCGTATGCTGTCGTCCCTCGGACGTATCGATCAGACCAAGGTCCGTTCCGGCCAACTGGATGATGACGACTGGCCGCGTCTGACATCTGCCGTCAATCTGCTGAATGATCGCAAGCTGTTCATCGACGATACGGCGGGCATCAGCCCCTCGGAGATGCGTGCGCGCACCCGGCGTCTGGTGCGCGAGCACGGTGATGTCGGCCTGATCATGATCGACTACCTGCAGCTGATGCAGATTCCAGGCTCCAGCGGTGATAACCGGACCAACGAGATTTCCGAGATATCCCGTTCCTTGAAAGCACTGGCCAAAGAATTCAACTGCCCGGTGGTTGCCCTCTCTCAGCTCAACCGCTCCTTGGAACAACGCCCGAACAAGCGCCCTGTGAACTCCGACTTGCGGGAATCCGGAGCGATCGAGCAGGACGCCGACGTCATCATGTTCGTGTACCGGGACGAGGTGTATCACCCGGAAACCGAGCACAAAGGCATCGCTGAGATCATCATCGGTAAACAGCGGAACGGTCCGATTGGTTTCGTGCGTCTGGCGTTTATCGGCAAGTACACCCGTTTTGAAAACCTGGCGCCGGGTAGCTACAACTTTGATGATGATGAATGATCACTCCGCTAGCGCTTATGATTCCAAAAGCTATGCGCTCGAAGAACGCCATCTGGTTTCTTGAACATAAGGCGCCATGCGCCCCTGCCGGTTGAGCCGCCGATTCCCGGCAGGTCAAGAGACCATAATCCTTGGCGTGAAAGATGGAGATTGCCTTCACCGCTCTGCTCGTATCTTGAGATAGCCGATGTGACGATGGCTCTCAGTGCATTCGACGTCAGGTTCTTTGGGCCATCTTTGAATGCTCTAGAACTGAAAAAAGAGCCCAGTTCAATAGGAAACGTTTGTCTACTGGAACCACTGGACTTTGCGGGTGTGACGGACTCGTTTTCCAACCCGGCACTCGCGTTCGACGCGGTAGAGCCTCGTTTGCTAGAGGTCACTCTTTCTGGAATATGACGAAGCTCATCGGTTGTCAGGCCTCTGCTTGTTGCCTGCGCCGCTATGTCAAATGACGGACGCGCCGAGGTCGGGGCGCTGACCGATGGTGATTGATCGTTGCCCGAGTGTGGAGACGAAGGCTTAGGGGGAGCGGGTCTCAATTCGGTGGAGGGTGTGCGGTTGTCACGAACTATCTTTTCCAACTCACGAGGGTTCAGAGCAGCATCGATAATTCGGTGAGCCTCGGTTTTGGTTCGCGTCTCATATATCCGCAGACTGCCTTTCCGATCAGCCCCTACATGTATCAAGCTTGGATTGACCGCCGAGTCATAGCTCGCAGTGAGTACTTCGGTTTCTTCAGCTGTGAGATCAAACCTCCCCGTGTAAGTCTCGACGAGCGTCTGGATGACATTGCTACGACGCTCATACCTGGCTTCAGAAAGTTGACCGAGCGCGTAGATGACTATCGCCAGTACAACCGCAGAAACTCCAAGGATAAAGCTAAAATCCACGCTTAGGCCCCCTAGAACGTCAGTACGGTTAATCGGGCTGTTACGCACCATTCGATACAAATTAAGCCCATCCACTGGACCTTCAGGATCTGGACTAACCCAGCGCATCAACCACGGCGCGTAATACCTCAGCCCGTAGTAATACAACCCGCTGGCATCCCGCTCTTTCCCCGAATACCGCGCCACTTTGTACTTCGCTTCGATCGACGAGCGCGCCGCCCACCAAGCCGTCCCCCCAAATGGATAGTAGCCCTCGTGGCTGATCAATCGCGCGCTCCCGTCCAGCTCCAGTGTGCTGGAGCCCAGATGATCGTCGACCGAATAGCGCAATTGATCGTTTTCGATGTCGGCAGGACGTCCGCTCAACCAATGCAGGCAGCGCACTGTGCATCGGCCGGCCTGGATCACGATGACTTCCAGCTGCTCATCGGTGGCAGTGTCGCTGCGCAATTCCAAGCCCGGAAAGTAGCGGACCTCCCGCGTGTGTGAAGCGGCTCGTGCGGTGCTTGTGCCAATTTTGCGAACCCGCTGCCCGCCGCTGTCGTACTCGTAATGCTCCGTATCTCCCTCGGCGTCCTTGCGACTCACGGGGGTGATCTTCGATAAACGATTGCGCGCATCCCAGAACATTTTCTGGCCGGGGAGCAGGTGTTGCAGGTTGCCGCTGGCATCGAAACCGTTGGCGAAGTCCGGCGGTGCGCTGCCCTCCGTCTTGATCACGGCGCGGTTACTGGTCGCATCCACGTCAAAATCGCGGGTGTAGGGCTGACTGCCTTCATGCCTCAGTTGAATCAGATTACCCGCCGTGTCATAGCGGTAACGTTCGGTGAAGTTGAGCCATTCACTGGTGTCTATCGGCAATGTCGCCAGATCAGGCAGCTGGGGGCCGGTTGAAGCATTGGCTGTTTCCCTGCCTTGTGCCTCAATCAACTGATACGTGCTGTCGTAGCGGTAGACGTTGACCGGTTCGACGCGTTGATTGGCGAAGTGGCGAGCCGCCTGGGCATCGTCAGCGATGCTCACGACGTTCCCCACCGGATCGTAGGTATAGGTCAATGATTGCAGCGGGTCGTTGGCAGGGCGAAGGGTCTTTAGCGTCTGCAAGCGGCCGTCCGCCGAGTGATAGCCGTATTGGCTGACCACGCCGTTGCCTGCGGTTTGCGACTCGACCTGCCCTTTAGCGTTGTACCGCACATCGTGCAGCAATGATTGCTGCGCGCTGCCCTTCAGCGTGAGTAGGACCTGTGCCAACTGACCGGCGATGTTCAACCCGATGCTTTGCTGGTGGTCTCGCGCATCCGTCGTGCTGATGGTGGTGCCGGTGGCGTCTGAGCGCCTGTGAGTAATGGCGCCATTGTCGGGCTCCAGCAGGGCTTCACGTTCCTCGGCTGAGGGCGGCCAGTCAGGAGGCTCGGTCAGCCTGAGCATGCGGCGTTCTTCCCTCAGCGTCCCGCCCGACAGGCCGTACTCGGTGATCGCCATAGTGCCCGCGCTGTCGTCAATCCGGATCAGTTGGCCGCACTGGTTGTGAGAGGCTGAATCCGCGTCAGTCCCACCATACGTGAGCCGTTCGCAGGTCCGGCTCGGTTGCCCCTCCATGTGCTCATGAACCGCTATGGGTCTTGGATAATTGTCGTAGTCGGTCTGCCAATGCGTCGAGCGGGCATCCCATTGCTCCAGAGTGACGCCTGATTCTGCTGAAAGAGAGATTGTTTCACCGGCATCCACGCTGCGGCTGGACAATACGGTGTTCGAGAGGCTGTACAGGGTCGCGACATTGGGGTGCAGGTCGGGCTCCCTCGACCGTTGCTCAAAGAGGCGTGGGTCCCAAGCCGCCACGGCGCGACCTCGGCAGTCGTAAGTCTGGGCGTTGATTCGGGGTTTCGCCTCCTCCTCGACCTCAGCCCGGTAGTAGGCCACTTGCCGCACTGTCAGGCCCCGGCCGTCGTAAACCGCGATGGAAGGGGTGTTTCGGTGCACGGAGTCGGACATGATGCCTGCATCCTGCAATGGCCAGCGCTGCGTCTACTCTAGCCTCGCTTCCAAGGGCCGGATACTGTCAGAAATGACAGTGCGATTGATCGAAAAACGCTGGCAAGGCCGACTATTACAGTCGGATTTGATCAAAATTTGTGCTATTCTCCGCGCCCGCGAATTTCCACAAGAAACTCGCCTCCCCGATTACGAACACTGGTCATCGACATGCAAGCAGCCAAGCCGTTATTTGACTATCCGAAGTACTGGGCCGAATGTTTCGGGCCAGCGCCTTTCCTGCCCATGAGCCGGGAAGAAATGGATCAGCTTGGCTGGGATTCCTGCGACATCATCATCGTGACCGGTGATGCGTACGTCGATCACCCGTCGTTCGGCATGGCGATCATTGGCCGGCTGCTGGAGTCCCAAGGCTTCCGCGTCGGGATCATTGCTCAGCCGGACTGGAAATCGAAAGACGACTTCATGAAGCTTGGCGAGCCGAACCTGTTCTTCGGTGTCGCAGCGGGCAACATGGACTCGATGATCAACCGCTACACCGCGGACAAGAAAATCCGTTCCGACGACGCCTATACCCCTGGCGGCATGGCGGGCAAACGCCCGGACCGCGCGAGCCTGGTCTACAGCCAGCGTTGCAAGGAAGCGTACAAGAACGTCCCTATCGTGCTGGGCGGGATCGAAGCTTCGTTGCGCCGCATCGCGCATTACGACTACTGGCAGGACAAGGTTCGCAACTCGATCCTGATCGACGCCTGCGCCGACATCCTGCTGTATGGCAACGCCGAGCGCGCCATCGTTGAAGTCGCCACCCGTCTGTCTTATGGCGAAACCATTGAAAGCATCACCGACGTCCGCGGCACCGCATTCATTCGGCGCGACACGCCTGAAGGCTGGTACGAAGTCGATTCCACGCGTATCGATCGCCCGGGCAAGGTCGACAAGATCATCAACCCGTACGTGAATACTCAGGACACCCAGGCCTGCGCTATCGAGCAGGAAAAAGGGCCGACTGAAGATCCGAACGAAGCCAAGGTCGTGCAGATTCTGGCCAGCCCGCGCATGACCCGCGACAAGACCGTCATTCGTCTGCCGTCCATGGAAAAAGTGCGTAACGACCCGGTGTTGTACGCCCATGCCAACCGGGTTCTGCACCTGGAGACCAACCCTGGCAACGCCCGTGCGCTGGTTCAGAAGCATGGCGACGTCGATGTCTGGTTCAACGCGCCTCCGATTCCGATGACCACTGAAGAAATGGACTACGTGTTCGGCATGCCGTACGCACGTATCCCGCATCCTGCGTACGGCAAGGAAAAGATCCCTGCCTACGACATGATTCGCTTCTCGGTGAACATCATGCGTGGCTGCTTTGGCGGCTGCACCTTCTGCTCGATCACCGAACACGAAGGCCGCATCATTCAGAACCGCTCGCACGATTCGATCATTCGTGAAATCGAAGAGATTCGGGACAAAGTCCCAGGATTTACCGGCGTCATTTCCGACCTCGGTGGCCCGACCGCCAACATGTACCGTATTGCTTGCAAGAGCCCGGAAATCGAATCCGCATGCCGCAAGCCGTCCTGCGTGTTCCCTGGCATCTGCCCGAACCTGAACACCGATCACTCGGCGCTGATTCAGCTGTACCGCAGTGCGCGTGATCTGCCGGGCGTGAAGAAGATCCTGATCGCTTCCGGCCTGCGCTACGACCTCGCGGTCGAGTCGCCGGAATACGTCAAAGAGCTGGTCACCCACCACGTCGGTGGCTACCTGAAGATTGCGCCGGAACACACCGAGGAAGGTCCGCTCAACCAGATGATGAAGCCGGGCATTGGCAGCTATGACAAGTTCAAGCGCATGTTCGAGAAGTATTCGAAAGAGGCGGGCAAGGAGCAGTACCTGATCCCGTACTTCATTGCAGCCCACCCCGGCACCACCGATGAAGACATGATGAACCTGGCGCTGTGGCTCAAGGGCAATGGCTTCCGGGCGGACCAGGTGCAGGCGTTCTACCCGTCGCCGATGGCCAGTGCGACAGCCATGTATCACTCGGGCAAGAACCCGTTGCGCAAGGTCACGTACAAGAGTGACGCGGTCACCATCGTCAAGAGCGAAGAGCAGCGCCGTCTGCATAAGGCGTTTCTGCGCTATCACGACCCAAAAGGCTGGCCGATGCTGCGCGAAGCGCTGGAGCGCATGGGGCGTTCGGACCTCATTGGTCCGGGCAAGAACCAGCTGATCCCGTTGCACCAGCCGGAAACCGACAGCTACCAGAGCGCCCGTCGCAAGAACTCGACGCCCGCTGGCAGCCACAAAGTGGCCAAAACCACCAAGATCCTTACGCAGCACACCGGCCTGCCGCAACGGGGCAGCGACGGCAGTAAGCCGTGGGACAAGCGCGAAGAGGCCAAGGCCGCCGCGGCTGCCCGCAACAAACAGGCTGCCAAGGATCGCGCTGACGCGGCCAAAGGTGGGAAGGGCGGCAAAAAACCGTCCCGTCAGCCTGTCTTTCCCCGCTGAGTGACGCCGTTGTAAAAAAACGCCAGCTTTCGAGCTGGCGTTTTGCATTTCAGATCTTCACGTTTTCGCGGATGTTCCAGCCGTACTTGATCACCCCGCCATCCTTGCTGCCGTCGGCTTTTTGCGGTTGGTAGCTGACTTCGACCTTGCCGAAGTTGAGGGTGAAATCTTCCTTGATGATTTCATCGCTATTTCCGGCATTGGCGTTGTATGACGCGACCATCACTTCTTTCAGCGTAATGATCATGTATTCCACCGGGCTGCTGCCGCCCGCCTTGCGGATGGTGAGCGTGGCTTCGGGGTAATGCTTGCCGCTGGAG
The DNA here is from genome assembly GCF_044753445.1 of Pseudomonas sp. NPDC088368. Classification (NCBI taxonomy): domain Bacteria; kingdom Pseudomonadati; phylum Pseudomonadota; class Gammaproteobacteria; order Pseudomonadales; family Pseudomonadaceae; genus Pseudomonas; species Pseudomonas sp. NPDC088368. The sequence goes on from NZ_JBIVNG010000007.1 coordinate 228,639, forward strand.
CACGCCATCATCAGGTTCGGAGATGACTTGTCCAGCGACTTGGTGAAACTCAGGTTGTGGATGTTGACCTTGCCCGCGCCTCCGCCACCCCCTTGGTGCATCGATCCGGACTGCGTCATACCCCATTGGAAGGTATGAATGTCGATCTCTTCCTGGTGAGCGCTGTCCTTGGACTCACCCTTGATATCGCCCAGCTTCAAAAACATATCGATAGCCATGAACTCTCCCTGAAACAGTCGTCGACGAATTGTCGAGGCGCACCTTTTCTTACTGAAGCGCTGGCCACAAGACGTTGGGAGCACAACCAGACCGTTCACACAGAAGAATGGAAAATTTCCTACAGTTTCGCTGCCAATAGCAGCTGATTGTGATTCGTCCGTGGTCAAACTCAGGTGCCCGGGAAGCAAATAACCCCACCCGCCTCATTTCCGTGCGACCCTTGCACCATCCGCCGAAGCTGGCGCAATGTTGGTGCGGTGCTTAGCTCACCGAGCATCATGAACGCCGAGGGCGCCTGACTTGCCGGGGTGGCATAAGTCTTGCGCGGTTCCGCTACCGTCCAGGCTCGCAGGAGGCACGCCGTGTCGATTCACATCGCCTTGCACCACGTCACGCATTACCGCTATGAACGAGCGGTCGAGTTGGGTCCGCAGATCGTGCGCTTGCGCCCGGCGGCGCACAGCCGTACGCGTGTCTTGTCCTATTCGTTGAAAGTCCTGCCTGAGAACCATTTCATCAATTGGCAGCAGGACCCGCAGGGTAATTACCTGGCGCGTCTGGTGTTCCCCGAGAGGACCGACGAGTTGCGCATCGAGGTTGATCTGGTCGCCGAGATGGCGGTGTTCAACCCGTTCGACTTTTTCCTTGAGCCTTACGCCGAGAAGATTCCGTTCACGTACGCCAGGGAAGAGCACCACGAGCTCTTGCCGTATCTGGAAAAGCTCCCGCTGACGCCGAAGTTTCAGGCGTATTTGGACAGCATCGACCGCACGCCCATCCCGGCCATCGACTTTCTGGTGAACCTCAACCAGCGGCTGGCCAACGACATCAATTACCTGATCCGCATGGAGCCGGGGATTCAGACCCCTGAGTTCACGCTGGACAGCGCATCCGGGTCTTGCCGCGATTCCGCCTGGTTGCTCGTCCAGTTGCTGCGGCATTTGGGGCTGGCAGCGCGTTTTGTGTCGGGCTATCTGATTCAGCTCAAGGCCGACGTCGAAGCGCTGGACGGGCCGTCGGGTACGGACGTGGACTTCACTGACCTGCACGCGTGGTGCGAGGTGTATCTGCCGGGAGCGGGTTGGGTCGGATTGGATGCGACTTCGGGTCTGTTTGCTGGCGAGGGGCATATTCCGTTGGCGTGCAGCCCGGAGCCTTCCTCGGCGGCGCCGATCAGCGGGCTGGTCGAGCCGTGCGAAACCGAATTCAGCCACGAGATGTCGGTGGAGCGCATCTGGGAGGCACCGCGCGTCACCAAGCCGTATACCGAGGAGCAGTGGTCGGACATTCAGGCGCTGGGCCGACAGATCGACACTGACCTGATCGCCGAAGACGTGCGCCTGACCATGGGCGGTGAGCCAACGTTCGTGTCCATCGACGACCGCGACGGCAGCGAGTGGAACACCGCTGCGCTGGGGCCGAAGAAACGCGTGTTGTCTGCCGAACTGTATCAGCGCATGCGCAAGCACTACGCGCCGCAGGGTATCGTGCATTTCGGGCAAGGCAAGTGGTATCCGGGCGAGCAACTGCCGCGCTGGTCGCTGAACTGTTTCTGGCGTCGCGACGGCGAGCCGGTCTGGCGCAATAACGCGCTGATCGCAGACGAAACCGAGGATTACGGCACCGATGGCGAGATGGCCGGGCGTTTCCTGCGCAGCGTAGCCGAGCGTCTGAAACTGCCGACGCGCTACGTGTTCCCAGCCTACGAAGATCATTTTTATTACCTCTGGCGTGAAGGCGCGTTGCCGAAAAACGTCAGCGCCGAGGATTCGCGCCTCGGCGATGAGCTGGAGCGTGCACGGCTGACCAAGGTGTTTTCTCAGGGGCTGGACACGGTGATTGGCCATGTCCTGCCGTTAGCACGCACTGCCGCCGATGATCATTGGCAGAGCGGGCGTTGGTTTCTGCGGGACGAGCATTGCCGTCTGGTGCCGGGTGATTCGCCATTGGGCTACCGTCTGCCGCTGGCCTCGCAGCCGTGGGTCAAGGCTGCGGAATACCCGTACATCCACCCGACCGATTACAACCAGGATTTCCCCGACCTGCCGGATCGGGCAGAAGTCGACAGCGCGCTTGGCGGCCTCACCGAACAGACAAATGCCGGCGCCGAGCGTATGCCGAAGGTTGACGAGTCAGCGGACTGGCTGACCCGCACCGCGCTGAGCGCCGAAGCGCGTGGCGGGCGGTTGTATCTGTTCATGCCGCCGCTACAATCCCTCGAAGCGTATCTGGAGCTGGTCGCGGCCATCGAAGCCACGGCCGAAGAGCTGCGTTGCCCAGTGTTGCTGGAAGGCTACGAGCCGCCGAGCGACCCGCGTCTGGCCAACTTCCGCATCACGCCGGACCCGGGCGTGATTGAAGTGAACGTGCAGCCTTCGTCCTCTTGGGATGAGTTGGTCGAGCGCACCGAGTTCCTGTATGAGCAGGCGCGCCTGACCCGCCTGACCACCGAAAAATTCATGATCGACGGGCGACACACGGGCACCGGCGGCGGCAACCACTTCGTGCTGGGCGGCGCGACGCCGGGGGATTCGCCGTTCCTGCGCAGGCCCGATCTGCTGCGCAGCTTGCTCAGCTATTGGCACAACCACCCGTCGCTGTCGTACCTGTTTTCCGGATTGTTCATCGGTCCGACGTCTCAGGCGCCGCGTGTCGATGAGGCACGCAATGACTCGCTGTACGAGCTGGAAATCGCCTTTTCGCAGATGCCCGCGCCGGGTGAAGAATGCCCGCCATGGCTCGTGGATCGCCTTTTGCGCAACTTGCTGATCGACGTCACGGGCAACACCCACCGGGCCGAGTTCTGCATCGACAAGCTGTATTCGCCGGATGGCGCGACGGGCCGTCTGGGGCTGCTGGAATTGCGCGCGTTCGAGATGCCGCCTCATGCGCGGATGAGCCTGGCGCAGCAACTCCTGCTGCGCGCACTGGTGGCGCGGTTCTGGCGTGAGCCTTACGCACCGGCCAAGCTGGCGCGCTGGGGCACTGAGCTGCACGACCGTTTCATGCTGCCGCATTTCATCGAGCAGGACTTCGCTGACGTCATTGTCGAACTCAACGCCGCCGGTTACCCGGTGCGCGCCGAGTGGTTCGCGGCGCACCTGGAGTTTCGTTTTCCAAAAGTTGGCGATTACGCGGTCAGCGGTATCGAGCTGGAGCTGCGTCAGGCGCTGGAGCCTTGGCACGTGCTGGGCGAGGAGGGCGCCGCTGGCGGTGCGGTGCGTTACGTGGACTCGTCGCTGGAGCGTTTGCAGCTGAAAGTCACGGGCCTGCCGCCGCAACGCTACATGCTCACGTGTAACGGCGTGCCGGTGCCGCTGCAACCGACCGGACGTGTAGGCGAATTCGTCGCGGGCGTGCGTTATCGCGCCTGGCAGCCGTTTAACGCCTTGCAGCCGACGATTCCGGTGCATGCGCCGCTGGTTTTCGACATTCTTGATACGTGGATGCAGCGCTCGCTGGGCGGCTGCGAGTATCATGTCGCGCATCCTGGGGGGCGCAATTACGAAACCCTGCCGGTCAACGCCAACGAAGCCGAAAGTCGGCGCCTGTCGCGGTTTTTCCGCGTCGGCCACAGCCCCGGCAAACTGGCGGTGCCTGCACTGACCCTCAACGATGAATTGCCCATGACGCTGGATTTGCGTCTGCACCGATAAAAATGGCCCGGACGGCCAGCCTGATCTCATGAATCGGGCTGGCTTGCTCAGAAAGCGGCCGCAGGGAAGCGAGCCACTTCGTGTCACGTTGTCTGCGCTAATCTGACCTCTTTAGTTGTCTGCCGAGCCTTCCATGCCCGACCTGCTTGACCGATACCCGCTCTCTGCGGGCACCTATCACGAGATGCTCGACGCCAGCGGCGCCATTCGGCCGCACTGGCTGCGTTTCTACGAGCAGCTGCAACGCAGCACCCCCGCTCAGTTGATCCAGCGGCAGGCGTTGCTGGCCAGGCAGATTCAGGAAAACGGCGTCACCTATAACGTCTATGCCGACCCCAAAGGGGCCGATCGTCCTTGGGAACTGGACCTGCTGCCGCATTTGATTCCGATCGAGGAATGGCAGCAACTGGCGGCGGGTATCTCCCAACGTGCGCGATTGCTCAACGCGGTGCTGGCCGACCTTTATGGCCCGCAAAACCTGATCGCCGAGGGTCTTTTGCCGGCCGAGCTGGTCTTTGGCCACAACAATTTTCTTTGGCCCTGCCAAGGCGTGACGCCGCCGGAAGGCACTTTTTTGCACGTGTACGCCGTTGACCTGGCGCGCACCCCGGATGGCCGCTGGTGGGTCACCGCTGACCGAACGCAAGCGCCGTCCGGTGCGGGTTATGCGCTGGAAAACCGCCTGATCGTGTCCCGCGCCTTTCCCGAGCTGTATCGCGATCTGGAAGTACAGCACCTCTCGGGTTTCTTCCGCTCGTTGCAGGAAACACTGGCGCGACAGGCGCCGAGCAGCAACGAAGTGCCGCTGGTCGTGCTGCTGACGCCGGGCCGTTTCAACGAGAGCTATTTCGAGCATTTGTACCTCGCCGGGCAATTGGGCTATCCGCTCGTCGAAGGCAGCGACCTCACGGTCCGCGACGCCACGGTGTACCTGAAAACCCTCAGCGGCCTGCGTCGGGTGCACGCGATCATGCGGCGTCTGGACGACGACTTCTGCGACCCGCTGGAGCTGCGCACCGATTCCGCCCTCGGCGTGCCGGGGCTGCTCGAAGCCGTGCGTCAGGGCCGCGTGCTGGTGGCCAACGCCTTGGGTAGCGGTGTGCTGGAATCGCCGGGCCTGTTGGGTTTCCTGCCAAAGATCAACGAGCACCTGTTTGGCGAAGCGTTGATTCTGCCGTCCATCGCGACCTGGTGGTGCGGCGAGCCTCCCGTTCTCGCCCAAGCGCTGGAAAAAATGCCGGAATTGCTGATCAAACCGGCCTTTCCTTCGCAGAGCTTCGTGCCGGTATTCGGCCGGGATTTGAACGATGAACAGCGTCAGGCGCTGGCGGCGCGAATGCAGGCGCGGCCTTACGCCTATGTCGCTCAGGAACTGGCGCAGCTGTCTCACGCGCCGGTCTGGCAGGGCGCCGACGCACAGCTTCAACCTCGTGCCATCGGCATGCGGGTGTATGCCGTCGCGACTGCCGACGGCTATCGCGTGCTGCCGGGTGGCCTGACGCGGGTGGCCGCCGATGCCGATGCCGACGTGGTATCGATGCAGCGTGGCGGGGCCAGCAAGGACACGTGGATTCTGGGCGAGCGCACGTTGGGCAGCGAGCCGTGGAAAGGCCGTCACTCGTTGGGCGTGCATGACCTGATCCGCCGAGATCCTTATCTGCCGTCGCGTGTCGTGGAAAACCTGTTCTGGTTCGGTCGTTATTGCGAACGTTGCGACGACAGTGCTCGCCTGCTGCGGATCATGCTGGCGCGCTACGTCGATGGCGATGACCCGCTGGCGCTGCAAGCGGCGGTCGAGCTGGGCGAGCGCTTGAATCTGGTGCCACGCGAGGACGAAGACGAGCCGAGCGAGCTGCACGATCGCTTGCTCGCAGCGTTGCTGGGCGAAGACTGGCCATTCAGTCTGCGTTCCAACCTGCAGCGTTTGCAGTGGGCCGCCTCGCAGGTGCGCGGCAAGTTGTCTCGTGAGAACTGGCAAGCGTTGGTCGAATTGCAGCGCGAAGCCGCGAGTCTGGACACCGACGCCCCCGACTTCGGCGAGCTGCTGGATTTTCTCAACCGCTTGGTGATGTCTCTCGCGGCGCTGTCCGGTTTTGCGCTGGACGACATGACCCGCGACGAAGGCTGGCGTTTCCTGATGATCGGGCGGCGCATCGAGCGTTTGCAGTTCCTCAGCACCAGCCTGGCCGCATTCCTGCGAAGCGACGCGGTGTTCGATCAGGACGCGCTGGACTGGCTGCTGGAACTGGGCAACAGCAGCATCACTTACCGTTCGCGGTATCTGGCGTTGCCGCAGTTGATTCCGGTCCTCGATTTGTTGCTGCTGGACGAGCAAAACCCCCACGCCGTGCTGTTCCAGCTCAAGCTGGTGACGCGTTCGGTGAAGCGTTTGAACGACGATTTTGGCGTGCCCCAGGACAATAGCCTCGCGGTCTTGCGCCAGCGATTGGCAGCGTTTGACCTGGGTTGTCTGGAAAACGGCCTGTTCGGTCAGAGCAGCGTCAAGGCTGCGCTGCACGGCTTGGCGGACTTGCTGCAAAGCATCGGCGACACCAGCGGCCAGGTCTCTGACCGCTTGGCCCTGCGCCATTTCGCCCACGTCGATGATGTCAGCCAGCGCACGGTGTCCGTCTGATGAACAGCGCTTTCTACCAGATCCTTCACGATACCCACTACAAGTACGACACCCCGGTGTCACTGGCGCAGCAGCTCGCGCATTTATGGCCACGGTGCAGCCCTTGGCAGCGTTGCCTTGAGCAGCATCTGGAGATCAGCCCGGCGCCGACCACGCGCCGAGATGAGCTGGACGTGTTCGGCAATCCGCTGACCCGGCTGGCGTTCGAACGGCCCCACGATGAATTGCAGGTCAACGCCCGTCTGCAGATCGAAGTGCTGGAGCGACCTGCGCTGGATTTCCGGCAGTCACCGGCTTGGGATTTGACCCGCAGCACGCTGACCTACAGCGCGACGAAGATGTCGCCAGACATTCTGGAAGCCTGCCGCTACCGCTTCGAATCGCCCTACGTGCACCTGAAGCAATCGTTTGTCGAGTTTTCGGCTGGTTGTTTTCCGGAAGGGGAGCCTTTGATGCTATGTGCTCAGGCACTGATGGAGAAGATTTTCGACGAGTTCACGTTCGACGGCGAAGCGACGCAAGTGGCGACGCCGTTGGTGGAGGTGCTGGAGACCCGGCGTGGTGTCTGCCAGGACTTTGCGCACCTGATGCTTGCCTGCCTGCGCTCACGTGGGCTTGCGGCCCGTTATGTCAGCGGCTATCTGCTGACTCAGCCGCCCCCCGGCCAGCCGCGTCTGATCGGTGCCGATGCATCCCACGCTTGGGTCTCGGTGTTCTGTCCGGTGCTGGGTTGGGTGGATTTTGACCCCACCAACAACATCCAGCCTGCGCTTGAACACATCAGTCTGGCGTGGGGGCGCGATTTTTCCGACGTCTCACCCTTGCGCGGCGTCATCCTCGGCGGCGGCAATCATGACCCGGAAGTGCGTGTGACGGTCATGCCGCTGGATGAGTGAATCTCCGGATTCCAGAACTCACGCGTGACGGTAGTCGTTGTAATCCTGAGCCACACGGTCGTAGCTCCCGCTGGCGCCACAGGCGTAGGCGGCGAGCAAACTGCGGAAAAGGCTGTTGAGTTGCATGATGATCGTCCTGATTGATGAGTGACGGGCTCATCTTAGAAAGACCCTGTATGGTTGGCTGCTTGATTGTCTCGATGGGCCTGATAGAGCCCGCCCAGAGATGTTTCATAATCTTGGGTTGATAAATTGTTTAGGATTGAGGCAATCTTTGTATACAAAAAACAGAGCAACCCCATTCAGGAGACTCACCATGATTCGCAAGCTCGTTGCTGCCTCCCTGCTGACCCTGGCCAGCGGCCATCTGCTGGCCGCCGAATGTTCGGTGGACGTGGACTCTACCGATCAGATGTCTTTCACTACCAAGGCCATCGAAATCGACAAGAGCTGCAAGGAATTCACCGTCAACCTGAAGCACTCAGGCAGCCTGCCAAAAAACGTCATGGGCCATAACCTGGTGGTCAGCAAAGACGCCGACATGCAGCCCATTGCCACTGACGGCCTGAGCGCTGGCATCGACAAAGATTACTTGAAGGAAGGCGATGCACGCGTCATTGCTCACACCAAGATCATTGGCGCTGGCGAGACCGATTCGCTGAAAATCGATGTGTCGAAGCTGGACCCGGCAGAGAAATACGGTTTCTTCTGCTCGTTTCCAGGCCACATCAGCATGATGAAGGGCGCGATTACCCTGAAGTGATCGGTGGCAGCTCCCACAGGTTTCAGAGGTGTACCGATACTTCAGGTACGCCTCGATCCCTGTAGGAGACGCCGGAGGTCACGACGGCAGCGAAGAGGATAGTCCGACGTACCTCAAGACGCTGTCATCTTGAAAATCCCCTGTGCATTACTGCTGTCGAAATTCAGGTCGATCTTGCCGTTTTCCGGGTCGATCTTGCGTTGGATGAACTCGACGAACGACCCCGGCACCTGATGCGTCTTGAGCACGCCTTCGGCATTCAGCAGCTCGCGACTCACCGTGCAAGCCTTGTAGGCGGTCTGCATCACGCGACCTGACGTAGACACCTCGATGCTGTCCTTCATCGGGCGTTCCAGACGAATCTGCTCTTCCACCGTGGCTTCCAGATTTCCGACCCGATCTGTCAGGTGGTTGAAGCTGTTGCCTTCCGTTGAAATCCACGCCATTTCCGCGCTTTCGCCGAGCAGCTGACGATAGTCGGCTTCCTGCACCACACCATGCTGACGACCGAATGCGCGATACAGCCCCGGCAGCAGGCGTGTGGCTTCTTCGAGGCTGCAATGACGCGTCGCGCGCAGACGCTGGAGGATGCTCAGGTCGTCAGGCGTCAGCGGGTCGCGGCTGGAACTCACCACGCGGCTGACAGCGTCCTGAAATGCTTGGCTCAAACGCCCCGGATGCAGCTCCGACACGAAGAACTGCGCGATGTCTTCCGGCAGGTCCATCTGGCGATAGCCCCAGCCGGTCATGTTCAGTTTGGTCAGCGGATAGGTGCGCACGTCGGTAAAGCCCAACGGCTCCAGCAGCCGCGAAAATGCTTGGCGACCACGAGGCAGCTCTCCGTTTTGCGCCCAGTCCACGGTGCGGATGGCGCCATGATCGAACACCACTTTGCGTCCGCTTTCGAACTGTTCGTCAACGTAACGCAGGCCGTCCGGCACCGCTTGCACCAGTTTATGGAACAGGCACAGGTTCAGCGCTTCTGCGAGCCAGACGCGATGAACGCCTCCGTCGGACCAGGAAAAATCATGCAGCGCTTGCGGGACGTCGACACGACGTTCGAGCCAGTCAGCAGCGGGCTGGCCGACCGTGGAGGCGACGAGGGAAAAGAGGCCGTGGAAAGCAGTCATGGTTAGCGTCTCTGAGCGAGAAAGTCAGGCCGCTATGAAAGCCTTGATGACGGACGCCATCAAGCGAAAAAAAACGACGGGTTCATTCCGTTTTCGAATGCTGCGCCGCGCGTCAGCTGCGAGCTACAAGCGGCAAGCCGCAAGATTGAAGCCTTGCGCGTCTTGCCGCTTGAAGCTTGCCACTCGACGCTGCTTTTACGGCGCGTAAGGCAGGTCGCGCTTGTGCTGGGTCTTGCGGTAGGTATTGGCGATGATGTCGAAGGCTTCCTGACGCAGGGGCTGGCCGTGCAGGAAGGCGTCGATCTCGGCGTAAGTCACGCCGTGGGAGGCTTCGTCGGGTTTGCCCGGCACCAGGTCTTCGAGGTCAGCAGTCGGAATTTTCTCGACCAGATACTCCGGAGCACCAAAGCTGCGGGCGATGGCGCGAACCTGATTCTTCACCAGACCGCTCAACGGGGCGAGGTCACAGGCGCCGTCGCCGAACTTGGTAAAGAAGCCCATGACCGCTTCCGCCGCGTGGTCGGTGCCGATCACCAGACCGCCGCGAACGCCCGCGATGGTGTACTGCGCGACCATGCGCGTGCGTGCCTTGACGTTGCCTTTGACGAAATCCACCGCCGCATCGGACTGGCCTTCGAAGGCTTTGACTTGCTCGACCAATGCCTTGACCGAAGGGGCGATGTCCACGGTGTGGCGTTCATCCGGGTTGATGAAATCCACCGACGCCGTGGCTTCGTGTTCGTCGTGCTGAATGTGATACGGCAGGCGCACGGCGATGAACTGGTAGGCGTTGTCGCCGGTGCTCTCGCGCAGTTCTTTCACGGCGCGCTGGGCGAGCAGGCCGGCGGTCAGCGAATCGACGCCGCCGCTGATGCCCAGCACCAGCACTTTCAGGCGGGCGTTGTGCAGGCAGTCCTTGATGAACTGGATTCGACGCGCGACCTCGGTTTCAAGCTCGCCCTGATTGGCGAAGGGGGCCTGAACCTTGAGCTCTTTAGCGATCTCGAGCTGTACGGCTTGCATGATTGACTCCTTATGAAGAAGAAAAAGAGGCATGTAAAAAAGTGGGGCAGTACGGTGCTCGGGTCAGGCTGGCACCTTGAATACGTGGCGCAGGTAGGACACGAATTCCGGGTCCTTGCATTGCGTCTTGCCGGGCTCGTCGGAAATCTTCGCCACTGGCTGACCGGCGCAGGCAGTCATCTTAAGCACGATGCTCATCGGCTGGACCCCCGGCACATCAGCAGTGAGGTTGGTGCCGATGCCGAAACTGACATTGATCCGACCACGCAGCGCCCGGAATATTTCCAGCGCTTTGGGCAGGTTCAGGCCGTCTGAGAACACCAGCGTCTTGCTCATCGGATCGATACCCAGCTTTTGGTAATGGGTAATACACTTTTCAGCCCACTGAACCGGATCGCCCGAATCGTGGCGCAGGCCGTCGAAAAGCTTGGCGAAGAACAGATCGAAATCGTTCAGGAAGGCGTCGGTGGTGATGCAGTCGGTGAGGGCGATACCCAGCAGACCGCGGTACTCGCGCACCCAACAATCAAGGGCGGCACTCTGGCTGTCGATCAGTCGAGGGCCCAATTGCTGGTGCGCCATGATCCATTCGTGAGCCATGGTGCCGAGGGGCTTGAGGTCGAACTTGCGCGCCAGGTGCACGTTGCTGGTGCCGACGAACTGACCGGGGAAATCCTTTTTCAGCACTGAAACGACGTCTTCCTGAACCGCGAAAGAGAAGCGGCGGCGGGTGCCGAAATCGGCGACTTTCAGTTCGGCGAGTTCATCAGGCGTAGCGGTGGCGGTCAACCAGTCAAGCTTGCGGTAGAGCTGGTCGCGAGCCTGAATCAACAGCGTATTGGGGTTGCGATAACGGTTACGCACTTCGCTGACAATGGCCAGGATCGGCACTTCGAACAGGATCACGTGCAGCCAGGGGCCGCAGAGGCGGATGCACAACTCGTCATTCTCAATGCTGGTCTGCACGTAGCGCAGGTTGAAGCGGAACAGGCCGAGGAAGCGCAGGAAATCGGGTTTCATGAAACTGATGCGTTCGAGAAAGCCGATGTCTTCGACGCTCAGGGACAGGTCGCAAAGTTGCTCGATCTGGTGGCGAATTTCCATCAGATAAGGCGGCAAGTCCTCGCCGTTGCGGCAGCGAAACTCCCACTCAACGTCGACGTTGGGGTAGTTGTGAAGGACGGCCTGCATCATGGTCAGCTTGTAGAGGTCGGTATCGAGCAGGTTCTGAACGATGCGATCTGCGAAAGCGCTCTCACTCATTGTGTCGCTCCAGCCAGCAGTGGCCGCAAACATGCGGCTCGTGGAAATCGAGTCGGTGTCGCATACAACCTTGTGGCAGCGGGGCTGATGGCTTCAGGCCGCTACGTCCGGCGTGTTATTGACGGTGACGGACATAATGCCAGTCGTCGCCGGCTTGGGGCAGAAATGTTTCAGCTGTTGGATGTTGTCACCGGAGCGTTGGGCAAGAGGTCTGAGCCCTGTGGGAGCGAATTCATTCGCGAAAGCCGGTACATTCGACGCAGCTCTATTGCCCATACCGAGGCATCGCGAATGAATCCGCTCCCACAGGGGGAAGTGATTCTGATCATTTATTGCGGTGTCGGTTGATCCAACTGCTCCAACATCCATTCCACAAACCCCCGGATTTTCGGCACTTCTGCCGCGTGTTCCGGGTAGGCCAGGTAATAGGCATCGTGGCTGGGGAGGGCATGAGGCCACGGAATGACCAACTTGCCGTCGGCCAACTCCTCTTCAACCAGAAAGCGCGGCAGCAATGCCACGCCGCACCCCACTTGCGCAGCGCGAATGCACATGTAGAACGTTTCGAAACGCGGGCCGTGATAGCTGTGTTCGGTCTGATAACCCTGACTTTCGAACCACTCATGCCAGCCCTGTGGGCGATGGGCGTTTTGCAGCAAGACCAGGTCGGCGAGTTGAGTGGGATCGGTGAAAGGCTTGTCGGGAAGGCTGTCGGGCGAACAGACCGGCACCAGTTCTTCGCCAAACAGCTTCACACTTTCGGCACCGGGTCGGGCGCCCTGGCCGAAATAGAACGACAGGTCGCAACGGCTCTGGGCGAGGTCATCGCTTTCCTGTTCGTTCACCAAGTCCAGATGAATGTGCGGATACCGCAGACGCCAGCCTTTCAGACGTGGGACCAACCACCGGGCGCCGAAGGTCGAGGGCGTCGAAACGCGCAGGACTTCGGTTTCGCCGCCGTAGGAACGCAGAAAGTGCGTGGACATCTCCATCTGCGTGAGGATTTTTCGCACCTCTGCCAAATATAAAGCCCCCGCTGGCGTGAGCTGTAGACGACGGCGCACGCGTCTGAACAGCAGGTGCTGGACGAGCTCTTCAAGTTGCGCGACCTGTTTGCTGACCGCACTTTGGGTCAGATTCAGCTCTTCGGCGGCACGGGTGAAACTCAGGTGCCGGGTCACCGCTTCGAAACATTGCAGCGCGGTGATGGACGGCAGATGGCGTCTGTTCAGCATATTCAGGCCTGCTCGGCGTCAGCATGAAAAAACGGAATGATATCTCGCTTAATCGTCGTTTGTTGCATGACGTCACGCCAGCTATTACTAGAGGCTGACGAAACACCTCAATCCCAGTATTCCGCAATCGCGTTTTACGGCTCATCCGAATCCAGGAGAAATCATGCTCAACGATCTGCTAACCCGTCTCGGTGTCGACCCTGCTCTTTACCAGAAAGGTGACAAGCCTGTTCACACGCCAATTGATGGCAGTCAGGTGGCTTCGGTCAGTTGGGAAGGGGCGGCCGAAGTCGAGCAGCGCATCACCCGTGCCGAGCACGCGTTCGACGCCTGGCGCAAAGTCCCGGCGCCGCGCCGTGGCGAATTGGTGCGTCTGTTCGGTGAAGCGCTGCGCAAACACAAGGCTGACCTCGGCGAGCTGGTGTCGTGGGAAGCGGGCAAGATCACTCAGGAAGGTCTGGGTGAAGTCCAGGAGATGATCGACATCTGCGATTTCGCTGTCGGTCTGTCCCGCCAAATGTACGGCCTGACCATCGCCTCCGAGCGTCCGGGCCACCACATGCGTGAAACCTGGCACCCGCTGGGCGTCGTCGGTGTGATCAGCGCGTTCAACTTCCCGGTGGCGGTCTGGTCGTGGAACACCGCGCTGGCGCTGGTGTGCGGCAACTCGGTGATCTGGAAACCGTCGGAAAAGACTCCGCTGACCGCCTTGGCGTGCCAGGCCCTGTTCGACCGCGTCGCCGCTGAGTTCTCGGACGCCCCGCAATTCCTCGCGCAATGTGTGATCGGTGGCCGTGACGCTGGCGAAGCGTTGGTGGATGACGAGCGTGTCGCCCTGATCAGCGCCACCGGCAGCACCCGTATGGGCCGTGAAGTGGCGCCGAAAATCGCTGCGCGTTTCGCTCGCAGCATTCTGGAACTGGGCGGCAACAACGCCATGATCCTGACCCCAAGCGCCGATCTGGACCTGGCCGTTCGCGCCGTGCTGTTCAGCGCCGTCGGCACCGCCGGTCAGCGTTGCACCACCCTGCGTCGCCTGATCGCGCATAACTCGGTCAAGGCCGAATTCGTCGAGCGCCTGAAAGCCGCTTACGCCAAAGTGCGCATCGGTCATCCGCTGGAAGGCAATCTGGTCGGTCCGTTGATCGACAAGCAAAGCTTCGAAAACATGCAGGAAGCGCTGGAACAGGCGTTGAGCGAAGGCGGCACCGTCTTTGGCGGCAAGCGTCAACTGGCCGACAAATTCCCGAACGCGTTTTACGTATCGCCCGCCATCGTCGAAATGCCTGAGCAAAGCGGCGTGGTCCGCAGCGAGACGTTCGCGCCGATCCTTTACGTAGTCGGTTACGAGGAATTCACTGACGCTGTGCGCTTGAACAATGACGTGCCACAAGGCCTGTCTTCGTGCATCTTCACCACCGATGTGCGTGAGGCCGAGCAATTCATCTCGGCGCTGGGCAGTGACTGCGGCATCGCCAACGTCAACATCGGCCCGAGTGGTGCAGAGATCGGTGGCGCGTTCGGCGGCGAGAAGGAAACCGGCGGTGGCCGTGAGTCCGGCTCGGATTCGTGGAAGGGCTACATGCGTCGCCAGACCGCGACCGTGAACTACTCCCGCGAGCTGCCGTTGGCGCAGGGCATTACGTTCGACTAAGCGTTTGGAGCCAAAATTGAGGGTTGCTCTCAGGCATGTCCGGGAACAGCCCTCGATTTGTGTTGGCTCTATCGTCGGAATGCCGCCCAGAATGAATTCGCTCCCACAGGATTGTGCAGGACCTGTGGGAGCGAATTCATTCGCGATGGCGTCCGTGCAGGCGACGTCCTGATTGTGATTATCAGATTTGGCTGTCTCTTTTCGAGGTTTTGCGATGCCGCTACGCGAAGAATGTCTGTGGGAAACGCTGACGCCGCAGAGGCCTGAGGCGCCAGCGTTGAGGGGGGAAGTGGCCGTCGATGTGTGCGTGATCGGCGCAGGCATCACGGGGTTGTCGGCAGCGCTGCATTTGCTTGAACAGGGCAAGAACGTCGCCATCGTCGAAGCCCATCGCACCGGCCAAGGTGGCTCGGGGCGCAACGTGGGCTTGGTCAACGCCGGGCTATGGATTCCGCCCGACGAGATTGAAGCCGGTTTCGGCGAGAAAATCGGCAGCCAGCTCAACACCATGCTCGGCAACGCGCCGTCGCTGGTGTTCAGCCTCATTGAAAAATACAACATCGATTGCCAGGCCACGCGCAAAGGCACGCTGCACATGGCGCACAACGCCAAGGGCGAGCTGGATCTGCGCAGCCGCGAAGAGCAATGGAAACGCCGTGGCGCGCCCATCGAACTGCTGACCGGCAAAGCATGCCAGGAAGCCACCGGCACCCAGGAAATCACCGCTGCGCTGCTCGACCACCGCGCAGGCACCATCAACCCGATGGCCTACACCAGCGGTCTGGCGGCAGCGGTCACTTCGCTGGGAGGCCAACGTTACGATCACTCGCCGGTCAAGCGGCTGGAGCGTCAGGGCCAACGTTGGTGCGTGATCACCGACAACGGCTCGGTCATCGCCGATCAAGTCGTCATTGCGTCCAACGCCTACACCGAAGGCGACTGGACTGAAGTCCGCCGCAGCTTTTTCCCTGGCTATTACTATCAAGTGGCCTCCGCACCGCTGACGGAAGAGGCTGCCCAGCAGATTCTTCCCGGTGGACAGGGCTCCTGGGACACCCGCCAAGTGCTGAGCAGCATCCGTCGCGACGCGGATGGGCGTCTGTTGCTGGGCAGTCTGGGCAACGGCAATCAGAAGCCGACGTGGTTCCTCAAGGCCTGGGCAGACCGCATTCAGCAGCACTATTTCCCGTACCTGAAAAAGGTCGAGTGGGAATGCACCTGGACGGGCTGCATCGATTTCACGCCCGATCATTTGCTGCGCATGTACGAGCCTGCACCAGGACTGGTCGCCATGACCGGTTACAACGGTCGGGGCAATACGACCGGCACAGTCGTCGGTAAAGCCTTCGCCGATTACCTGTGCGGTGGCAACCCGGATGTGCTGCCGATCCCGTTTGCTCCCATGCAGCCGCTCTCGGCCATTGCTTTACGCAGCTCTTTATATGAAGCTGGCTTTTCGCTATACCATGCGGGGCAATGTCTCAGGGTTGTGATCTGAGGCGAAATGTTTGTCATAAATCAACGCTTTCGCGTATATCCACTACCCTCAAATGGTGCGTCCCGTAGCGGTCCCGCACCGCCGGTGTGCAGTTCGGTGACGCAAGCTGTAACAACAGGGTTGTACAGGTCAGGGCAGTGCGGTTGCGCGCGTTATTCGGGAGGGTTGCTCTATAAAAGTCGCAGGGTTGCACCTTGCGCGGTTTAGACGGTTGCACGCCCAATAAAAAAGGGCTCAAAACAGTCGAATAACAACAAAACGACGACTTTTTTCAGAATAAAAAACCGATGGCACGCCACTTGCTCAGAGCATCTCTGTGGTCGCAGTGCTAATTAAAAAACCTAGGAGCACCAACTCATGTCGCAGACGTTTTACAGGAAAGGCTTTCTGGCACTCGCAGTCGCTACTGCAATGGGTGTGGCTACTTTTGCACAGGCTGACGTCAAGATCGGCGTTTCTGGTCCAATGACCGGCGCCAACGCCTCATTTGGTTTGCAGTTCTGGAAAGGCGCTCAGGCTGCGGCTGACGCTATCAACGCTGCGGGCGGCGTGAACGGGGAAAAAATCGCGCTGACTCAATACGACGATGCGTGCGAGCCGAAACAGGCCGTGGCCGTCGCCAACAAGGCTGCGTCTGACAAAATGGTCGGTGTCGTTGGCCACTTCTGCTCGTCTTCGACCATCCCTGCATCGGAAGTCTATGACGAAGCCGGCATCATCACGATCACCCCTGCGTCGACCAACCCGAACGTGACTGAACGTGGCCTGGGCGCGATGTTCCGTATGTGCGGCCGTGACGACCAGCAAGGTATCGTCGCTGGCGATTACATCGTCGACGTGCTGAAAGGCAAGAAAGTCGCGGTCATCAATGACAAAGACACCTACGGTAAAGGCCTGGCTGACGCCACCGCCAAGCAACTGACCGCTCGCGGCGTGAAGCCGGTGTTGGAAGAAGGTCTGACCCGTGGCGAGAAAGACTTCAGCGCCCTGGTGACCAAGATCCGTGGTGCCGGTGCCGACGTGGTTTACTTCGGTGGTCTGCACCCGGAAGCCGGCCCTCTGGTTCGCCAAATGCGTGAGCTAGGCCTCAAAGACGTCAAGTTCATGTCCGACGACGGCGTTGTGACCGACGAACTGGTCACCACCGCTGGCGGCGCTCAGTACGTCGATGGCGTGTACATGACCTTCGGCGCCGACCCACGTCTGCTGCCAGACAGCAAGGCTGTCGTGGATCAGTTCCGCAAAGGCGGTTACGAGCCTGAAGGCTACACCCTGTATTCCTACGCTTCGGTTCAGGCCCTGGCCGCTGCATTCACTGGCGCCAAGTCCACCAAAGGCGAGGAAGCGGCCAAGTGGCTGAAAGCACATCCGGTGAAAACCGTCATGGGTGAGAAGAACTGGGACACCAAAGGCGACCTGAAAGTCTCCGACTACGTGGTTTACCAGTGGGACAAGGATGGCAAATATCACCAGCTCGAAAAGCAGAAGTAAGTTGAGCGCCTAGTCGAGTCAGCCGTTTTGCGGGCTTGGAACCTCGAAACGGCCTGACCCGGTAATCGACGCTGCCCCGCGCAGCGTCGGATTCTTCTGTTGCCATCGTGCGCGTCCCGTCATTCCTCACGAGGGAGTTTCCGGTCCGCGCCGGGTTGGCCTTCAAGTTCGTGAGCGTGCGTGATGGATGGTATTTTCCTGCAACAAATGGTCAACGGCCTGACCCTGGGTTCGGTATACGGCCTGATCGCCATCGGTTACACGATGGTTTACGGCATCATCGGCATGATCAACTTCGCCCACGGCGACGTGTACATGATCTCCGCCTACCTCGCAGCCATCGGCCTGGCCGTGCTGTCGTTCTTCGGTATCGAGTCGTTCCCTTTCCTGATTCTCGGCACGCTGATCTTCACCATCGTGGTGACCGGTGTGTATGGCTTCGTCATCGAGCGCGTGGCCTACAAGCCACTCCGTAACTCGACGCGTCTGGCACCGCTGATCAGTGCCATTGGTATCTCCCTGATCCTGCAAAACTACGCGCAAATCGCACAGGGCCCACGTCAACAAGGTGTTCCGACCCTGCTCGACGGTGCCATGCGGTTTGAAATCGGCCATGGTTTCGTGCAGATCACTTACACCAAAATCTTCATCCTGATCGCCGCGTTTGTCGGCATGGGCGTACTGACCTACATCATCAAGTACACCAAGCTGGGCCGCATGTGCCGCGCCACGCAGCAGGATCGCAAAATGGCCTCGATTCTGGGGATCAACACCGACCGGATCATTTCCTACGTGTTCGTCATCGGTGCTGCCATGGCCGCACTCGCCGGCGTTCTGATCACCATGAACTACGGCACGTTCGACTTCTTCGCCGGGTTCGTCATCGGTATCAAGGCCTTCACCGCAGCGGTACTCGGCGGTATCGGTTCATTGCCGGGCGCGATGCTCGGTGGATTGATCCTGGGGGTTGCCGAGTCGCAATTCTCCGGTCTGATCAACTCCGACTATAAAGACGTGTTCAGTTTCGGCCTGCTGGTAGTGATTCTGATCTTCCGTCCTCAAGGCCTGCTGGGTCGCCCACTCGTGGCGAAGGTGTAACCATGTCTGCTCCTGTCAAACCCATCGATATCAAACAAAGTCTGATCGACGCGGTGGTTGCCGGCTTGCTGGCGCTGATCGTGTTCGGCCCCATCGTCGGCATCGTGCTGGACGGCTATGGCTTCAACATGCAACCGGGTCGCGTCGCGGCGCTGGTCGGTGTGGTGGTGGTCGGTCGCTTCCTGATGAGCCTGTTCCTGCAAACCCCGAAAGGCGTGGCCATCGCCCAGAGTTTCGAAAGCACCGGCTCTGGCGTCCACGTGCTGCCACCGGGTTACAAGACTCGCCTGCGTTTCATCATTCCGCTGATGATCCTGATCGCCGTGATCTTCCCGGTGTTCGCTGACAAATACGTCCTGACCGTGGTCATTCTCGGCCTGATCTACGTGTTGCTGGGCCTGGGCCTGAACATCGTGGTCGGCCTGGCCGGTCTGCTTGACCTGGGTTACGTGGCGTTCTACGCCATCGGTGCTTACGGTCTGGCGCTGGGTTATCAGTATCTGGGCCTGGGTTTCTGGTCGGCGCTGCCACTGGCGGCCATCGCTGCGGCGTTTGCCGGTTGCATCCTGGGCTTCCCGGTCCTGCGCATGCACGGCGACTACCTGGCCATCGTGACCCTGGGTTTCGGTGAAATCATTCGTTTGGTGCTCAACAACTGGCTGTCGTTCACTGGCGGCCCGAACGGCGTGCCGGTGCCTTCGCCAACGTTCTTCGGTCTGGAGTTCGGGCGTCGCGCCAAAGACGGCGGGATTCCGATCCACGAGTATTTCGGCTTCGAATACAACCCGGACCTGAAATTCATCTTCATCTATGCCGTGCTGTTCCTGGTCGTGCTGGCGGTGCTGTACGTCAAGCACCGCCTGACCCGTATGCCGGTCGGCCGGGCTTGGGAAGCGTTGCGTGAAGACGAAATCGCCTGCCGTTCCATGGGCCTGAACCACGTGCTGGTCAAGCTCTCGGCGTTCACCATTGGTGCCTCGACCGCAGGTTTGGCGGGGGTGTTCTTCGCCAGCTACCAAGGCTTCGTCAACCCAACCTCGTTCACCTTCTTCGAATCGGCGCTGATCCTGGCCATCGTTGTCCTCGGCGGCATGGGTTCGACCGTGGGCGTGGTGATTGCGGCATTCGTGCTGACCGTTGCCCCTGAAATGCTGCGCAGCTTTGCGGAATACCGCGTGCTGCTGTTCGGCATCCTGATGGTGCTGATGATGATCTGGCGCCCACGTGGCCTGATTCGCATCAGCCGCAGCGGCGTACAACCACGCAAAGGCGTGCTGGCAAAAGTGGAGGGCGCGTGATGAGCGACGAAATCGTTCTGTCCGTCGAGAACCTGATGATGCACTTCGGCGGTATCAAGGCCCTCAGCGACGTGAGCCTGGAAGTGCGCCGCAACTCGATCTTCGCCCTGATCGGCCCTAACGGCGCGGGCAAGACCACCGTGTTCAACTGCCTGACCGGCTTCTATAAAGCCACCGGCGGCAAGATCGAGCTGAACGCGCGCGGCAAGAAAACCAACGTGATCCAGTTGCTCGGCGAGCAATTCCGCGTCAGCGACTTCGCCTCGCCCAAGCGTTTCGGCAGCCGCCTGTTCTACAAAATGTTCGGCGGCACGCATCTGGTAAACCGTGCAGGCCTGGCGCGTACGTTCCAGAACATTCGCCTGTTCAAGGAAATGTCCGTTGTCGAGAACCTGCTGGTCGCCCAGCACATGTGGGTCAATCGCAACATGATCGCGGGCATCCTCAACACCAAGGGCTACCGCAAGGCCGAGGAAGACGCGCTGAACACCGCCTTCTACTGGCTGGAAGTGGTGGATTTGGTGGACTGCGCCAACCGTCTCGCCGGTGAGCTGTCCTACGGCCAACAGCGTCGTCTGGAAATCGCCCGCGCCATGTGCACCCGTCCGCAGGTCATCTGCCTGGACGAACCAGCCGCAGGGCTTAACCCACAGGAAACCGAAGCGTTGAGTGGCATGATCCGTCACCTGCGCGACGACCACGACATGACCATCGTGCTGATCGAGCACGACATGGGCATGGTCATGGGCATTTCCGACGATATTGTCGTGCTGGACCACGGCAACGTGATTGCCAAGGGCAAGCCGGAGCAGATTCGCAACGATCCGAAGGTGATCGCGGCGTACCTGGGTGCTGATGAAGAGGAGTTGGTATGAGTAAGCCGATCCTCGAACTGAAAGAGATCGACGTGTATTACGGGCCTATTCAGGCTCTGAAGAAAGTCTCGATGCACATCAATGAAGGCGAAACGGTCAGCCTGATCGGCTCCAACGGCGCGGGTAAATCCACGCTGCTGATGTCGATCTTCGGCCAGCCTCGCGCCGCCAGCGGGCAGATCATCTATCAGGGCACCGACATCACGCAGAAGTCGTCGCACTACATCGCGTCCAACGGCATTGCGCAGTCGCCGGAAGGCCGCCGTGTGTTCCCCGACATGTCGGTGGAAGAGAACCTGATGATGGGCACGATTCCGATTGGGGATAAGTACGCCAACGAAGACATGCAGCGCATGTTCGAGCTGTTTCCGCGCCTCAAGGAGCGTCGTAATCAGCGCGCCATGACCATGTCCGGGGGCGAACAGCAAATGCTCGCCATCGCCCGCGCCCTGATGAGCCGCCCGAAACTGTTGCTGCTGGACGAGCCGAGCCTTGGCCTGGCGCCGATCATCGTGAAGCAGATTTTCTCCACCCTGCGTGAACTGGCGAAAACCGGCATGACGATCTTCCTCGTCGAGCAGAACGCCAACCACGCCCTGAAGCTGTCAGACCGCGCCTACGTGATGGTCAATGGCGAGATTCGTCTCACAGGCACCGGCCAGGAGCTTCTGACCAACGAAGAAGTGCGGAACGCCTATCTCGGCGGGCATTGATTCCTCCAGTACTTCGGCAATAACCAACGCCTTGAGTGTTATTCACTCGGGGCGTTTTGCATTCTGCGTGGCGCGTCGAGCGTTCCTGGTAACGGAATAAGCGGCCTACCCCTGTGGGAGCGAATTCATTCGCGAGAGGGCGGTACAACCGATGGGGATGTGTCGGATGTACCTACCCATCGCGAATAAATTCGCTCCCACAGGTTTGTCGTCGGCTCATCCATAGGAGTCCGGCGTGCTGGCGCAGGGATTTTTCGGACGTCATCGCCGCCAAGCCGTGCTGCTATAAGAGGAATGCAAGGCTGACGACCCCAATTGTGGAAAACAATTTTGAAGAGCTGCCAAAGCGCGACACTTAGCCGCTGCAAATGGTTGTTTTGTCACGTTTTTGACTTGTTCAGTTTTACTGTGGAGGTGACTGTGAATAAGTTGGTGGCAGTTGGCTACAGGCCTTTGTTTATAAGGCTTACAGAGGGTTGGTTATTTATTGATCAGTAGGTTTGGCTGTTATTTCTGCTGAGTTTGTCAACGCTTTAGAGGCTGGTTTTTTATCCAGTTTTTTGCTCCGGTCCTCCTGTGGATAACTCTGTGTGCAACCCTTGGAAAGACCGCCGCAGATAGCGCAATCCCTGAGGTTGGACGAACGATCCTGTCCGTTCGTACAACCTGAGCGCTCGACAGGCGGCAGATCGGTTTCAGCAGGTCAAGAGAAAACCTCTTTTGAATTGCCCACAGGCCCCGCATGCCGTGACGTGTAGCCCTGCGAGTTGCGCACCGATTTTGTGTGTCTGGCTGTGGATAAGGTGGGCAAAACTGCGCCCAGCCCTGATGGCACAAGGCTTTGGTATGTTTGGTTGTTTTTTATACAGTCGGAATGTACCCCCACCGCCGTGTGAGGTTTGTGACGCGCAGGCTTGATCCCGAGCCGCCTGCGCGGGCATTCTCCAGAACTTTCCTACACGCAGCCGCTGCGCTGCGTTCACCCGAGCTTATTCCTAAGCCGAAACCCCGTCAGGAGAACGACATGACTTCTACCGTGTTCATTACCGGTGCTACATCCGGGTTTGGCGAAGCCTGTGCACGACGCTTTGCAGAAGCGGGCTGGTCGCTGGTGTTGACCGGTCGCCGCGAAGAGCGATTGCAGGCGTTGAGCGCCGAACTGTCGAAGCAGACCAAGGTGCACACCTTGACGCTGGACGTCCGCGACCGTGCGGCTGTGGAAAAGGCCGTAGAGGGACTGCCTGCCGAGTTCGCAAAGATTCGTGGCCTGATCAACAACGCTGGTCTGGCGCTGGGCATCGATCCTGCGCCGAAGTGCGACCTGGACGACTGGGACACCATGATCGACACCAACGTCAAAGGGCTGGTCTACACCACTCGCACGCTACTGTCGCGCCTGATCGCCTACGGCCGTGGCGCGAGCATCGTCAACCTGGGTTCGGTCGCGGGCAATTATCCGTATCCGGGCGGTAACGTGTATGGCGGTACCAAGGCCTTCGTCGGACAGTTCTCGCTGAACCTTCGCAACGATCTGATCGGCACCGGCGTGCGGGTGACCAACCTTGAGCCCGGCCTGTGTGAAAGCGAGTTCTCTCTGGTGCGTTTCGGTGGTGATCAGTCGAAGTACGACGCCACTTACGCGGGCGCTGAGCCGATCCAGCCGCAAGACATCGCCGAGACGATTTTCTGGATCATGAACACCCCGGCGCACGTCAACGTCAACAACCTGGAACTGATGCCTGTGAGCCAGACCTGGGCCGGGTTTGCGATTGATCGTACGCGGGGCGATGCGAAGTAAGACTGCAATAATGACCTTTAGGAGCCGGCTTGCTGCCGGGTCCTACAGTGTTGAGGCGTTCTCAATTCTGTGGGAGCGAATTCATTCGCGAGGCAATTGATCAGGCGCCGAAGTATTCAGCCAATCCGATATAGCACGTCGCCAAGTGATAGGGCGTGGTCGACGGCATGTCGCTGCGGCTAATCTGTCCCTGGCTATCCAGGCACTCATTCCAGCCGCCTGCATGCAAAAAACGCTGCTGCAAGGCGTTCAACTGACGCGCCAGCAACGCTTGACCGTCAGGGCGCAACGTCAACGCCCGCAGGTACTCGGCCTGCGCCCAGATGCGCTGAGTGCCATCCTTCACCAAGCCTTCCACATCCAGTGTCGCGACCACAGCCCCTGTGACCGGATCGACCCCTTGCGCCTCGGCGTGGCCAAACGCAGTGGTCAACGAGCGATGCAGCGGGGTGCCGCGCAGGTGTGCCGACGACTCCAGCAGGTAGAACCATTCGAACTGATGCCCCGGCTCGGACCAGTTATCCGCAGCGCCGAGGGGTTTCTCCAGCATCACGCCGTGATCGACATCGACAAAGCGCCGCTGCATGGCTTCCGCCAAGGCGTCGAGGGCAGCGAGCGTGTCGGCGTCTTCGCGCACTTCCAGCGTCGCCAGGAACGCTTCAGCCAGGTGCATCAACGGATTCTGCAGGGGCCCGGCGTCCAGCGAGGACCAGTCTTCGTTCAGCACGGACTCGTACAAGCCATCGCCATCGGCAAAACGCTCGGCGACGACGTGCAGCGCGGCATTGAGTATCGATTCCACCAACGGCTCACGCACCTTCGCCCAGTAATGCGCGCAGGCGAAGACGATGAACGCGTGGGTGTAGAGGTCTTTGCGACGGTCCAGCGGCGCGCCCTGTGGGTCGATGCTGTAAAACCAGCCGCCGTGTTCGGCATCGTGGAAATGCCGTTGCAGCGAGCGGAACAGCGCCGCCGCACGAACCTCGGCATTGGGCACTTGCGGGTCGCCGATGAAACTGGAAAACAGAAACAACTGCCGCGCACAGGCCATGGCCCGGTAACGCTGAGGGGGCAACGGCTGGTGTTGAGCGTCCAGCGCCTCATACGGCAGCGCCATCTCGGCATTCCAGCCCGGCCCCTGCCAAAGCGGGACGATCACTGCCATGAAATGCTGTTGCACAGTGGCGAACACAGCGGACAGTTCAGGCTTGGAGGCGGGCAGAGAAACGTCAGGCATCGGATGGCGTCGCGGCAGAGGTCAAATTGCGCGACATGGTAGCAGGAGGCGGGGATGGCGGGGTGAACGGGTGGATCAAATGAGGGGCCGTCCTGCGCAGAGCCCCTGTGGGAGCGAATTCATTCGCGATTGGCCGGTACATCCGACATATCTTTGTCGGCTGTACGGGCGTATCGCGAATGAATTCGCTCCCGCAGGGTATGAGGTGCGTCAGGGAGAAGATTTCAGCCCGCGAACAACCACACCCCTGTCGCAGCCGACAATGCTCCGGCGACCCGCACAATTGGTGCAGCCGCCGCTGGCAGGAAGCGCACCACGACGTAACCGGCGGCGTGCAGCGCAGCGGTGGCGCCGACGAAGCCCAGTGCGTAACCCCAAGGGCTGGACATCTCTGGCAGCTCAAGGCCATGAGCCACGCCATGGAACATCGCGAACAGCGCGGTCGCCGCCACAGCCACGAACAGCGGCGGACGCACCGCCAGTGCCACGGCCAGACCCAGCGCAAACACCGACGCCGCAATGCCGCTCTCAAGCGCAGGCAGTTCCAGGCCTTCAAAGCCCAGCAACCCGCCGATCAGCATGGTGCCCACGAACGTCATCGGCAGTGCCCAGCGAGCGGCGCCTTTCTGCTGCGCGGCCCACAAGCCCACCGCGACCATCGCCAGCAAGTGATCGATGCCGCTCAGTGGATGGCTGATGCCCGCCACCAGACCGCTTTCATCGTGGCCCGGATGAGCGAATGCCAAGGCCGGAACCAGCAGCAGCGCCAAGGCGCCGAGCATTGTTGTCCCCGAAAAGGTTTTGCGATTCATCAATGATCTTCCTTAGTGAATGAAATCAGGCAGCGGTCAGCAGGCCTTGGCGCTCGATGAAGGCGATGATGTCCTCCAGGCCATGGCCGGTTTTCTGGTTGCTGAACACGAACGGTTTGTCGCCACGCATTTTTTTGGTGTCGCGGTCCATCATCTCCAGCGACGCGCCCACCAGCGGTGCCAGGTCGATCTTGTTGATCACCAGCAGGTCGGATTTGCAGATGCCCGGCCCGCCCTTGCGCGGCAGCTTGTCGCCCGCGGACACGTCGATCACGTAGATGGTCAGGTCCGACAATTCAGGGCTGAACGTCGCGGACAGGTTATCGCCGCCCGATTCGACGATGATCAGGTCCAGGCCTTCGAAACGACGGTTCAACTGATCCACGGCTTCCAGATTGATCGACGCGTCTTCGCGGATCGCAGTGTGTGGGCAGCCGCCGGTTTCCACGCCGATGATGCGCTCAGGCGCCAAGGCCTCGTTGCGCACCAGAAAGTCGGCGTCTTCGCGGGTGTAGATGTCGTTGGTGACCACGGCGAGGTTGTAGCGCTCGCGCAACGCCAGGCAGAGGGCGAGGGTCAGCGCAGTCTTGCCGGACCCGACCGGGCCGCCGATACCGACGCGCAAAGGTTGGCTGTTCATAAGGTGTTCTCCGTTGATCTTTTTGTGCAGTTCGTAGGGGGGCCAATAAAGGGTCACGATCGAAACAGTCGGCTGTACTGGCGCTCGTGGGCCATGCTCGCCAACGCCAGGCCAAACGGCGCGCTGCCCATGTGTTCAGGATCAAGTTCAGTGGCACGTAGCTGCGCGGTTTCCAGCAGGGGCGTCAACTCGCTGGTCAGACGTTGCGCGGCCTGTTGCCCCAGCGGCAGGGTTTTCATCAGCACGGCCAGTTGGTTCTCCAGCCAGCTCCACAGCCAGGCGGCGAGGGCGTCCTGCGGGGCGATGTGCCAGGCGCGTGCGGCGAGCGCCCAGCCCAAGGCCAGATGCGGCTCGTCGGTCTGGCGCAGGAAATCCCGGGCAGGTTGATCCAGCTCAGGCAGACCGATGAGCAACTGCTGCAACGAGTACCCCATCTGCCGACTTTCCAGATGCAGCTCACGGGTTTCCCGGCTGGCGCGGTGTTCTTCGCTCAGTTGCAACAACGCCGCCCAATCCTCGTCAGCCGCCGCTGTGCAATGCGCCAATAAAAGCGGGGCTTCGAAGCGGCACAGATTCAGCAACAGTTGATCGCCGATCCAGCGGGCGGCGCTTGGCGGGTCGCTGACGATGGATCGCTCCACAGCCATCTCCAGCCCTTGGGAATAGCTGTAGCCGCCAATCGGCAGCAGCGGGCTGGCCAGACGCAACAGCGCCCACGCCTTGTTCATGGCCGCGGGCTCATTTGCGGACGCCGAACTGATGAATGCGCGGCGCGTAGTTGAAGTCTTCTTCCCCCGCACGCGAATGGTGATGCCCACCGCCATACGCGCCATGTTCCGGCTGGAACGGCGCTTCGATGGACTCGGTGGTCGCGCCGAGTTGGTCGAGCATGGCCTTGAGCACGTAGTCGTCGAGCAACCGCAGCCAGCCATCGCCCAGTTGCAGCGCGACGTGACGGTTGCCCAAGTGATAGGCCGCGCGGGTCAGCTCGTAAGCGCTGCTGCAGGTCACGTGCATCAGCTGTTCCGGGCGGGCGCAGACACGCACGACGCGACCGTCTTCAGCCTTGAGAAAATCCCCGTCGCGCAAGGGCGGTTGCCCGCGTTCGAGGAACAGGCCTACGTCTTCGCCCTCGGCACTGAAACAGCGCAGCCGGCTTTTACTCCGCGCTTCGAAATTCAAATGCAACTCAGCGGCCCATTCGGCCTGGGGTTCGATTCGTTGATGAATCACCAGCATCGGAAAACTTCCAGCAATGTGCGATGCAATAGGTAGAGCAAGGGGCTTGCCAACTGACAGGTCAGTCAGGAATGGGCGGCTGGGCCTAAGGAGGTGATAGAAGGTGGGGCGTGGTGGTGATCGTTATTGGTGCGCACTGGATGAGGGTGCACCAGATTGGGATGTGGCGGCTGAGTTCGCCGTCAGGATCATTCCTGATGACACCCCGTGGTCGAAAGTAAGGTGGCGTTTAAAGGATCTTTAAGAGGTGATGCATTGCAGCGCTGACCCCTTGCAGCTTGAAGCTCCCAACTTGAAGCTCGCTATTCGGTGCTCCCAAGGCCCTGCCAGCGCTTGGCACCGATGAAGATGAAGCGCAATTGCTGCGTGATCTTGGCCCGGGGCGTCATGTGTTCGGCCAGCGTCACGGGCGGCGGGTCGATGAGTTCGGGGAGCATGGCGAACACGCTTTTGACCACCAGGTCGGCCATCACCGCAAGGTCATCGGGATTGAGGTGGTGAAATTTGGGCATCGACGCCAGGTCGGTTGCGAGGTCGGCGATGATCGCCTCACGCAAGGCGCCCAGCGCCTGACGCACTTTCAGCGAGCCACCGTACTGCTCGCGGGCCAGAAACAGAAACTGCGAGCGATTGGCCGCGACCACTTCAAGAAAAATCCGCACCGAAGCATCGATGATCCCGGTGTTGATGTCGCTGTTATGCCGCACCCGGCGAATGGTTTCGCGAAAGGTCTGGCCGACTTCGCTGACCAACGCCAGGCCCAGATGGTCCATATCGTCGAAATGGCGATAAAAGCCAGTGGGCACGATTCCCGCCGTTTTCGCCACTTCCCGCAGGCTCAGACTACCAAAGCCGCGACCGCTCTCCATCAACCCCCGGGCTGCATCAAGCAGGGCGTGACGGGTCTGCTGTTTCTGTTCGGCGCGGGGCAGCATGGAGTAGGCAATATCTGAAGGAGAAGTGGGCAGCACTCTAGCAAATGCGTTTGCGCGGCGTCGAACCCGGTTTTCCGCAATGGGCAGTCGGCACGAAAAAGCCCGGCATCAGGGCCGGGCTTTGGCATTTGAACATTGGGATCAGGAAACGCGCTGATACTGCTGGACCAGACGGTCAGGGCCGTTGTCGGCGACACGCTGGTAGCGGTGCGCAAGGCTGTCGCAATTTTCTTCGATAGCAACGCGCTGGTACTGATGGATCACGCGATCAGTCCCTTCCTGCGCCAAAGTGGGCAGACCGGCTTCCTGGGACAGTTTCGCTTCGCCGAGCATCGGTTGTTCGCTGGCAGGCATCGCGAACGCGCTGGAGGCGAGAAGAGAAAGGGTCAGTGCGATCAATTGGCGTTTCATGGTGGTTGCTCTTGGAAAGGGCGTGTTGTGAACGTGAGGGCAATTTTACTGGCGGAGCGGGGATAAAGAAGTTCAAAGGGCTGATGGTGACCATCGACAGAATTGATTCGGCGACGCGGGCCCGTATTTATGGGGCTTGTAGCTCAATTGCCCGGCTCGCTCAGTACGCCAGTGACGGCCTGCGAAGGGCCATTGCGGAACTTTTCCGAAGCTCATTTCCCGATTTCATCAAACCCACGGCGCTTTTGTCAGTCAGAGGGGGTATGACGTGCAAGACGCGCCCAGGAAGGGCCGTCTGTAGATTGGGGAGAAAACGCAATGACGCGAGGCCGCAAGATTTTCGCCTGGACAGTCGGCATTCTGCTGCTGTTGCTGGCTGTACTGATCATCGTGATCGCAACGTTTGACTGGAACCGGCTCAAGCCGACCATCAACGAAAAAGTGTCGGCCGAGCTGCATCGACCGTTCGCCATCAACGGCAATCTGGCCGTGCAATGGCGCCGCGAGCATGACGAAGGCGGCTGGCGTGCGTGGGTGCCTTGGCCGCACATGTCGGCGGAAGACATCGCGCTGGGTAACCCCGAATGGTCGAAAGTCCCTCAAATGGTGACCCTCAAACGTGTGGAAATGCGTTTGTCGCCGCTGCCATTATTGGCGCAGCGCGTCGTAATTCCGCGCATTGACCTGACTGAGCCCAACGCCAAGATCGAACGTCTGGCCGATGGTCGCGCCAACTGGGTGTTCGACCTGCCCAAGAGCGACCCCAACGCCAAACCCTCGAATTGGGTAGTGGACATCGGTTCGATCGGCTTTGACAAAGGCTTCGTGAGTTACAACGACCAGAAGATCAACACCGCCGTGGAAGTGGTCATTGACCCGCTCGGCAAGCCGATTCCGTTCAGCGACATCGTCGGCAGCGGCGAAGCGAAGAAGGTGAAAGACAAAGGCGCGTCGGCTCAGGACTACGCGTTTGGCTTCAAGGCGAAAGGTCAATATCACGGCCAGGCCCTTAACGGCACCGGTAAGGTCGGTGGCTTGCTGGCGTTGAAGGATGCGGCGCTGCCGTTTCCGGTTCAGGCGGATGTCAGTGCGGGCAACACCCGCGTGGCGGTCGCGGGCACGGTCACCGACCCGCAGAACCTGGGTGAGCTGGACCTGAGCCTGAAACTGTCCGGCGACAGTCTGGGCAATCTCTACCCGCTGACCGGCGTGACGCTGCCGGACTCCCCGCCGTACTCCACCGATGGCCGGCTGATCGCCAAATTGCATGATCCGGCCGGAGCCTCGTTCCAATACAAAGGCTTCAACGGCAAGATCGGCAACAGCGACATCCACGGCGATCTGGGTTTTGTCGCCAGCGAGCCGCGTCCAAAGTTGAGCGGTGCATTGGTCTCCAATCAATTGCTGATGGCTGACCTCAAGCCGCTGATTGGCGCCGATTCAAACGCCGAGCAGAAATCCCGTGGTGGTGAGAGCAAACAGCCTGCTGACAAAGTGTTGCCGGTGGAGGAGTTCAAAACCGACCGCTGGAGCGCGATGGACGCGGACGTCGAGTTCACGGGCAAGAAGATCGTCCAGAGCGCCGAACTGCCATTTACCGATCTTTACACCCATGTGGTGCTGAGCGACGGCCAATTGAGCCTTCAACCCCTGCGCTTCGGCGTAGCGGGCGGCAAACTGGACGCGGACATCAAGCTCAATGGCCATTCACAGCCGCTGGAGGGACGCGCGAAATTGACCGCGCGCGGCTTCAAGCTCAAGCAACTGTTCCCGACCTTTGAACCGATGAAAACCAGCTTTGGTGAGTTGAACGGCGACGCTGACATTGCTGGCAAGGGTAATTCGGTGGCGGCATTGCTGGGCACGGCCAATGGCGAGATGAAGCTGCTGGTGAACGACGGTGCGATCAGCCGTGACCTGATGGAGATTGCCGGTCTGAACGTCGGTAACTACGTCGTGGGCACGTTGTTCGGCGACAAAAACGTGAAGATCAATTGCGCGGCCTCCGACTTCGGGTTCAAGGACGGGCTGGCGACCAGCAAGCTGTCGGTGTTCGACACTGAGAACGCGATCATCTACATCGACGGCACGGCGAACATGAAGGCCGAGCAGTTGGACTTGAAGGTCACGCCGGAATCCAAGGGCTTCCGTGTCTTCTCCCTGCGCTCGCCGCTGTACGTGAGGGGTCCGTTCGTCAAGCCGAGTGCGGGTGTGCAGTCGGGGCCGCTGCTGTTGCGTGGCGCGGGAATGGTGCTGCTGGGCGCGGCGGTTGGGCCTGCGGCGGGGCTGCTGGCACTGGTCGCGCCGAGTGGTGGCGAGCCGAACCAGTGCGCGCCGTTGTTGGAACAGATGCGCGCGGGCAAAGCGCCTAAAACCGTTAAGTGAAGCGGTGACTACCTGTAGCCGCACGGCTTGCCGGCGGTGGCGATTCTGATGACGCTGCCGCCGGCAAGCCTGTCTGCTACAGGAGTGGCCCAAGGCTCACTAATCCGCCACCCACAAAAAAGCCAGGGCACATGCCCTGGCTTTTCGCATTCCCGCTCTGGCATCACAGCCCGTCGAGGATGTCCGCCATGTCGTCGGCGTGTTCTTCTTCCTGCGCCAGAATCTCTTCGAAGATGCGGCGGGTGGTCGGGTCCTTGTCGCCGATGTACTGAATGATCTCGCGATAGCTGTCGATGGCAATACGCTCGGCGATCAGGTCTTCGGTGACCATCTCTTTTAGCGTATTACCGGCCACATACTGCGCGTGGGAGTTTTTCGACAGCAGGTCGGGGTTCAGTTCCGGCTCGCCGCCCAGTTGCACGATACGCTCGGCCAGTTTGTCGGCGTGCTCGGCTTCCTGCCCGGCGTGCTCAAGAAACTCGGCCGCTGCGACCTGGGCTTTAACGCCTTTGGCCATGTAGTAGTGGCGCTTGTAACGCAGGACGCACACCCATTCAGTGGCCAGCGAGGCGTTGAGCAGGCGAATGATCTCTTCGCGGTCGCCGTCATAGCCTTCGGTCACTGCACCGTTTTCAACGTTGTGACGCGCACGTTCGCGCAGGGTGCTGACATCGGTTAATTGCTGCACATCGCTCATCATTCATCTCCAGGGCTAATCCGGTTTTTTGCCGTCTCGCTCTTGATGCGCTGATCGTATAGAGCCTGACCGGCGCCCGGTGAGATCGGGTCTTATGGTGTGAGTGTCGGGCGCGAGGAAAAGTTTTATTTGTTTTGCCGCGGGTTCGGGTCGACGCGGACCATTTGTAGGAGCCGGCTTGCTGGCGAATGCGTCAGACCTGTCAGCCTTTCTGTGACTGATATGCCACATTCGCCAGCAAGCAGGCTCCCACCAGTTTGCGTGCGTCAATGAATCGGATGTGATCGATTACATCGCCTTTTCATTCGCCTCACGCTGTTCGCAAGTCATGAAACCCTTGCTGTCCACGCGGTCGTTGGCGCCAAAGGTCACGTAATACGCTTGTTGATGGCCGTCTTTGTTCAGGATGTAGTTATTGCAGGTGCCAGGGTGAACCTTGCGATGCACACGGGTAGAAGGCTCGCCGCCGAGGGTCAGCACTTGCTGTTCGGTCATGCCCGTGTCCACCTGCTTGACCAACGGCTCGTTGCGATACGTCGCGTAGTCCACCGGGTTTTGCAGGGTTGTCGATGTACAGCCCGCCAGCGCGGCCATTGCGAACACTACTGCCAAGGATTGCTTGTACATAACCGGTCACTCCAGAGAAAGGCCATTGGTGGCCCGTTGCAGTTATGAGCGTTGGCCGATTGAAAGAGTTCGATCAAAAGATGGCGATGGGGCATTACCTCGTTTTGTCATCATTGATGAATGGTTTGCGGCTAGGGTTTAGATTCCGGGCCGAGCCGGGAAAGCGGCTAGACGCGGATTCTGTGGGAGCGAGTTCATTCGCGAAAAATCGTACATCTGGCGGAAATGTTTTGGCTGGACTGACCCATCCCGAATGAAGTCGCTCCCACAGAGGGATTGTCATTCGACATCAGGAGATTCAACCGCCCATGACGCAAGAACAGGCCACGCGTTATCCGATTGTGCTGGTGCCGGGGTTATTGGGCTTTGTGAAGCTGATCGTCTATCCGTACTGGTACGGCATCGTCCCGGCGTTGCGGCGGGGTGGGGCTACGGTGATTCCGGTGATGGTCTCGGCGGTGAACTCCACGGAAATTCGCGGCGAACAGCTGCTTGCGCGAATCGAAGAAATTCTCAGGGACACGGGGGCCTCCAAGGTCAACCTCATCGGCCACAGCCAGGGCGCGCTGACCATTCGCTACGTCGCGGGCGTGCGGCCAGACCTGGTGGCGTCCGTCACCTCAGTCGCCGGTCCCAATCACGGCTCGGAACTGGCTGACTACCTTGAGGAGCATTACCCACAAACGACGGTGCGTGGTCGGGCGGTGAACGCAGGCATACGCTTGACCACGCTGGCGCTCGCCCTCCTCGACACTGGCTATCGCGGCACGCGGCTTCCAACCGACGTGGACGCAGCGCACCATTCGCTGACCACCCGTGGCGTTGCACGCTTCAACCGGCTGTTCCCGCAAGGCCTGCCTGAAAGCTGGGGCGGGCAGGGCGAAGAACTGGTCAACGGCGTGCGGTATTACTCGTGGTCCGGCACCTTGCAACCGGGGCGCACGGACCGGGGAAAAAACCGCCTCGATGCCGCTAATCTCACCTGCCGAATATTCGCTCGCACGTTCACGAAAGAGCGAGGTCAATCTGATGGCATGGTCGGGCGATTCAGTTCGCACCTGGGCACAGTCATCGGTGACGACTTCCCGCTCGACCATTTCGACATCGTCAACCAGCACTTCGGGCTGGTCGGCAAAGGGGCTGATCCGGTGGGGCTGTTTCTCGAACACGCCTCGCGATTGAAAGCCGCTGGCCTCTGACTTTTTTAGCCGTAGTTCGTGATCTGTCGGCCCCAAAGGGTCGCAAAGGAAGTGATGCGATGAGCGATAAAGAGCTTTATGAGATCGAGTACACCCTCGCTGGCGAACATCACGTCGATGTGATCGAAAACCTGGATGTGCCGATCATTGAGGTCGTCCACGAGTTGGCGCACAAGCACCACGTTGCGGTGGCTGACGATCCCCTCGATGCGGGCAACCCACACATCGGTCTGCCCCATGTCGCGGGCATTACCGACGTGTCGATTCACAGCGCGGATGATCGCGAAGAGGCGTAGACCCTAACGGATTGCGGCTTTGCGCAGCGGGGTGGTCCAGCGT
This sequence comes from Pseudomonas sp. NPDC088368, assembly GCF_044753445.1. Taxonomy (NCBI): domain Bacteria; kingdom Pseudomonadati; phylum Pseudomonadota; class Gammaproteobacteria; order Pseudomonadales; family Pseudomonadaceae; genus Pseudomonas; species Pseudomonas sp. NPDC088368. Next base: position 262,405 of record NZ_JBIVNG010000007.1, read on the forward strand.
TCAGCGAGGATCACGCCGCCCAGCGTCAATGCGCCGCCGATGAAGTGATAGGACGCCAGTTGCTCGCCCAGCGCCAAGGCAGCGACCAACGCCGTAAGAATCGGCACCAGGTTGAAGAACAACGTCGTGCGGCTGGGGCCGAGGATGCTGATGGCTTTCATCCACAGCAGAGGCGCGATCATCGACGTCGGGATGCAGGCGTACAGCACCAGCGGGATGTTGCTGCCGTTCAGTCCGGTTTTCGGCGAGAGCAGGAACAGCGGAAACAGCGCGATGATCGCCACCAGAATCTGCAAATACAGCAATTGCAGCGGCGGCATGCGCAGCTGCCATTTCTTCAGCAGCGTGCTGTAAGTCGCGTATGCCAGCGTTGCGACCAGCATCATCAAGTCCCCGAAGTTGACGCCATGGGCAATCAGCACGGCCCAACTGCCTTGCGACACCACCAACAGCACGCCCGCGAACGACACGAGTGCACCGACCAACGCGCCTGCCGTCAGCGCGGTGCCAAGACTCGCAATCGACATGCCCAGTGTCATCACCGGCACCAACGACAGGATGATCCCCATGTTGGTCGCGGTCGTGATGTTTGCCGCGTAGTACGCGAGGCTTTGATAAATCGCCATCCCCAGCACGCCCAGCACCACGACTTTGCCGACGATGGGCCGAATCGCCGCCCGATTGCGCAGCACCGGGCCAAGCAGAAACGGCGTGAACAGCAAACCCGCCAGCAGCCAGCGGTAAAAGCCGATCTCGGCCGGGAAAATGCGCCCGGCGGCGGCTTTGGTGATGACGTTGTTACCCGCCCAGATCATGACGGTGAGCAGGGGATACAGGTATTGCATGGGGAAACCGGCAGAAGAGTGAGGCGTCATTATCGGCTTGTGAGGATTCGCGTCTACCTCACTGGCCGGTTTCTCGGAAATATGTCGCAACATTCTTTGACTACACTGCGTTGAAAGCTGCGTCTGTGCGGCGATCCCGGAGAAAGTCGATGAAAATGCTGCGTGTTCCTCTGTTGGTCATGGGCTTGTTGATGTGCGCTCAAGGTTTCGCTGCCACGGCACAGCAAAACAAAATGACCACCTGCAATGCCGATGCGTCGGCCAAATCCTTGAAGGGCGACGACCGCAAGGCGTTCATGAGCACCTGCCTGAAAGCCGCGCCAGCCCCGGCGGCCACCCAGCAGGAGAAGATGAAAACCTGCAACGCGACGGCCTCGACCCAAGCGTTGAAAGGCGATGCGCGCAAAACGTTCATGAGTGACTGCCTGAAGAAAAAATAAGGCATTTGTTACCAGAGTTATCGAGATGAAACGGACCTGTGGGAGCGAATTCATTCGCGGAACGGCAGCGAAGACGATGCAGATGTATCGCCGTAGTGGCCAATCGTCAGATCACCGCCCGGAATGAATTCGGTCCCACAGGTATTTGCGTGACAGTTAGAGCGACTAACGACACTTCTAGGCGCTGGTCCTTAACAGGGAACGCTGGCAGACTGCCCATCTTTTCAGGCCGTTCGTTTTTGAGGCTGTATGCCAACGTTTTCGCCGCGTCATGTGTACATCGCCAGCTGCATTCTCGTGTTCGGCGGTCTGCTGCTGGTGTTACCGCTCAAGCTCCTGCCCAGTCTGCTCGCGGGTCTGCTGGTTTACGAACTGGTCGACATGCTCACTCCACAACTGCAACGCCTGATCGCCGGTGAGCGCGCGCGCTGGTTAGCGGTGGCTTTGCTCGGCACGCTGGTCGTCAGTGTTCTTGCGCTGCTGTTCGCGGGCGCGATCAGTTTCATCCTGCACGAAGCCGAGAATCCCGGCGCGTCGCTGGATAAGTTCATGATTCTGGTGGAGCGTGCCCGCGGCCAGTTGCCGCCGTTCATCGACGGCTATTTGCCCGCCAGCGCTTCTGAATTCCAGGCCTCCCTCAGCGCGTGGCTGACCAAGCACATCGGCGAGCTGCAATTGCTCGGCAAAGGCGCCGCACACATGTTCGTGACCCTGCTGATTGGCATGGTCCTGGGTGCAATCATTGCGCTGCAACGCATTCCCGACGTCACCAAGCGCAAGCCCTTGGCCGCCGCGCTGTTCGAGCGTCTGCACCTGCTGAGTCAGGCGTTTCGCAACATCGTGTTCGCGCAGATCAAGATATCGCTGCTGAACACGGCGTTCACCTCGGTGTTCCTCGCGGTGATCCTGCCGTTGTGCGGCGTGCACCTGCCGCTGACCAAGACGCTGATCGTCCTGACCTTCCTGCTCGGCTTGTTGCCGGTGGTGGGCAATCTCATGTCCAACACGCTGATCTTCATTGTCGGCATGTCGCTGTCGATCTGGGTCGCGTTGGCGGCGCTGGGGTACCTGATCGTGATCCATAAGGTCGAATACTTCCTCAACGCCCGGATCGTCGGCGGGCAGATCAGCGCGAAGTCGTGGGAATTGCTGCTGGCGATGCTGATCTTCGAAGCCGCGTTCGGCCTGCCCGGCGTGGTGGCAGGGCCGATTTATTACGCGTATTTGAAGAGCGAGTTGCGGAAGGTCGAGTTGGTCTGACGGCTCGCTGCGGTTTTCGGTTCGACGCTGATTGCTTCTGGCCAAAGGCCGTCGGAGCTGGCTTGCCTGCGATCTGTTGGGCAGCAACAGCAAACCCGGCGAATGCGGTTCTGCTGATACAACCAGGTTTTCTGCATTTGCTGCCGGTTCCCGGCAGATCGCAGGCAAGCCAGCTCCTACGCCTCCGGCAGAAGCGGATCGGTGTGATGCCGCTTAGCCGTAACGCTTCTTCGCCTCGATCGCCAACCCGCTGCCGATGCTGCCGAAGATATTCCCTTCCACATGCCGCGCTTTCGGCAGCATCGCCGCGACGCTGTTGCGCAGGGCCGGGATGCCGCTGGAACCACCGGTGAAGAACACGGTGTCCACGTCGGTCACGCCCACACCTGCATCGTTCAGCAGGCTTGTCACGCTTTCCCGCACACGCTCCAGCAGCGCATCGATCGACGACTCGAACAGCTCGCGGCTGAGGTCGGCGTTCAAACCGGCCTCGATACGGTCCATTGGCACCACGCGTTTGTGGGCATGGGTCAGTTGAATCTTGGTTTCTTCCACTTCCATCGCCAGCCAGTGCCCGGCGCGCTGTTCGATCAGCTTGAACAGGCGATCGATGCCCAAGGTGTCTTCAATGTCGTAGCGCATGCTGCCCAGCGCCAGCTGCGACTTCTGCGAGTACACCGAGTTGATGGTGTGCCAGGTTGCCAGGTTCATGTGGGTGCTGGTGGGCATGTAGGCGCCGCTTTTCATCCGGCTGCCGTAGCCGAACAGCGGCATCACGCCTTGCAGGCTGAGCTGTTTGTCGAAGTCGGTGCCGCCGATGTGCACGCCGCCGGTGGCGAGGATGTCGCTCTGACGGTCATCGACCAGACGACGTTCAGGCGAGAGACGCACCAGCGAGAAGTCAGACGTACCCCCGCCGATGTCGACGATGAGGACCAGCTCTTCACGCCCCAGCGTCGACTCGTAGTCGAAGGCCGCCGCAATCGGTTCGAACTGAAACGACACGTCCTTGAAGCCAATCTTGCGTGCCACTTCGGCCAGGGTGTCTTCAGCCTCCTGATCGGCGGCCGCATCGTCATCGACGAAATGCACCGGACGGCCCAGCACCACTTGTTCGAATGAATGACCAGCGACAGCTTCGGCGCGCTTTTTCAGCTCGCCGATGAACAGCCCGAGCAGGTCCTTGAACGGCATCGCCGTGCCCAACACGCTGGTGTCATGCTTGATCAGCTTGGAACCCAGCAGGCTCTTGAGCGAGCGCATCAGGCGGCCTTCATAGCCTTCCAGGTATTCGTGCAACGCTAGACGGCCATAGACCGGGCGACGCTCTTCCATGTTGAAAAAGACCACCGAGGGCAGGGTGATCTTGTCGTCCTCCAGCGCGATCAGGGTTTCCGTTCCGGGGCGCAGCCAGCCGACCGTGGAGTTGGAGGTGCCGAAATCGATGCCAACGGCACGGGCTGGGGATGGGGTGCTCATGTCTGTACGTTCCGGTCAAAAAAACGGCCGCGCAGTGTATGCGACAAAGCGCCAGATTCGTAGCGCGCACGTCGGTTTTTCTTTTCATGTGCGTCTATTTCACGCGGGCCGCTTGAATCAGCGCACATCACCCCCAATCTCCAAGGCAACTCTCAATGCATACGGCCGGTTTGGACCCTGTTTCAAGCTCGCGAGGCCGTGTGCCGATAACCTTGCAACATTCAGCGCGGTCGACGTTCTCATTTGATAACGCGGTACGGAACTGTGCTGGAGACTCCGGAATGGGTGACCGTTAGATGGACTTCAAAGATTATTACAAGATCCTTGGCGTTGAGCCGACTGCGGACGAGAAGACGATCAAGACCGCTTACCGCAAGCTCGCGCGCAAGTATCACCCCGACGTCAGCAAAGAGCCTGGCGCGGAAGACAAATTCAAAGAGGCCTCCGAGGCCTATGAAGCGCTGAGCGACCCTGAAAAGCGCGCCGAATACGACGACATCCGCAAATACGGCCAGCAGGGCCGTTTCCAGCCGCCTCCGGGCTGGCAGGGCCGTGGTGGCGCGGGCGCAGGCCCGGGGTTTGGCAGTGGCGGCTTCGAGGGCGGGGATTTCTCCGACTTCTTCAGTTCTATTTTTGGCAATCGTGGCGGTCAGCCGGGCGGACGTCCGCGCAGCACGGGACGTAGAGGGCAAGACGTGGAACTGGACCTGGCGATTTTCCTGGAAGAAACCCTCTCCACCGAGTCGAAAAAAATCAGCTTCAAAGTGCCGCAGCACAGCGCCAACGGCCAGCGCATGGCGGACATCACCAAAAACCTGAACGTGAAGATCCCGGCGGGCGTGAGCGACGGCGAGCGCATTCGTCTTAAAGGACAAGGCGCGCCGGGCATTGCCGGGGGCGAAAATGGCGATCTCTTCCTGACCATTCGTCTGGCGCCGCACCCGCGCTTCGACGTCGAAGGCCATGACCTGATCATCACCGTGCCGCTGGCCCCGTGGGAGGCGGCGCTGGGTACGAAGGTCGCGGTGCCGACCCTGACCGGCAAGATCAACCTGACCATTCGTCCGGACAGTCAGAGCGGGCAGCGATTGCGGGTTAAAGGTAATGGTCTGTTGAACAAGCAGGGCGAGCGTGGCGATCTGTATGCGCAGTTGAAAATCGTCATGCCCAAGTCCACCGATGACGCCACCAAAGCGCTGTGGGAGAAACTGGCCGAGAAGGCCGCTTTCGATCCGAGGGCTCAATGGAGTAACTGATCATGCGCAATACCCTGGTCGTAGACATGAAGGAGTTCTGCCAGGTGGTCGATATGCCGGCCGCCTATGTCATCGAGATTGTCGAACACGGCATCGTCGAACCCCAGGGACTAAAACCGGATGACTGGCTGTTCGACACGTACTCGCTGTCGATCGCCAAGCGCGCGGCCAAATTGCATCATGATCTGGAAATGGAATGGGACGGCGTCGCCCTGGCGTTGAACCTGCTGGATGAGCTTGAGCAGGTGCGGGCCGAAAACCGCATGCTCAAGCAGCGGCTGGGCAGGTTTTTGCAGGATTGAGCAGGATGCAATGCCCGCGACGACGGACCTCTGTAGGAGCGAATTCATTCGCGAGGCGCCGGTACATCCGACACCTCTGGGTCGCCCGTGCAGATGTCTCGCGAATGAATTCGCTCCTACAGGGATTGTGTGGATCTGGGCGCTTCACCCCTCTTCGGCAGCACCACCGTAAACGTGGTCCCATCCCCGACATTCGACGTCACGGTGATGCTTCCGCCGTGGGCGTTGACAACCTCTTTAACGATGAACAACCCCAACCCCAGGCTAGTGGACGGGTTGTGCGTGCCCGCTTCTTCGTTGAGCGCGCGCACCATCGGGTCGAAAATGCTGCCGATGGCTTCCTGCGCAATCGGCTCGCCTTCGTTGTGCACCGACAGACTGATGTGATGCTCGCTGCCCGTGAGTGTCACGCTGATCGTGTGCGGCGAAGCACCATGTTGCAGGGCGTTGCCAATCAGGTTTTGCAGCAGTTGGTCAATCCGCGCGCGGTCCCACTCGCCTTGCGTCTCGCCCTGGGAGGTGAACGTCGGGTCGCAGTCGGGATGGCCAGCGATGGCGGCATCAATGGCCTCACGACAGGCCACGGTCATCTCCATCGGCTTGCGCTCGACCGGCAGGCTTGAGCCGAGACGGCTGCGCACGAACTCCAGCAAATCCCCGACCATGGTCGCCATGTGCCGACCGCTGCTTTTGATGGCCTTGATGTAAGCCATGTCCGCATCGTTGATGGTGGTCTTGCGCATCAGGATTTCGGACGACATGCCAATGGCTTGCAACGGCGCGCGAAGGTCATGGCCCAGAATCGCCAGGAAGATGTCGCGCGAACGGGTAACACGTTCCGCGTAAGCCGCCGTCGACTCAGCCAGCGCTTCATCGATGGCTTCGTTGAAGCGGATCATGTCCGTAAAGTACGCGATCTCCGGCGAAGTCAGGCTTTCAACCCAAAACCGGATCACCGTTGCGCGCAGGTGACGAAACTCCGACGTCATTTGTACCAGATCAAAGCCGACCGTGTGCCGCAGCTCGCCATGGCTGGCCGCCGCCTGATCCAGCGTCGGGGTCTTGCCGATCTCTTCGCCCTGCGATTTGGCGATCTGCTCGGACTTGGTCTGCGCCGTGTTCATGTCCCGCGCCGCGGCCAGCAGAATGGCCTTGGCGTGATCGCGCAGTTCCACACTGTTCATCGAATCCGCCGCAGGTGTCAGCGTCGCCGCGAATTTTTCCCACTCGTCGACAATGCGGTCCACGTGCTGAACGATGAAGTCGGAAAGACGCATGGGGGTACAACCTTGCTGGCGAAGCGCTGAGTGAAAGTGGGGCCATATTAGCGCCATGTCGTGACGGGAAGAACAGGGGATTGAGCGTGCGAACCTTGAGAGAGATCGACCTGTAGGAGCGAATTCATTCGCGAGAGGCCCATCCAGACGATACAAGTGCATCGCCCGAACCATTTTTCGCGAATGAATTCGCTCCCACAGGAGTTCCCGCGATACCCCGTTAAAACAGAAAATACCGCTGCGCCATCGGCAATACGTCCGCAGGTTCGCACCACAGCAGCACGCCATCAGCTTTCACCTGATAGGTTTGCGGGTCGACGTCGATTTTCGGCAGGTAGTCGTTGTGGATAAGGTCCGCTTTGGTCACGCTGCGGCAGCCTTTCACTACACCGATCTGCTTCTTCAAGCCCAGTTGCTCCGGTACGCCCGCATCGAAGGCGGCTTGGCTGATGAAGGTCAGGCTGCTGGCGTGCAACGCGCTGCCGTAGCTGGCGAACATCGGGCGATAGTGTACGGGTTGTGGGGTCGGGATCGAGGCGTTGGCGTCGCCCATCAGGCTGGCAGCGATTGAACCCCCTTTGAGGATCAGCGTCGGCTTCACGCCGAAGAACGCCGGGCGCCACAGCACCAGGTCCGCCCATTTGCCCACTTCCACCGAGCCGACTTCGTGGCTGATGCCGTGGGTGATCGACGGGTTGATGGTGTATTTGGCGATGTAGCGTTTGACCCGGAAATTGTCATTACCTTCGCCGTCACCCGGTAGGGCGCCGCGTTGGCGTTTCATCTTGTCGGCGGTCTGCCAGGTGCGCATGATCACCTCCCCAACACGGCCCATGGCTTGACTGTCAGAACTGAGCATCGAGAACGCGCCCAAGTCGTGGAGGATGTCTTCGGCGGCGATGGTCTCGCGACGGATACGGCTTTCGGCGAACGCCACGTCTTCGGCGATGCTCGGGTCCAGGTGATGGCAAACCATCAACATGTCCAGGTGCTCGTCGATGGTATTGCGCGTGAATGGCCGGGTCGGGTTGGTCGAGCTCGGCAGCACGTTGGGGAAGCCGCACGCCTTGATGATGTCCGGCGCGTGGCCGCCCCCAGCCCCTTCGGTGTGGTAGGTGTGGATCGTGCGGTTCTTGAACGCGCCGAGGGTCGTTTCGACGAAGCCGGATTCGTTCAGGGTGTCGGTGTGGATTGCCACCTGCACGTCGTATTGGTCGGCAACGGTCAGGCAGTTATCGATGGCGGCAGGGGTGGTGCCCCAGTCTTCGTGCAGCTTGAGGCCGATGGCACCTGCTTTTACTTGCTCGATCAACGGTTCAGGCACGCTGACGTTGCCCTTGCCGGTGAAGCCGATGTTCATCGGGAACGCTTCGGCGGCCTGCAACATGCGCATCATGTGCCATTTGCCGGGGGTGACGGTGGTGGCGTTGGTGCCTGTCGCAGGGCCGGTGCCGCCGCCGATCATGGTGGTCACGCCGCTCATAAGCGCTTCTTCGATCTGCTGCGGGCAGATGAAGTGGATGTGCGTGTCGACGCCGCCTGCGGTGAGAATCATGCCCTCGCCCGCGATGACTTCGGTGGCCGCGCCGATGGCGATAGTCACGTCCGGCTGAATGTCCGGGTTGCCTGCTTTACCGATGGCCGCGATGCGCCCGTTTTTGAGGCCGACGTCGGCCTTGACGATGCCCCAGTGGTCGATGATCAGCGCGTTGGTGATCAACGTGTCGACCACGTCATCGGCTGACAACTGGCCCTGGCCCATGCCGTCGCGAATGACTTTGCCGCCGCCGAATTTCACTTCTTCGCCGTAGGTGGTGAAGTCCTTTTCGACCTCGACCCACAGCTCGGTGTCGGCCAGACGCACGCGGTCACCGACGGTAGGGCCGAACATGTCGGCGTAGGCTTGTCGGCTGATCTTCATTCTCGTTCCTCGAATCCAATTTGAGCTGCGAGCTTCAAGCTGCAAGCCTCAAGTAAAAGCGGAATTGTGTACGCCGCGGACTGCCGTTTCTTGCAGCTTGTGGCTTGAAGCTCGGCGCTGCTACAGGTCGCCCATGACTCTGCCTGCGAATCCAAATACTCGCCTCAGCCCTGCCAGGTCCACCAGCTCAACCTCTCGCGCCTGGCCCGGTTCGAAGCGCACGGCAGTGCCGGCCGGGATGTTCAGGCGCATGCCACGGCTGGCGGCGCGGTCGAAGGTGAGGGCGTCGTTGGTTTCGAAAAAATGGAAATGCGAGCCGACCTGAATCGGCCGGTCGCCGCTGTTGGCGACGCTGAGGGTGATCGTGCGGCGCCCGACATTGAGTTCGATGTCACCGGGCTGGATCTGGTATTCACCAGGAATCATGCGCTCTTCCTCGACAGTAACTTGTAGTAAATGGCGGTGGCGTGGTACTCGCCGTCCGGGTTGCAGGCATAGTCCGGCAGTTGGCCGCACAGCTCATAACCCAGCGCGCGGTAAAAATCTTCGGCAGGCGAGCCGGCCAGGGTGTCCAGATACAGCAGCCCGCGTTTCTGCTGTGCAGCGGCCTGTTCGACCGCCTGCATCAATTGCGTGGCCAACCCGCGACGGCGGGCATGGTGCAGCACCAGCAGCTTTTGAACCTCAGCGCGGTTCAGGCCGTTGGCCTTCTGGCACAGCGCCAATTGCACGGTCGCCAGCACCTGCTCGTCCTGCACCACGACCCACATCAGCACCTTGCCCTGCTCGACCTCGGTCTTGATGCTCTCCCACCAGCTATACGCCTCGTCGGCGCTCAGATCGGCCATGAAACCGATGGACGCGCCCCGGTGCACAGCGTCCAGCAACAACGCCACCAGACCGTGGCGGTAATGCGCAAAGCTTTCACCGGTGACACGTCGCAACTGAGCAGCATTCATGACTTGGCTTCCTTCAAAGAGAGAAATCAGGGCATAGGGTGGGCTATCGGATTATGGGTTCGAACCCTGCGATGGCGCCTGAGACGGCGGGGCCTTGGCCCCCGGCGACAGGTCCAGTTGCATGAAGGTCAGGTCCAGCCAGCGGCCGAATTTGGTGCCGACTTGCGGCATCTGGCCGGTGGTGATGAAGCCTTGCCGTTCGTGCAGGTGGATCGAGGCGGCGTTTCCGCTTTCGATGGCCGCGACCATCATGTGTTTGTCGCAAGCCTTGGCGCGTTCGATCAGCGCTTTCATCAACAAAGGACCGAGGCCGTTGCCGCGCTGATCGGCGCGTACGTAGACCGAATGTTCGACGGTGTGGCGGAAGCCTTCAAAGGGCCGCCAGTCGCCGAACGAGGAATAGCCGAGCACCTGACCGGCGTTATCGACGACCACGAGAATCGGGTAGGCCTGGGTCTGGCGCGCTACGAACCACGCTTCGCGATTGGCCAGGTCGACCGGTTGTTCGTTCCAGATCGCCGTGGTGTTGAGGACGGCGTCGTTGTAGATGTCCAGCACGGCAGGCATGTCAGTCAGCAGCGCGTCACGAATCGTATACGTCATGTTCGTTTTCACTTGTTCAAAAAAGGCTGTTTCAGGCAATCGGTTGGTGCACGGTCACCAGCTTGGTGCCGTCCGGGAACGTGGCCTCGACCTGGATTTCCGGGATCATTTCCGGGATGCCTTCCATCACTTGTTCCCGGGTGAGCAGGGTGGTGCCGTAGTGCATGAGTTCTGCGACGGTCTGGCCATCGCGCGCGCCTTCCAGTAGGGCGGCGGAGATGAAGGCCATGGCTTCCGGGTAGTTGAGCTTCAAGCCCCGGGCCAGTCGCCGCTCGGCCACCAGGCCTGCGGTGAAGATCAGCATCTTGTCTTTTTCGCGTGGCGTCAGGTCCATGTTTCTTCCGTTTTAAATCGGTTGGGCGTTTGCCCGTTAAATCGTTGTTGTCTGGACGATCGTTCGCGAATGAATTCGCTCCCACAGTGGAAATGTATTTCTCCCAAGGAATGCATATGCCCGTTGGAATGCATCTCTGCGCGGCAATGCAGGTCCACCGTTGGAACGCGATCTCCCTGTGGGAGCAAATTCATTCGCGAAGACGTCGGTCCAGCCAACCCAAAAAATCAGGTACTCCAGATTCTCGGCGCGGCAGCCTCTCTGCCCAGCAGCGCAGGCCGCAATACTTTCCACAATTCAATCAACCAGGCCCTTGCATGCAGCGCTTCATCGGCCAGGCAGCGCGCGACGATCAGCCCCGGCAACTGACTCACATCCCCGCGCACCGGCGACTGTTCAGCCAGCTCGCGGCAACGTTCCATCAGCGCCGCGTCAATCTCCCCGGTCACGATCAGCGTCGCGAACACCGGTTTGCCACACAGGCCCACCGGCGAATCCAGCAACCCGTCATTCCCCGTGATGCGCTGGCGCTCATGCCACAGCAGTTTGCCGTCGCGACGAATGTCCAGATGCGCCTGAAAATGCCCCTGATCGAAACGCTCGCCGCTGGCCGGCCGCCCGAGCGCCACGACGTCCCAGTACAACAGCCGCGCATCGCCTTCGAGCTCAATGCGCGTGGTCAATTCAGCCTTGGCCTCGCTGAAGACAATCGTCTCCTGCGGCAGCCATTCCAGCGTAGCGCCTGCGGCAATCTTCAACTCAAGCTGTTGATAAGCGGGGCCCGCGGCGCGATACCACTTGGCGGCGCCGGGGCTGGTCAGTTGTGCCCAGGCATTGGGGCCAACGCTGGCGTTGATGTCCAGCCGATCCCCGCCCGCAATCCCGCCCGGCGGGTGAACGATGATGTGCTGGCAGACTTCCGGGCCTTCGGGGTACAGGTGCTTTTGCACCCGCAACGGACCTTTGTGGCGACGTTGGGTCGGGCGCGTGGTGTCGTCGAAGCGCCCATAGCCCAGCTCCAGCTCGGCGTGCCAGCTGGGTGTGAACAGGGCGGTGTGGGCAGGCAGGTTCATAGTGTTCGGTGTCTTTCTTTGAAGGCGTCTACCTTAGCCGATCGGTGCATCAAATGGTGACCAGACCACGCACGCCTTCGGCCTCCATGTTTTCGCCGCGACCTTGCTGAACGATCTCGCCACGGGACATGACGATGTACTGATCCGCCAGCTCGGCCGCGAAGTCGTAGAACTGCTCGACCAGCAGAATCGCCATGTCGCCACGGGCTGCGAGCTTCTTGATCACCGCGCCGATTTCCTTGATCACGGACGGCTGAATGCCTTCGGTAGGCTCGTCGAGAATTAGCAGGCGAGGGCGGCTGGCCAGTGCTCGGCCAATCGCCAGCTGTTGCTGCTGACCACCCGACAGGTCGCCGCCGCGGCGATGCTTCATTTGCAGCAGCACCGGGAACAGCTCGTAGATGAAGGCCGGCACTTCCTTGGCCTCTGAGCCGGGGAAACGGGACAGGCCCATCAGCAGGTTTTCTTCCACCGTCAGACGCCCGAAAATTTCGCGCCCCTGGGGCACGTAAGCGATGCCCGAGTGCACCCGCTGGTGCGGCTTGAAACCGGTGATCGGCTTGCCCTCCCACTGCACCACGCCTTCTTTGGCGGGCAGCAGGCCCATCAGGACTTTTAGCAGGGTGGTCTTGCCCACGCCGTTACGGCCCAACAGGCACGTGACTTCGCCGATCTTCACGTCAAAAGACAGGCCGCGCAGGATGTGGCTGCCGCCGTAGTATTGATGAAGCTTTTCAACCTGGAGCATAAGGTCCGTTCTCGTCTGTTGTGGCTGCCGCGATCCACTGTGGGAGCGAATTTATTCGCAATGCGGTGGTTCAGGCGCTAAAAATGCGTCGGATGTACCGCCGTTTCGCGAATGAATTCGCTCCCACAGATGTCATCCGAAATCTGCGTTACCTCCCCAGATAAACCTCAATCACGCGCTCATCCGCCTGCACTTCTTCCAGCGACCCCTCCGCCAGCACACTGCCTTGGTGCAGCACGGTGACGTGGTCGGCGATGCTGCCGACGAAGCCCATGTCGTGCTCGACCACCATCAGCGAGTGCTTGCCCGCGAGGCTCTTGAACAGTTCGGCGGTGAATTCGGTTTCGGCGTCGGTCATCCCCGCCACCGGCTCGTCGAGTAGCAGCAGCTGCGGGTCCTGAACCAGCAACATGCCGATCTCCAGAAACTGCTTCTGCCCGTGGGACAGCAAACCCGCAGGCCGCGCCATCGATGAGGTCAGGCGAATGGTTTCCAGCACTTCACTGATGCGGTCGCGTTGCTCGCCGTTGAGCTTGGCCCGCAGGCTGGCCCAGACCGATTTGTCGGTCTTCTGCGCCAGCTCCAGGTTCTCGAATACGCTCAGCGCTTCGAACACGGTGGGCTTCTGGAATTTGCGCCCGATCCCGGCCTGAGCGATCTGCACTTCGCTCATCTTGGTCAAGTCCAGCGTCTCGCCGAACCACGCGGTGCCGTGGCTGGGGCGGGTCTTGCCGGTGATCACGTCCATCAGGGTGGTCTTGCCCGCGCCGTTGGGGCCGATGATGCAGCGCAGTTCGCCCACGCCGATGTACAGATTCAGATCGTTCAGGGCCTTGAAACCGTCAAAACTGACGCTGATGCTTTCCAGCGTGAGAATGGTGCCGTGTCGGGTGTTGAGCCCTTTGCCCGCGATTTGGCCCAAGCCGATGGCGTCGCGGCTGGTGCCTGCGTCGCTGTTCGGGTCCAGCACGGGATCGAATGCGGGAGTCGGCGTGCTTTTCATTGTTCGCCCCTTTTTTTCATCAGGCCAATCACGCCTTTGGGCAGGTACAGCGTCACCACGATGAACAGCGCGCCGAGGAAGAACAGCCAGTATTCCGGGAAGGCCACGGTGAACCAGCTCTTCATGCCGTTGACCAGACCGGCCCCCAACAGCGGGCCGATCAGCGTGCCGCGCCCGCCCAAAGCGACCCACACGGCGGCCTCGATGGAGTTGGTCGGCGACATTTCGCTGGGGTTGATGATGCCCACTTGCGGCACGTACAGCGCGCCCGCCAAGCCACACAAAACAGCGCTCAGCACCCAGACGAACAGCTTGAAACCGCGCGGGTCGTAGCCACAGAACATCAGGCGGTTTTCCGCATCACGCACAGCGGTCAGCACCCGACCGAACTTGCTGCGCGCCAGACGCCAGCCGACGAACAGGCTGCCAACCAGCAAGGTCACGGTGAGCAGAAACAGCACCGCCCGCGTGCCTTGGGAGGTAATGCTGAAACCCAGAATGCTGCGGAAGTTAGTGAAGCCATTGTTGCCGCCGAAGCCGGTTTCGTTGCGGAAGAACAGCAGCATCCCGGCGAACGTCAGGGCTTGGGTCATGATCGAGAAATACACGCCCTTGATCCGCGAACGGAAGGCGAAAAAGCCGAACACCAGCGCTAGCAGTCCTGGCGCCAACACCACCAGGCACATGGCCCAGAGGAAGTGTTGCGTGCCGACCCAGTACCACGGCAGCTCGGTCCACGACAGGAAAGTCATGAACGCGGGCAGGCTGTCGCCCGAGGCTTCGCGCATCAGGTACATGCCCATCGCGTAACCGCCCAGCGCGAAGAACAGGCCGTGGCCCAGCGACAACAGGCCCGCGTAGCCCCAGACCAGATCCAGCGCCAGAGCGACGATGGCGTAGCACAGAATCTTGCCCACCAGCGTCAGGGTGTAGGCCGACACTTGCAGGCTGTTGCTTTCAGGCAAGAGCGAGAGCAGCGGGAGGGCGATCAGCAGGGCGAGGACGACCACGCCCACCGCGAGCGTGACTTTGGTGCCAGCGCGTTGCGCGGCGGTAACCATCAATGGCTGGTTCATCAGTCGATCACCCGTCCTTTGAGCGCGAACAGCCCTTGCGGACGTTTCTGGATAAACAGAATGATCAGCGCCAGGATCAGGATCTTGCCCAGCACTGCGCCGATTTGCGGTTCGAGAATCTTGTTGGCGATGCCCAGACCGAAGGCCGCCGTGACACTGCCGGCCAGTTGACCAACGCCGCCGAGCACCACCACCAGGAACGAGTCGATGATGTAGCTCTGGCCCAGGTCAGGGCCGACGTTGCCGATCTGGCTCAGCGCCACGCCACCCAGCCCGGCGATGCCGGAGCCGAGCCCGAAGGCCATCATGTCGATGCGCCCGGTGGGCACGCCGCAGCAGGCGGCCATGTTGCGGTTCTGGGTCACGGCGCGCACGTTCAGCCCCAGGCGGGTCTTGTTCAGCAGCAGCCAGGTCAGCACCACCACGAACAGCGCGAAGCCAATGATGATGATCCGGTTGTACGGCAGCACCAGGTTCGGCAGCACTTGAATGCCGCCGGACAGCCATTCGGGGTTGGCCACTTCGACGTTCTGTGCGCCGAACACCACGCGGATCAGCTGGATCAGCATCAGGCTGATGCCCCAGGTCGCGAGCAGGGTTTCCAGCGGGCGACCGTACAGGTGACGAATCACCGTGCGCTCCAGCGCCATGCCGATGCAGGCCGTGACGAAGAACGCGACCGGCAGCGCCACCAGCGGATACAACTCGATGGCGCCGGGTGCGTAGCGCTGGAACATGATCTGCACAACGTACGTCGCGTAGGCGCCGAGCATCAGCATCTCGCCGTGGGCCATGTTGATCACGCCCAACAAGCCGAAGGTGATCGCCAGCCCCAGTGCCGCCAGCAGCAGGATCGACCCCAGTGAAATACCGCTGAACACCTGGCCGATCACTTCGCCGATCATCAGCTTGCGTTTGACTTGCGCCAGGCTGGTTTCGGCGGCAAGCCGCACGGTAGGGTCGGTTTCGACGTTAGGCTCAAGCAGGTTTTCAAGGCGGGTTCGGGCCAGCGGATCACCGGTTTCGCCCAGCAGACGTACAGCGGCGAGGCGAACCGTCGGGCTGGTGTCGACCAATTGCAGGTTGGCCAGCGCCAGGCTCAGGGCCGCGTGAACGGTGTCGTCTTTCTCGCTGGCGACTTGCTGCATCAGCAGTTTCAGTTGCGCAGGGCGGGCGCTTTTCTGCAGGGTCAGCGCGGCGGCCAGACGCAACTTGGCGTCGGCGGCGAGCAATTGGTGGCTGGCCAGCGCTGTTTCCACCAGACCGCGCAAACGGTTGTTCAGGCTGATGGCCTGCGGTTCGTCAGGATTGGGCGCGTCGGCTGCGGCCGGAGCATTCGGGTCGACGGCGGTGTAGGTGTCGCCGTTCTGGATGAAGGCGCGGTTGCTGCTGTCGGCGGCCACCCGGCCTTCCTGCAGGGCAACCAGCAATTCGACGCGCGTCGGATCGGGCTTGGCGGCCCAGGCTTCCAGCAATTCAGCGCGTTCGGAGGATTCGGCCGCGACAAAGTCACCGGCATCGCTGGCGTGGGCTGCGAAAGGCAGCAACAGGCTCAGGGCGAGAATGAGGCGGTAGAGAAGAGATCTGGGCATATCGTTTGGCCTTGGTGTCGGCGTACAGCAGAGAAACCGCGTTGAGGCATTTCGCGAATGAATTCGCTCCCACAGAAGATCGCATTCCCCTGTGGGAGCGAATTCATTCGCGAAGGATGTTCAGGCGACGCGCCGGGTCGCTCATGCGCCATACGCAAGAGCGACCTTTAACGCGGCTTAGTTACTCTTCACCGCATAGTCAGGCTTCTTGTCGTTGCCCGGAATGAACGGACTCCAAGGCTGAGCACGGATCGGCTCCTTGGTTTTCCAGACCACGTTGAACTGACCGTCGGCCTTGATCTCGCCGATCATCACTGGCTTGTGCAGGTGGTGGTTGGTCTTGTCCATGGTCAGGGTGAAGCCCGACGGCGCGGCGAAGGTCTGGCCGGCCATGGCTTCGCGGACTTTATCCACATCGGTGGACTTGGCTTTCTCGACCGCCTGTGCCCACATGTGGATGCCCACGTAGGTGGCTTCCATTGGGTCGTTGGTCACGGCCTTGTCGGCGTTCGGCAGGTTGTGGGCCTTGGCGTAGGCTTTCCAGTCCGCGACGAACTTGGTGTTGACCGGGTTCTTCACCGACTCGAAGTAGTTCCAGGCTGCCAGGTTGCCCACCAGCGGTTTGGTGTCGACGCCGCGCAGTTCTTCTTCGCCCACCGAGAATGCAACGACCGGTACGTCGGTGGCCTTCAGGCCCTGATTGCCCAGTTCCTTGTAGAACGGCACGTTGGAGTCGCCGTTGACGGTGGAGATCACAGCGGTCTTGCCGCCAGCGGAGAACTTCTTGATGTTGGCCACGATGGTCTGGTAATCGCTGTGACCGAACGGGGTGTAGACCTCTTCGATGTCGCTGTCCTTCACGCCTTTTGAGTGCAGGAACGAACGCAGAATCTTGTTGGTGGTGCGTGGGTAGACGTAGTCGGTGCCCAGCAGGAAGAAGCGCTTGGCCGCGCCGCCGTCTTCGCTCATCAGGTACTCGACCGCAGGAATCGCCTGTTGGTTAGGTGCAGCGCCGGTGTAGAACACGTTCGGCGACATCTCTTCGCCTTCGTATTGCACCGGGTAGAACAGCAGGCCGTTCAGCTCTTCGAAGACCGGCAATACCGATTTACGTGACACCGACGTCCAGCAACCGAACACCACGGACACTTTGTCCTGGGTAATCAGTTGGCGCGCCTTTTCAGCGAACAGCGGCCAGTTGGACGCAGGGTCAACGACCACGGCTTCGAGCTTCTTGCCGTTCACGCCGCCCTTGGCGTTGATTTCGTCGATGGTCATCAGCGCCATGTCTTTGAGCGACGTTTCGGAGATGGCCATGGTCCCGGACAAAGAATGAAGAATGCCGACCTTGATGGTGTCGGCGGCCTGGGCGGTCCAGGCCAAACCCATAGCGGCGATCGATGCGGACAAGGTGAACGCTTTAAGCAAACTACGACGCTTCATTGGCTAGCTCCATTCTTTGATTTTTTTAGGAAATGCTGTTGGCGGTGCGGAGGTTGTGTCTGCTTAGGCTTTAGCAAAGGCTGGGCCAACGCCGAAAACGTCGCAGAATCGAATGAAAGCGTCGCGATCGAGAGAGGGGTCGCACCAATGTGGGATGGCGCGGGAGCCGTGGTGCGGTGGGTGCGCTGATGTGGTGCGGATGTTGTCTGGGTCGACAGGTTTTTGGTGGGGCGCGCTCAAACGGCGCTGCATATGTCGGAGAGAAAAACAAAGACGGGGCCTGAAACCGGAAATGAGGAGGAATTCATCACTAAACCACCCAAAAAAGGTTCCAGGCCCCGCAGGACGCAATCTAAGCTGTTGTCGTCGATTTGGCAAAGCGCGAAAGGGCTATCCGATCGAGTAACCATATTGCCATCATGGAAATCCCGACGAGCGGAAAGGCAACACCCAGCGCAACCATCGCCACCGTCGCCGTTTTCCAGCGCGGCAAGTCATGACGCAGCGGCGGAACACCCCAACCGTTTTGCGGCCGACGTTTCCACCAGATCACAATCCCGCTCACCGAACTGAGCAGCACCATCAGGCAGATGAACAGGATGATCAGTTGGTTGACCCAGCCGAACATCTTGCCTTCGTGCAGCATCACGCCCAACTCGGTGGCTCGCGACACCACGCTGTAATCGGCGTAGCGGACGTCCGCAAGCACCTTGCCGCTGTACTGATCGACATGCAGTGTGGCGTCGTTGTGAGGATCGTCCGCAAACACCGATACCGTGAACACGCCGTCGGCGGTTTTGGGCGACGTGATGCTGTAGCCAGGTTCGATCTTCCGCTCATTGGCGATGTCCACGACCCGTTGCAGCGTGATCCTGGGCGCGGCAGGTGCGCTGGACATGGCGCCGTGATTCATGTGCTCAGCGTGATCGCCGGATGACACCGGCATGGGTGTGTTCTCCAGCGCCCACGGCACGGTCTGCACGGCGGCGGTGTTGAGGTCGCCCGCCTGTTTGTCGGACTTCGGCACGTCATTCCACATCGCCGCAGGAAACGTGTTCCAGACATCGGCGTAGACCTTGCCCCACATCCCCGTCCACGTCATGCCGCTCAAGAGCATGAACAACAACGCCACCGCCCCCCAAAAGCCGGTCACCGCATGCAGGTCGCGCCACAGCACTCGGCCTTTGGCGCTGATCCGCGGCCACAGCACGCCGGCCGATGAACGCCCTCGCGGCCACCACAGATAAAGGCCGGACACCACCAGCACGATGCCCCAACCCGCTGCGAGCTCGACAAGACGATCGCCGACCGTGCCAATCATCAGTTCGCCGTGCAGTTCGCGGGCCATCGCTTGCAGATTGCTCTTCGCATCCTGGGTGCCGAGGATCTGGCCGCTATAGGGGTCGATGAACAGGTTCACGTCGCGGCCGTCTTGTTTCACCACGAACTGCGCGCTGCTCTGCGCGTTCACAGGCGGCAGGTATTTGCTGATCAACACGTTGGGGTAGGCCGCCAGCACACGCTGTTGCTGCTCGTCGGCGCTCAGCAGGTGATGGGCCGGTTTGACCGTCAGCAGGTCGCTGTACATCAGCGAATCGAGCTGCGGTTTGAACAGATAAACCATCCCGGTCAACGACAGCAGGATCATGAACGGCGCCACGAACAGCCCGGCATAGAAATGCCAGCGCCACGCCAGGTTGTAGAAAGACACGTTGGGTCTGGACACGGTAAAACGCTCCCGTCAGGGATAAGCACGGTGCAACCCGCTGACGGCTGCATGGCCGTCAGCGGGTGCGAATGTTCTGAATGTTCAAGCGACGGAAGCGAAGGGCGGGGCGCGACTGCGGGCGTTGGGGAAGACATGCCGCTGAGCGTGCCCCTGTTGCGGGGTAGCGGTGTAGAAGTCGGCAGGTTTCGGCGGTACAGGCGCAATGACCGCCAACGTCTGGGTCAGTGCGGGGCAACTGAACAGCAGGGTGCAATAGCCGCACTTGGCCCAGATCACATGATCCACGCCTGCCCCGTCAGCCGTCTTTGCGTGGTGTCCGCTGTGATCGGCAGACGACATGTCCATCGGCATGGCCATGTCCATGTCGGCAGCCATCGACGCGGACATCGGCATGCCCGCGTGATGTTCCATCGGCATCGATTGGGAGATCAGCGGGCCGACGAAAATCATCAGCATCGCGAACAGGCTCAGCCACGCACCCGACGTTTTGCGGGGGGCGTCAGCGTGATGACTGCGGATCGCGGGCAAGCGGCTCAAAGGCGTTAAGCTTCGATGATCAGGGGCGATTAATGGGCATGGGCAGGCGCCGAATCGTCAGGCGCGTCCTTTTGCACCACCACCTCGACAGCCAGGTCTCCGGCCTTTTCGAAGTGCAGGGTCAACGGGAAGCGCTGGCCAGAAGTCAGCTTCGAGCGGTCCTTCAGGTCCAGCAGCATGACGTGGTAGGCCATTGGGGCGAAGGTCACCGTGCCACCTGCCGGAATGTCCACCGACTCGACCTGCTGCATCTTCATCAGGCCGTCCTGATGCACATGCTGGTGCAGTTGAGCCGTGCCCGCGATGGGGCTGTCGACGCTGACCAGACGATCGGCGTCCGAACCGCCATTTTTGATCACAAAGTAGGCGGCAACGGTGGGCGAGTTCGGTGGCAGCTCCATTGACCACGGGTGAGCGATGGACAGTGGGCCTTTTTCATATTCGTGGGCATCCACCACGCAGGTGGACAGCAGCAAAGCTGCCAGCAGCAGAACTTTTTTCAACATGGGGCAGGCCTCTTCAGGTCATTCAGATACGCGAAGTAAAGCGTGAACGAACGATCAGACGCGCGGAGAGGCTCGGGGATTGAGGTTGGGCCATAACACCCTAGGCGGCCCGTGGAACACCAAAACGGCATCCGGCAGGCGGATAGGCTGGACGAACACGATAAAGCCCGGCTGGTTGTCGGCGGGAATCGCCACCATCGACAGAACGCCGGAGCAGCATGGGCAATGCTCCATCAGGGCGTGGTCATTACGCTCCGGGCTGCTTTGATCGGCAGACGAAATGGGCGTGGCCACCAACCGCGTGCCGCTGCCGGTACAGAAACTGCCCCATACCACCCGCTCGCCTTGCGTACGCGGCATCGTCGGCGTCATGGGCATCGCCAACATGCCAAACAGCAGCGCAAAGCACGCAACCCAGGCAAAGGCCCGGCGCCGCTTGAGGCTGATGAGGGTACGTTCTTGTTTTTTCATGTCGGCCATTTAGCCTGAATGGGCGCGAGATGTAAAAAGTGCGGGTGCGGCGATGTGTCGCGGGGCGTCAGGTCGAAGCGTGGAGCTTGAGTCCCAAGGCTTTGATGACCTTCATGATGGTTGCAAGGTCTGGATTGCCTTCATTGCTCAGCGCTTTGGAAAGGCTGTCCATATCGATTCCCATGTCTCGGGAGATTTGAGTCATGCCGTGCGCTCGGGCGATATTGCCGAGTGCTTTGAGAACGAGAGCGCCATCGCCTTGATCTTCGCTCAGGCAAGCATCCAGATAGCCCGCCATATCTTCCGGCGTATCGAGGTAGTCCGTCACGTCGTACGGTCTGAATTCTTCTTTAACGTTCATCTTCATGTCCTCATGCCGAGGTTCTTGGCCATTTCCTTAGCCTGGTCAATATCACGTGCTTGTGTGGATTTGTCGCCGCCAACCAGCAGCAGGTACATGACGTTGCCACGGCGAGTGAAGTAGACCCGGTATCCAGGTCCATAATGTATGCGCATTTCATAGATTCCGCTGCCAACCGGTTGGCAATCTCCAAAATGCCCTTCTTCAGCGGCGTCGAGTCGCGCAAGAATGCGTCGTTGACCAGTTTTGTCCTTTAACGACTTTAGCCAATCCGAGAATGAGGTAGAACGTTCGAAAAAAATCATGCGGAAAAGGTATTCCGTAAGGCTTTTTTCCGAAGTCAGGCGAAGCAGACGAATGAAGTCGGAACGTTCGTCGTGTTGCTGACGAATTTGCAGCGATTTGGGTCTGGATCAGGAAAGGTCTTTTAAAGCGGACAACGCCTGCGCAATGTTCCAGAACTCCCGATCCACCGCTGCCAACACCGGGCGCTTCAACACCAGCACCGGCACCCCACGTTCCCGCGCCACTTCCAGCTTGGGCTCGGTCGCGCTGCTGCCGCTGTTCTTGCTGATCAGCACATCGATGTTGCGACGCGCGAACAGTTCGCGCTCGCCTTCGAGGTGAAACGGTCCGCGGGCACCGATGACTTCGCAGCGTGCGTTGCCGGGATAGGTGTCGAGGGCGCGGAGGGTCCAGAACTGGTGGTCGGGGATTTCGTGCAGGTGTTGCAGCGGCTCGCGACCCAGCGTGAAGAGTGGGCGCTTGAAGGGGGCCAGTGCCGTGATGAGCTCTGCCCAGTCCGAGACCTCTCGCCAATTGTCGTCGGGACCGGCTTGCCAGGCGGGGCGACGCAGGCCCCAGCAGGGAATGCCTGTCAGGGTGGCGGCAGTGGCGGCGTTCTGACTGATCTGCGCGGCGTAGGGATGCGTCGCATCGAGGATCAGACCAATCCCTTCATCGCGTACGAATTGCGCCAGGCCTTCCGCGCCGCCGTAACCGCCGACCCGCACCTGGCATTGCAAGTCGCTTGGCACGCGGCCCACGCCCGCAAGGCTATAGATGTGGTGTGGCCCCAGCGTTCGGGCGATGGCCAGCGCTTCCGTCACACCGCCCAACAACAAGATGCGCGTCATTGGAACGCACCCGCGTGACCGACGATGCCACCTTGCCGGTCAATGGCAAACACCTCGACCTGCACCTGCGAAGGCACCACGCTGCGGGCGAAATCCAGCGCGTGCTGACACACCGCATCTCCCAGCGTCACGCCGACTGCCGACGCCATGGCCAGCGCCTGTTGGCTGGTGTTGGCTTCGCGAATCTGCTGCTGCAATTCGCCGTCAGCGCCGACGTCGGCCGCCCATTGCGCCAGTTGGTCCAGATTGATGCTGGAGTGGCGGCTGTGCAGGTCCATGTGTCCGGCGGCGAGCTTGCTGATCTTGCCGAAGCCGCCGCACAGGCTGAGTTTATCCACAGGCACCTTGCGCAGATGCTTGAGGACAGCCCCGACGAAATCGCCCATCTCGATCAGCGCGATGTCGGGCAGGCCATAGACCCGGCGCATGGTGTCTTCGCTGGCGTTGCCGGTGCAGGCGGCTATGTGCGGGTAGCCGTTGGTCTTGGCGACGTCGATGCCTTGATGAATCGACGCGATGTAGGCCGCGCAGGAAAACGGCCGGACGATGCCGCTGGTGCCGAGAATCGACAGCCCGCCCAGAATGCCCAGACGCGGGTTCATGGTCTTGAGCGCCAGCTCGCTGCCCCTTTCCACGCAGACCGTGACTTCAAAGCCGCCGGCATAACTCAAGTCAGCCGCCAACTGAGTCAGGTGCTCGGTCATCATGCGCCGGGGCACGGGGTTGATGGCCGGCTCGCCGACGCCCAGCACCAGGCCTGGGCGGGTCACGGTGCCGACGCCGGGGCCTGCGACGAATCGCACACCGGGTTCGGACATCAGCCGCACTTGCGAATACAACAGGGCGCCATGGGTGACGTCCGGATCATCGCCAGCATCCTTGATCGTGCCCGCTTCCGCGCCACCTTCGATGGCCCGGCAAAACTCCAGCCGCATCTGCACCTGCTTGCCCTTGGGCAGGGTAATGTCGATGGCGTCGTTCATCTCCCCCGCCAACAGCAATCGCGCCGCTGCGAGGGAGGTCGCCGTGGCGCAGCTGCCGGTGGTCAGGCCGCTGCGCAGAGGGGCGGGTTGCTCGGCGGTTTCGTCGCGCATCAGGGCTTGATCGCTTCGAGCAGGGTGATTGGCAACGCCTGACGCCACGTGTCGAATTTGCCCAAGGGTTTGGAGTGGGCGATATGAATGCGCGTCAGTTCGCCGCCATGCCGTTCACGCCAGTTCACTAGCATCGCTTCGCTTTGCAGCGTGACGGCGTTGGCGACCAAACGGCCACCTGAGCGCAATTGCTCCCAGCAGCTGTCCAACACGCCAGCGCGAGTCACGCCGCCGCCAATGAAAATCGCGTCCGGGCGTTCCAGCCCTTCAAGCGCGTCGGGCGCGCGGCCGCGCACCAATTGCAGACCGGGAACCCCAAGCGCGTCGCGGTTGAATTCGATCAGTTGATGGCGATCTTCGTTGGACTCAATGGCGATGGCGCGGCAGGTGGGGTGGGCGCGCATCCACTCAATGCCGATGGAGCCGCACCCAGCGCCGACGTCCCACAGCAGCTCGCCAGGAACGGGCGCCAGACGGGCGAGGGTGATAGCGCGCACATCGCGTTTGGTCAACTGGCCGTCGTGACGAAACGCGTCATCGGGGAGTCCGCCGAGGGGCGACAGTCGCAAAGTGTCTGGCGCGGCGCGGCAGTCAATCGCCACCAGATTCAGTGGCGCGATGTCTGGGTCCGACCAGTCCTGAGCGATGCCGTCCACACGACGCTCCGCCGGGCCGCCCAAGTGTTCGAGAACGGTCATGTGGCTGGGTCCGAAACCCCGCTCGCGCAGCAAAGCTGCCATCGCGGCGGGGCTGTGTCCGTCATTGCTCAGCACCAGCAGGCGCAAACCGTGATGCAGTTGCGCGTTTAATGCCGCCAAGGGACGGGCGACCACCGACAGTGTCACCACATCCTGCAACGCCCAGCCCAAGCGGGCGGCAGCCAGCGAATAAGACGAGGGGGCGGGGATCACGCGCATCTGCTCGACGGGCACCTGGCGTGTCAGGCTGACGCCGACGCCAAACAGCATCGGGTCGCCGCTGGCAATCACGCAGATCGGCTCACCGCGCTGCTCCAGCACGGGCTGCAAGGAAAACGGACTCGGCCACTGACGCCGTTCGGCCTGAATGCACGGCGGCAACAGGTCCAGCTGGCGCGAGCTGCCGAACACCAGGCGCGCCTGCAACAGCGCGTGCCGCGCATTCCGGCCCAGCCCCTTGTAGCCGTCCTCACCGATTCCCACGACTGTCAGCCACGGCGCCATGTATTGCCCTCAGACCCAATGCTTGCGACAGGCCGGTTTGAAAGGCCTGTGGATAAAGGTGGGCATGATAGCGCGCTGGCAGAGCGTCGTCGTCCATGGGCCTATCGCAAAGATGAGCGCACCCCCTGTAGGAGCGAATTCATTCGCGAGACGGCGGTCAACCTAAACATCTCTGTCGGTTGAAATATTTTTCGCGAATGAATTCGCTCCTACAGATCCCGTGCCCGGCATTCATTCGGATGTGGCTGAATGATCTGCCTGCGCCCATGCGTTTGTCAGGCATTTGAAGATCGGAAGTAGGGCATTTCTGAAACTTCCGTAGTCACGCCCAAATCCCCGCGGCATCTACTGACAACCCCCAAAACCGACCCCTATCGTCCTCGCCTTCTTCAAACGATCAGGACGATCCCCGCATGTCCACGCCTTACGCGCTCATCAATGACGGAAAACGCAGCCTCTCCTGGTATCGAGAGGGTCTTGTGATGGGTGGGCGCGCCAACCAGAAATTCGACCGGGTCAACGCTCACCTCGGCTTGGGGGGCATGGGCAAGCCGGGAGAGTTGATCATCGTGGGTGACGACTCAACGGAGATGTGCACACGGGACGAGGAAATGCTCATGTTCCATGCTCGAAACGTCCATCAGACCCTCTTGGGCAGCAACAACGCCAGCGCACACCTGCAGACCCACAATTACGACTTGCTGCAAAGCATCATGACCTACGGCTCCATCGGCGTCGGCAGTGCGACCTCGGCGTGGGCAACGCACCTGAATCAGGTGCAGGACACGCTGAAAGACATCGGTACGGCGTATCAGAAATGGCGCTTCGGGGTGTTCACCAAGGATCAGTTTCTCGCACAGCGAAAGGCGCTTTTCAGCACGCTCGACGGCCAGCTACGCGGGATCGGACGCTGGGGAACTGGGCTCAAGAACAACTCGTCGATCAAGAAAATGCTGGGGATCTCCAGCAAGCGATACCTGCACACCGGCGAGATCGCCAACTATGCGAAGAACGTCAAACGCATGGGCAACGTCGCGCGTCATCTGAGTTCGGGAACGGTTGTGGGCGTGATGTTGGACCTTGGTGCCGGAGGATTGGAAATCAAGGAGGCATGCACGACCGGACGGGAACAGCAATGCACGAAGGCGAAATTTGTGGAGGTGGGGAAGATGGTGGGGGGAATTTCTTCAGCGGCGATGATGGGCAAGGCGGGCGAAAAAGCATTGACCCGTCTCTGTATCCGAATGGTTGGTCCTAGCCGCGGAACCAGCCTCTTGGTTTGTGGTGTCGCCGGAGCTGCTTCAGGCGGGTGGGTCGGCGGAAAAGGGGGATCAACCCTAGGCGACGTGAGTGGAACGATGCTCTACGAGTTGATTGGCGATGAGTGACCGGTTTTTGGAATGGATCGCTTTGATATCAGGCGTCGTTGTGGTTGTGAGTTTTTGCATTGATGTCTACGTCAAATACTTCGTATTGGAAAAAGTTGAAGCCCAACTAAAAAGTTGCAAAGTCGTCGAAGACGCACGCTTGCTGTGGAGCGGCAGTGGCTTCGCAGGTAGACGACACAGATTGGTGGCAGTCAACCTTGCGCTGACATCCACCGAGCTTCTATTTGAGAATGGGCTGGTGGATGTCGGCGAGGTCAAGCAGGTGCCCTCTCACCTGAGGCGGTGGATTTGCATACCTGACACGATCGGGCTGGGAGGTTTCGTCGTTGGGATGATTGCTTTGGCGCTGATGGGCAAACTTTGGTAACGCTATTGATGTGGACGGGTAGTGCGGCTGCGGTAGTGCAACTCATCGGTTTTCTCTTCATGCTCTACGCCGCTTATTTCATCCTCCCGGAGATTGAACGGCATTTGTACAGCTGCAAACTGGTCACGGATGCCAAGAAGTTCTGGGGGCCGTACAGTCATGCCGGGAAGATGTACCGGTATTCAATGCTCAGGCTGGTGCTGGGGTCTCCTCTGCTTCTTGAACGAAAAGGCTTGATCGATGTTGAGCAAGTGAACAGCCTCTCCCTTCGACACAGGCGATGGGTGTACCTCCCAATGCGGTTTACTGGAGTGGGTTGCTGTGGCGTGCTCACGGTCGGGGCCCTCCTTGGCGCATTCGGCTAACGCGCGTTTCCCATCCGACAGACCGCCTTTTCATGCCTGCCGCCAAAGCAGGCATAATACCGCCCTCGCAGATCCCGCGATCTGCACTTCCCGACCCGATCACGTCAGGTGACCCTTTGGCCGAGCCGCTGTCTGCTCGTATTCCCGTTGCGCCCCTACGCCCCTCGGCTTGTCCGGGGTTGTTGCGTATCGTCCCGGCGCTGGACGGGGGGATCTGTCGGATCAAATTGCCCGGCGGCGTGATCACGGCTGGGCAGGCGTTCGCCGTGGCTGATGCTGCCGAGCGCTTCGCGGGCGGGGTGATCGAGGCGACGAATCGCGGCAACGTGCAGATTCGTGGCATAGGCGCGGATCACGAGGGTTTGATCACGACGTTGCTGGACGCAGGTCTCGGCCCAAAAAATCCCGCCAGTGACGATGTGCGCAACTTGATGCTGAGCCCCACGGCGGGTGTCGATCCCGAGCAACTGTTCGACGTGCGTCCGCTGGCTGCACAGCTCCTGAACACGCTGGAAACCCATCCCCGCTTTCACGAGCTGTCGCCGAAGTTCGCCGTGTCGCTGGACGCGGGCGAAGGCGTGGCGATGCTCGAACACCCTCACGATCTGTGGCTGTCAGCGCTGAATGTGAAGGGCGAGACGCTGCTGGGCTTTGGCCTGGCAGGTTGTCCTGCGACCGACTCGCCGCTGGCGGCGGTGTCGCTGGATGCCGGGCATGATCTGGTGGTGGCGGTTCTGGAGCTGTTCCTCGAACACGCGCGTCCCGATCAGACCCGCATGCGCCATCTGCTGGCCGATATGCCTGCCGATCAGTTCCTCTCACAGCTCTCAGAACGTTTGCCGCATTCCGTGCGGGTTGATCAAAAAATAACCACATGGCGTCGCACGCCGATCAGACTCAATGCGCACATCGGGTTTTATCCACAGTGCCATCCGGATTTCACCTCGGTGGGTGCTGTCGTGCCTTTGGGGCGCCTGAGTCCGTCCATGTTGCGCAACGCTGCGACGCTCGCCGTTGAACTGGGCGACGGCACCCTGGCAATGACCCCGTGGCAAAGCCTGATGTTGCGCAATGTCCGCACTGAGAACGGTTCACGTGCTGTCGGCGGTTTACGTAAGGCGGGCCTGCTGTGCGACGCCGATCAAGCCCTGTCGCAGATGATTGCCTGCACCGGCTCCGCCGCCTGCGGCAAAGGGCTGGCCGACACCAAGGCCGATGCGCGGCAACTGGCGACCTGTCTGCAACGTGAGGGTGTCAGCCAGGCTGTGCATCTGTCGGGTTGCGACCGCTCCTGCGCCGCCGCTCATGTCGCGCCGATTACGTTGCTGGCGGTGTCCGCTGGCCGTTACGACCTGTATTTTCGCCACGCAGAGCAGCCGGGTTTTGGCGAGCTGCGAGGGCGTGACCTCACTATAGAAGCAGTCGGTGCGTTGTTGACCGCCGACTCACGGAGCAACACCGATGATTGATTACATCCGCGACGGCCAGGAGATTTATCGCAACTCCTTCGCGATCATTCGCGCCGAAGCCCGGCTCGACACCATTCCGGCCGACCTGGAAAAGCTCGCTGTGCGCGTGATCCACGCATGCGGCATGGTCGATGCGGTCGAAGGACTGCGCTTCTCGCCCGGCGCTGGCACCGCAGGGCGTCAAGCCCTGGCGGCAGGCGCGCCGATTTTGTGTGATGCGCACATGGTGGCTGAAGGCGTGACCCGCGCCCGTTTGCCCGCGAACAATCAGGTCATCTGCACCCTGAAAAACGAAGGCGTGCCCGAACTGGCCCGTGAGCTGGGCAACACCCGTTCCGCCGCTGCGCTGGAACTGTGGCGCCCACATCTGGAAGGCGCGGTCGTGGTCATCGGCAACGCACCAACCGCGCTGTTTTACCTGTTGGAGATGATTGACGCTGGTGCACCGAAACCTGCATTGATCCTCGGTTTCCCGGTGGGCTTCGTCGGCGCGGCGGAATCCAAGGACATGCTCGCCGCTGACAGCCGAGGCGTCCCGTACGTGATCATGCAGGGCCGTCGAGGTGGCAGCGCCATGGCTGCCGCTGCGGTCAACGCCCTCGCCACGGAGGTTGAATGATGCAGGCTCGCGGTCGTCTGATAGGTCTGGGTGTGGGGCCCGGAGATCCTGAGCTGATCACCGTCAAGGCGCTTCGCCTGTTGCGCGAGTCGCCGGTGGTGGCTTACTTCGTCGCCAAGGGCAAGAAGGGCAACGCCTTCGGCATCATCGAAGCGCACCTGCAAGACGCTCAAACGATGATGCCACTGGTGTATCCGGTGACCACCGAAGTGCTGCCCGCGCCGATGTCCTACGAGCAGATCATCAGCGATTTTTACGACACCGCCAGCCTCGACGTTGCCGCGCATCTGGATGCCGGTCGTGACGTGGCGGTCATCTGTGAGGGTGACCCGTTCTTCTACGGCTCTTACATGTACCTGCACGACCGGCTGGCCGAGCGGTACGAAGCTGAAGTGGTGCCGGGTGTCTGCTCGATGCTCGGCGGCGCTTCCGTTTTGGGGGCGCCCTTGGTGTACCGCAATCAGAGCCTGTCGGTGCTGTCGGGCGTGTTGTCCGCCGATGAGCTCAAACGCAAGCTGGTGGACGCCGACGCGGCGGTCATTATGAAGCTGGGCCGCAACCTGCCGAAAGTGCGTCAGGTATTGGTGGAAACGGGGCTGGCCGAGCGCGCGCTGTATGTCGAGCGCGCCACCATGAGCAATCAGAAAATCGTGCCGTTGGCCGAGGTCGATCCGATGTCGTCGCCGTATTTCTCGCTGATCATCGTGCCCGGTGAAAGGTGGCAAGGCTAATGGGTGCTTCCAGTCAGAAAGCCCCGGCCATCGTCATTCTGGGCAAGGGCGCGCTGAACACAGCGCGGCGTATTCAACAGTTGTACCCGGACGCGTTGATTCACGGGTTGGTCGAGCGCGTTGAAGGGGTTGACCGAAGCTATTCCGATTTTGGCGCGACGCTTCGTCAGCTGTATCAACAGGACACACCGATCATCGCCCTGTGCGCGGCGGGCATTGTCATTCGCACCCTCGCGCCGGTGTTGCTGGAGAAGGGCGCCGAGCCGCCCGTTCTTGCCGTTGCCGAAGACGGCAGCGCGGTGGTGCCGCTCTTGGGTGGGCTGGGTGGCGTCAACGTCATGGCCCGCGAGATTGCCGCAGGCCTCAACACAACCCCTGCAATTACCACCAGCGGCGAGCTGCGTTTCGGCACCTGCCTGCTCAACCCGCCATCCGGCTATGCGCTGGGCGACCTGGAGTTGGGCAAGCGTTTCGTCTCTGATTTGCTCTCCGGTGAAAGCGTGCGCGTTGAAGGTGCGGCGCCTTGGCTGGCGCAAGCGCAATTGCCAGAGGACGATCACGCGCAGTTGGCGATTCATGTCGGGTACGCCGAGCGTGAGCCGTCGGCCAATGAGCTTCTGATCTACCCGCGCAATGTGTTGGTGGCGGTCGAGGCATCGGTCGAGAACATCGCCGACGTTGTGAAGGCCACGCTGCACGAATCGCGCATCGCGCTGCAATCGCTCGCCTGCTTGCTGGCGGGTGAAAGCGACATGGCTCGCCCGCAATTGCATGCCGCCGCCGATGCCTTGGGTGTACCCGTGCGCTTTACCTCAACGGCGTCGCCGAGCGACATGGCACAGCAGGTCTTGCCCCAGTTACTGCCCCCGGTTACGCCCATTGAAGGCCTCGCCATTGCCGTCGCACCGCAACCGCTGGACATCGAAAAGATCGGTCGCGGACGCGGTCGGCTCGCCGTTATCGGCCTTGGCCCCGGCGCTGCCGAGTTCATGATTCCTGCCGTCAAAGCCGAGCTGGCGCGGGCCAACGATGTCCTGGGTTACGAAACCTACGTGCGCATGGCCGGGCCGTTTCGGGCCGATCAAGTGCTGCATTGCACCGACAATCGGGAGGAAATGCAGCGCGCGCGTCACGCCTTCGAACTGGCTGCCCAAGGTCGCTCGGTGGTGGTCGTATCGTCGGGTGATCCGGGTGTGTTCGCCATGGCGGCGGCGGTGCTGGAAGCATTGCATGGGTCCGATGATCCACTGTGGCATTCGGTGGATCTGGAGATCCTGCCAGGGGTTTCAGCTTCACTGGCAACGGCCGCTCAAGCCGGCGCGCCGCTGGGGCATGACTTCTGCGTGATGTCCCTGTCGGACAATCTCAAGCTTTGGGAGGTGATCGAAAAACGTCTGGACCTTGCCTGTCAGGCAGACCTGGCGCTGGCGTTCTACAACCCGATCTCCCGCTCCCGCCCGTGGCAGTTGGGGCGCGCTTTGGAGATCGTTCGGCAGCATCGGACGCCTGAAACCCCGGTAACGTTGGGGCGTGACATCGGGCGCCCGGGACAGACCCTGCGGGTGATCACGCTGGGCGAGCTCACCCCCGAGCAGGTCGACATGCGGACCATGGTGCTGGTCGGCTCATCGCTGACCTGCACCTTTCCACGTGCCGATGGCACTCAGTGGGTCTACACCCCGAGATGGTACGGCGCCAAACCTGCTCATTAAGTCGCAGATGTGAAGGAGGGAGACTTCGGAATCCCTCCGTATCTGTGTAGGAAAGAGGGTTTCTGATATGGGAAAAATCCGTCTCTGAAGCCTGGAAAAAGCGTCCAGTCGAGTGCGCATCTTTTCCACGGCGTTAACCCGTCATTGTCAGCTTTGTCCTCCGTAACAATTCAACCCCCGACCTGCGGGTACTTCGTGCGCCCGTACGCATTTGTTGATGCTCTTTTTACCGCTGAATCTTAAACGTATGTAAGCACGCCACCCCTAACTCGCCTCACTTTTTACGTTAGCTTGGTGACGTCCATGACGGACGAACTTTATTAACTAAAAGGACTTAGCAATGAACAACGAACAGTTTCTGAATCACATCTCCACCGCGCCTTCGCTGAACACCATTCCACCCGCCGCCACCTCTCGTTCCGCCTTGAAGGACGATGCGGAATCGGCAGTGGGTGCCGTGGTTGGCCAAGGAGTCATCGGTTTCGTCGCGGGGATGAGCCAACAGGCACGTGAGGACGTTCTGGACACTTTCACCTACGCCACACTCGCTGCAGACAAGCGTCATGACATCAAGTCTGAAAAAGGCGAGTGGTACAAGACTTTCCGTGAGGTCATGGTCAAAGCCCTGAATTGGGCTCCACAAGACAGCGCCTTCGTCAGCAGCAGCAGCTCTGAGCGTGTCATCACCATGGGCAAGCTCGGTGTCGACCTCGTCGCCACCACGCTGGCTGCGGCTGCAACCGGCGGTGTTTCGGGGGCGGCGATGCTGCAGGCTGCCGGTAACGCTGTCGAAGCGCTGAAGGACAACGATGAACCTATCCGTCTGTTCAACCGTCGCACCCATAAACCAGGTGTCGGCTCCCGATTCATGGTCGGTGGTTGCACGGAGAGCGAGGATGGTGTCATCGCTCTGGCGGTAGGTGCTATTGAAGCGAAAACCGAAGCGTCCGAGGGCAATTTCCTGTTCGTCAACTGGAACGCTGTGTCGGTGGAAATGAACAGAAGCGCCGATGTCTTCGTTTTCCACCAGTCGATTTACGCGCAACGTCGTGAAAACGTGCGTCAGAAGCTGCTGGAAGCCTCGGATGCCGCTTTCCTGGAATTCGCTATCTAAATGCGTTCGGGCCGCGGAGTGTTCCACGGCCTTCTTTCACAGGAGTGAGTGTTATGACGCAGGAAATCATGGAAACGTACTTGAATGATGGCGTGTTGATGGTCTTCACCCCGCCAGTGGATGAGGCGTTCAAGCGCGATGCAATGGATTCCAGCTTGTACGTGCAGTTGGCTGCGAGCAAACAGTTCGACCGATTCACGCACTATCACGAGTGGCAGACGACCCTTATCAAGGCGCTGGCAACGTTTGGCTGGGTACGCCTGGACCTCACGGATAATCAGGGCATGGACGGCGAGACATTCTCGGTCACGGATATGCTGCGCAAGCTCTTGCCTGAACCGCTGCGCAACCTGCGTGGCGAAAAACTCGACAAACTCTTCGCATGGCTGTTCACGGCCGAAGCCAGTGATGTGGCAAAGACCATGGTGAAACGCCGGGTTCGCACGTCCGCCGGTGCTCCGGCAGCAAACCCGCCTGAATATGTTTCGTCGGTCGTCCTCCAGGTGGCATTTCTGTTGCCTTCACGGCAGAAAGTGTTGCTCTGTGTGGCATTTGAAACACAGGAAACGCTTGACCCTAATCTGCTCGCACAGCGATTGCTCAAAAGCCAGTTGGTCGGCGAGGTCAGGTCGTTTGGCTTCGTGGGCATGCTCGACGATTTGCGTTACTCGCTCTATCGGGAGCGTGTTGATACGGCACTTACGGACAAGCGTACGTCACTCTGCTCGCCGGTGAAGGGACTCAGCTTATGACAGGAGCAACCGGTGCAATCGTCGGTTCCAGCGTTGTTTCCTTCTACGATGGGATCAGCGGACAGGACCGTGACGACCTTTTCGACTGCGTTTTGCATGCTGACGTGTTCGCGAGCCAGCATTTCGACCCGAAAGCGGATTACTCCAACTGGCTGTTTCGTTATCGGACGCGGCTGGAGATGCGTGGGTGGACGCTTATCAATCCGATCAAACACACGCCGCAGGTCATTTTCCGGCCTGAGGAGCTGGACGCCGCCACAATCGCCATCATCGAGTCGGCGGGGGCGAAAGAGCTCGCCGAACTGACCCACGCTGCGTGGCGTTCGATGGAGATCAACCATCATGCAGACCATTTTTTCAGCCACAGCGTCCGTGATGGGGAAATGGCACGTTTCCAGATGGTGCCCTGCATGACCGATGCCGACGGGAATGTCCTGATGTTGATCTGCGCCATCCGGCTCAACGGTTCGGTCGATACCAAGGATTTCGAATTCTGGACCGAGACCCGGCGAGAAATGCTGTTGCGCATCTCGGGCGGGGTGTACCGCTTTGATCGGACGGTCTATGAGACATACAGGGAGGACATCCGCAATCAATTGATCGGAAGCTCCGACCGCTCGATCAAGGAATTCCCCATCTGACCGTCACGGCACCAGATAGCCCTTGATGCCCGTGAAAATGATCTGAGCCGCCAGCGCGCAAACGAACAGCCCCATCAAGCGGCTGACGATCTGCAGGCCCTGATCACCCAGGATACGTTCGATGCTGTGGGAGAGATAAAGCACCACACCCACCGTGAAGCTCGCCAGAGCGATGCTCACGATCGCGGTGAGTTTGTCGTCCCAGTGGGGCTGGCTGACGCCCATCACCAGCAATGCGCCGATAGTGCCGGGGCCGACGGTGATAGGGATGGTCAGGGGTACGATGGCGACGTCTTGCTGCACGTTGTCGGTCTGCACGCCGGACTTGCCTTGCGCCATGCCCAACGCCGAAATGAACAGCACGCTGCCGGCGCCGATACGGAAGGCGTCGGCGGTGATGCCGAACACCCCGAAGATCACCCGACCGAACAGGTACAGCAACACGCTGGACACCAATGTAGCGAAGGCAATTTTCCACGCCAGATAGCGACGCTCTTTACGCGAATAACCGCGGCTCAGACTGATAAAACACGACAGGACGAAGAACGGGCTGTAAAGCACCAGCATCTTCAGATAAACGCTGAACAGCACATGAAGCATGGTTTGAGCTCGTGGCGGCAGACTCGGACGGGAGGAAGTCTATCAGGCGTTGAGCGAGGAGGCGGGTCAGTTTTGCTGATAGCGGTCTTGATCGTCAGTGTCGTCGCCACTCTGACGGCGCGCCCTTTGCTCGACCCAGTGCTCCACCAGTTCCCGCAGCTGCGAGAGCTCTACCGGTTTGGACATGTGGCCGTCCATGCCGGACTGGCGGGCGCGGTCTTTGTGCTCGGTCAGAATGTGCGCGGTCAACGCCACCACGGGGGTGCGGAGCCGCTGGTTACCCAGCTCCCAGGCGCGCAACTGCTGGGTGGCCGAGAAACCGTCAAGGATCGGCATTTCGCAATCCATCAGCACCAGGTCGTAGCGCTGGGCTTTCATGGCTTGCAGGGCTTCTTCGCCGTTGCTGGCAGTGTCTGGTTGCAAGTTGAGCTTGCCGAGCATGCCACGAATCACCTTCGTGGAAATGCTGTTGTCTTCGGCCACCAGAATCCGGAAGTCGCTGGGCACGTCCACTTCGCCGAGGACGGCTGGGGAAGGGGGGTAAGGCGCC
This sequence comes from Pseudomonas sp. NPDC088368, assembly GCF_044753445.1. NCBI lineage: Bacteria > Pseudomonadati > Pseudomonadota > Gammaproteobacteria > Pseudomonadales > Pseudomonadaceae > Pseudomonas > Pseudomonas sp. NPDC088368. The sequence continues at coordinate 297,360 of NZ_JBIVNG010000007.1, forward strand.
TGGCCTTTGTTGCGTTGATTCAATTCGTCCGCTAGCGTGGTCTTGAGCGTGTAACCCGCGACGGGCTTGGCGAGGATGCGCTTGACCCCGGCGTTGCGTGCAATGACTTTACTCGGCGCGTTGCTGATGCCGGTCAGCATGATCAACAGAATGTCGTGGTTGAGGCTCGGGTCTTCCTTGATCTTGGCGGCCAGCTGCATGCCGGTCATGCCAGGCATGTTTTGGTCCAGCAGCACGATGTCGAAGTAATCACGCAGGTGGGCCTTGGTACGCAGCAAGGCGAGTGCCTCTTTGCCCGACGGCACAGCACTGACGTTCAGCCCCCACGCGCTGCACTGCTGCACCAGCACTTTGCGGCAGGTGTCGTTGTCGTCCACCACCAGCACTCGCGCACCTTTGAGTGGGCTGTCGAGGTCTGCTGGGGGTTGCTCCAGCCGTTCCGGGTCCAGCGGCAAGCTTAGCCACAAGGTGCTGCCCTGATTGCTTCCGCTCTGAATGCCGAATTCCCCGTTCATCAACAGGATCAGCTGGCGGGCAATCACCAACCCCAAATGGCCGCCGACCTTGCTGGCGGCGAGGAAATTTTTGCTGTGCAGTTCGGCATGGAGCAGGGCGTCGCGCTCCTTGGCGGTCAGCGGCGTCCCACTGTCCTGAACGGCGATGCGCAGTCGCGGTTTGCCGCCCCGAGAATCGAGCGCGACGACCAACAGAATCTCGCCCTCGTCAGTTTTCTTGAGGGCGTTTTCCAGCAGGCTCAGCAGGGTTTGGCGCAAGCGGGTCGGGTCGCCGCTGATCACGCGGGGAACCTGCGGCTGAATAAAGCTGATCAGCTCGACGCTTTGCTGTTCGGCTTTCGCCCGAAAAATACTCAGGCAGTCCTCGATCATGGCGTTGAGGTCGAACTGCACATCGTCCAGCTCGATCTGCCCGGATTCCAGTTTGGTGATGTCGAGAATCTCGTTGATCAGCGTCAGCAGCTCATTGCCCGCGCTGTGAATGGTCTGCACGTAATCGCGCTGTTTGACCGACAGGGGGGTGCCCAGCAGCAGCTCGGTCATGCCCAGCACGCCGTTCATGGGTGTACGGATTTCATGGCTGATCTTCGCCAGGAATTCAGCCTTGGCGTTGATTTCGGCCGTGCTGGCCGCAAGTTCTCGGCTGATGCTGAAGTTGTCTTCGGTGATGCTGCGATGGCGCTCGCTCAGGGCAATGCTCATCAGCAGGCCGCACAGGCAGAACATGCCCAGGACGGCGATGATCAGGGTCTGCGCAGCGATGGTCGTGAGCCACAGCATCGCAGGCAGAACGACCAGATTGCCGAGGTTGAACACGATCATCGCGATCACGAACGGTCGTGCCGGTCGGTAGCCTTTTTGCAGGTGATAGATCGACACGAGCGTGATGGTCAGCGTGGTCAGCGCCACCAGCAAAAACGTCATGATGTTCAGCGGCAGGGTATCGACGAACAGGACCAGCAGAGCGCCGAAACCGACGATCAGCAGTACGCTCATCAGCAGGCGATTGAGTGTTTCGGCGCCTCGCTGAATGAAGAAACAGTAGGCGTACATCAGTCCCGTGGCAGCCGCCATCAGCAAAGCGAGGTGAGCGCTCGGGGTTTGTGCAAGGTGCCAATGGGGCAACCACGACGCTTGCAGGTTCAACAGCAACAACGCGCTGAGCCCCAGAAAACCTTCACACGCCGCCAGCCACAGGCTGCTCACTGAACGGGATTGGGCGTATCGGGTGATGTTTTGCACGATCAGCATGATCAGCGAACCGAAGAACAGCCCGAGCAACAGTGGACGGCGCTCGTCGGCCGCGCTGGCCACGGCAGACTCCAGCGAAATGTTCGGGCGCAGCTCCTGTTCGGATTTCAGACGCAGATAAAGGTCCAGCGGCCTGTCGCTTTGCGGCACGGGCAGCAGAAAGTCGATAGAGGGCAACGGTTGTGCCGCCCGTGGGACTTTGTTGCCGGAGCGCGAGTGATCAATCAGGGCTTCGCCGTCGATGACGTACATGTCAACGGTGGCCAGATCGGGCGCGAAGATGCGCACCAGTTGTTCGTGATCGGTCGCGGGGAGGCGATAGTGCAGCCACAACGCAGCTTCACGGCTGATGGCGCGAACCTGGTCGAGTTCGACGGGGCTGAATTGGGTGTCGTAGTGGGGAGAGCGAATGTCGCTGAGTTGGAGATTGGCCTGATCGTCGACAAGCGTTGACCATCCTGCGCTGACCTCGGCCGAAGCCGTGGGCACACAGAGGAGGGTCATCATCGCGATGATCGAACAAGCGGCAATCCTGAGCCAGCGCACGGCGAAATCCCTTCGTGAATGAAGCCAGTTACCCTGGTGCGGCCCAGAATGATCGGACAGTCGCCTGGTTTCAGGCGACTGTCCGGCCTCGGACTTACTCCAGGTGTTCGCCGCGTTCCCGGGCAATGGCGCGGTAGCCAATGTCCTTGCGGTAGAAACAGCCTTCCCAGTCAATCTTTGCAGCCAGTTCATACGCCTGCTTTTGCGCGTCGCCAACGGTGTCGCCCAGTGCAGTGGCACACAGTACGCGGCCACCGGAGGTCACGACCTGACCGTCTTTCAACGCAGTGCCCGCGTGGAACACTTTACCCGGCAATGCCGCAGCAGCGTCCAGGCCGTTGATCGCGGCGCCCTTGGCGTAATCGCCAGGGTATCCGCCTGCGGCCAGTACGATGCCCAGACTCGGACGTGGGTCCCACTGGGCTTCCACTTTGTCCAGAGCTTGCGCCAAAGCGGCCTCGACCAGCAAGACCAGGCTCGATTGCAGACGCAGCATCACCGGTTGGGTTTCCGGGTCGCCGAAGCGGCAGTTGAATTCGATGACCTTCGGATTGCCTGCCTTGTCGATCATGAGACCAGCATAGAGGAAGCCGGTGTAAACGTTACCTTCGTCAGCCATGCCTCGGACAGTCGGCCATATGACCTGATCCATCACGCGCTGGTGCACGTCGGCCGTGACCACCGGGGCAGGGGAGTAGGCACCCATGCCACCGGTGTTCGGGCCGCTGTCGCCGTCGCCGACGCGTTTGTGGTCCTGGCTGGTGGCCATCGGCAACACGTTCTTGCCATCGACCATGACGATGAAGCTCGCTTCTTCGCCGTCCAGGAATTCTTCGATCACGACGCGAGAACCGGCATCACCAAAGGCATTGCCCGCGAGCATGTCGCGGACAGCTTCTTCAGCCTCTTCCAGCGTCATCGCGACGATCACGCCTTTACCGGCGGCCAGGCCATCGGCCTTGATCACGATCGGCGCGCCTTTCTCGCGCAGGTACGTCAGCGCAGGCTCGATCTCGGTGAAGTTCTGGTAATCGGCGGTCGGGATTTTATGGCGTGCCAGAAAATCCTTGGTGAAGGCCTTGGAGCCTTCCAACTGGGCGGCACCCTTCGTCGGACCGAAACAGTCCAGGCCACGGGAGCGGAACAGGTCCACGACACCGGCGACCAGAGGGACTTCAGGGCCGACGATGGTCAGCGAAACGTTCTTCTCGGCGAAGTCGGCCAGTTGTTCCAGGGCCGACACGTCGATGGCGACGTTCTCGCACTTGGCTTCGATGGCGGTCCCGGCGTTACCCGGCGCGACGAAGACCTTCTGCACGCGAGGGTCCTGCGCGACCTTCCAGGCCAGCGCGTGTTCACGGCCACCGCTGCCGATGATAAGTACGTTCATTTCAAAAAACCTCGATGACGCTAATTCTGTGGGTGTCGCTCGTAACGCTTTGTTTTGGATCTTTTCAAAACTGCGATACGAGGTCGCAATGGAGTAGGTGGATGCAAGGCGGATGGGGCTTTGCTGAGCGGAGTTGCCTCCTGGCAATGAGCATCAGCGGAGCCCCGTCCAACGCAGCAGACGCCTGCTACAGTGCGGCCGTTGTCATGTTAGTGGCGGAAGTGGCGCATGCCGGTGAACACCATCGCAATACCTGCTTCATCGGCAGCAGCGATGACTTCTGCATCACGCATCGAACCACCCGGTTGGATCACCGCCGTGATGCCGACCTTGGCGGCGTTGTCCAGACCGTCGCGGAACGGGAAGAACGCATCCGATGCCATCACCGAACCTGCAACCTGCAGGCCAGCGTGTTCAGCCTTGATAGCAGCAATACGGGCCGAGTTCACGCGGCTCATCTGGCCGGCGCCGACACCGATGGTCTGACGGTTCTTGGCGTAGACGATAGCGTTGGATTTTACGTACTTGGCGACTTTCCAGGCGAAGATCAGGTCGTGGATTTCCTGCTCGGTCGGGGCGCGCTTGGTCACGACTTTCAGGTCGTCGGCGCTGATCATGCCGATGTCGCGGCTCTGCACCAGCAGGCCACCGTTGACGCGTTTGTAGTCCCACGCCGGTGCACGTTCCGCATCCCACTGGCCGCTGGTCAGCAGGCGCACGTTGGCTTTGCTGGCGACAATGGCCTGGGCTTCGACGCTGACGCTCGGGGCGATGATCACTTCGACGAACTGACGCTCGACGATCGCTTTGGCGGTCTCGGCATCCAGCTCACGGTTGAACGCGATGATGCCGCCAAAGGCGGATTCGCTGTCGGTGGCGTAGGCCAGTTCGTACGCCTGGCGAATGCCACCTTCGGCGTCCGGGCTGACAGCAACGCCGCACGGGTTGGCGTGCTTGACGATGACGCAGGCCGGTTTGACGAAGCTCTTCACGCATTCCAGCGCGGCGTCGGTGTCGGCCACGTTGTTGTAGGACAGCTCCTTGCCTTGCAGTTGGGTCGCGGTGGCGATGCCCAATTCGGCAGGCTTGGCTTCCACGTAGAACGCCGCGCTCTGGTGCGGGTTCTCGCCGTAGCGCATTTCCTGCGCCTTGATGAACTGGGTGTTGAAGGTGCGCGGGAATTGGCTGCGGCCTTCAGTCGAAAGCGTTTCGGCGCTCTGATCGACGCTGCCAAGGTAGTTGGCGATCATGCCGTCGTAGGCGGCGGTGTGTTCGAACGCCTTGAGCATCAGGTCGAAGCGCTGGGCGTAGGTCAGGCCACCGGCCTTGAGGCTTTCCAGCACCTGGCCGTAGTCGCTGGCGTTCACCACGATGGCCACGTCTTTGTGGTTTTTCGCGGCCGAACGGACCATGGTCGGGCCGCCGATGTCGATGTTCTCGATGGCGGTCGGCAGGTCGCAGCCAGGCTTGGAAACGGTGGCTTCGAACGGGTACAGGTTCACGGCCACCAGGTCGATCGGCTTGATGCCGTGCTCAGACATGATTGCGTCGTCGGTGCCGCGACGGCCCAGGATGCCGCCGTGGATTTTCGGGTGCAGGGTCTTGACCCGGCCGTCCATCATCTCTGCGAAGCCGGTGTAATCCGCGACTTCTACCGCTGCGACGCCGTTGTCCTTGAGCAGCTTGAACGTACCGCCGGTGGACAGAATCTCGACGCCAAGGGCTTCGAGTTCACGGGCGAACTCAAGGATACCGGTCTTGTCGGAAACGCTGATCAAGGCGCGGCGGATCGGCAGGCGGGTCGTCTGGTCGGTCATCTCAACTTCCATCAAAAGCAAAAGAATTCAGCAAAAAAAACGACCGCATCAACGTGGGTCGTTTTTCTGTTTTTGGAGGCTTACAGCAGGTCGTACTGCTTGAGTTTCTTGCGCAGCGTGCCACGGTTCAGACCGAGCAGTTCGGAGGCCTTGGTCTGGTTGCCCTTGACGTAATTCATCACGCACTCAAGCAACGGCGCCTCGACTTCCGAGAGCACCAGGTTGTAGACATCAGTGACGGCAGCACCTTCCAGGTGAGCGAAATAATTGTGCAGCGCCTTTTCGACGCTTCCGCGCAGGGTCTGACCCTCTTCGCTCGGCGTGTTGAGGTGCTGTTTCAAATTGACGTTGTCGCTCACGGGTGTTGTTCCACTCACTAAAGTCTCTGTCATCATCGTCATGCGGCCACCTCTTGTTCGGTCCCTGACTGCGGGCTTTTTATGCGTTCGGCAAAAAAATCCCGAACGTTGGCGCACTGTGCTTCCGTATCTTCCAAACGATTGAAAAGGGCGCGAAACTCCTTGGCGCCCGGCAAGGTTGCGAGGTACCAGCCGACGTGTTTCCGGGCGATCCGCACGCCCATCACGTCGCCATAGAACGTGTGAAGCGCGGCCAGATGCTCTAGCAGAATGCGTTCCACTTCTCCCAGCGCCAGGGCGGGGAGTTTTTCCCCGGTGCGCAGGTAGTGTTCTATCTCGCGAAAAATCCATGGGCGCCCTTGGGCAGCCCGGCCAATCAACAACCCGTCGGCACCGGTCGCGTCCAGGACGTGCCGTGCTTTCTCCGGTGAAACGATGTCGCCATTGGCAAACACCGGGATCGACACCGCCTGTTTTATCGCGGCAATCGTGTCGTATTCGGCTTCACCGGTGTAAAGGTCCGCCCGGGTTCTGCCGTGCACCGCGAGCGCCTGAATGCCCGCTTGCTCGGCAATTTTGGCGACGGTCAGACCGTTCTTGTTTTCACGGTCCCAGCCGGTGCGAATCTTCAGGGTGACCGGTACCTCGACTGCCGCGACCACCGCGTGCAGGATTTCGGTCACCAACTGCTCATCCTTCAACAGCGCGGAACCGGCAGCCTTGTTACAGACTTTCTTGGCCGGACAGCCCATGTTGATGTCGATGATCTGTGCGCCAAGTTCGACGTTGGCGCGTGCCGCATCCGCAAGCATCTGCGGATCTCCACCGGCGATCTGTACCGAGCGTGGCTCGGGATCGCCTTCATGAATCATGCGCAACCGCGACTTGCGGCTGTTCCACAGGCTCATGTCACTGGTGACCATTTCCGAGACCACCAGGCCTGCGCCGAGTTGGCGACAGAGCTGTCGGAAGGGCTGGTCGGTGACGCCCGCCATGGGGGCGAGGATCAAGCCGTTCTGCAATGTATAGGGGCCGATGCGTACCGCCGACATAGGGTGACCTGTTGTGGGGCCGTATCACGAAGCCTGGTCCGAAAAGTGCTTTCGCAGCCATTCAGACGGGACCCAGAGTATGAAAAAGGGTGGGCATGATACCCGCTCTCGATGACTGGATAAAGGCTGAATTGGATAAAATCTGAACAGTTGCTTTCTTATCGCGAACGGTTAGGTATTGGCTCGCATTGTCATAAAACCGTCGTCAGCTTTCTGATGACGGCGTGCCGCATTTCAGTGCGACAGCACGCGCTGGATAGCGCGGTGCGCGTGGCCTGTCAGGAAGGTGAGTTTACTCCGGCGAGCGAAAACTCAAACTGTAATTCACGGCCTTGGGTCCCGGATCGAGAATGTCCAGGGCGATGTGAATAGGCGTCTGCGGCGGCATTTCGTCCTTTCCGGCGAGTTCGCCGCTCAGGTATTCGCCCGGCTTGAACCGACGACTGGCAATCAGCTGACCACTGGTATCGGCGAAGCGCAATTCCAGGAGTGGGAACGGCTGAGAGAACGAGGCACGGTTGTAGATGATCGCGTCGACCACCAGTGCGCCTTGAAATTCGGGATGACTGCGCACGACAAGATTGCTGCTTTTCAGGAGCTTGATATCGACCTTCGACGGCAATTTGCAGCCGACTTGCGGGCAGATGTCCTGAAACCAGGAGCGGTACTGGTCCTGACGCGCCAGTTCATCAAAGTGATACCAGACGTACTGCCCTGCCAGCCCCAGTAAGGCAATCAATGCCAACAGCAGCCAAAGCACGCGGCGTCCCCAGCGTGGCTTGGGTTTTTGCCAGGCGAGTTGCAGCGGGTCATCGGTGAGGTCGAGCAGTGCCGGGTCGCGTAGACCGGGTTCGTTGCGCCCGCGCTTCCCTTTCGTCGGGGGAAGGTCGTCTTCGTCGTCGAGTTCATTCGGATGGCGACGATGATGGGCGTCGTCACCGTCCAGTGCCGAGAAACGTTCGGATGACGAATGCTCCTCGGGTTCTGCTTCGGCGTGCATGCGGTTTTCGGCGCGCGGCTCGTCGTCCAGATCGGCGGGGGCCGAAGAGAAGGACGGCTCGGTGCGGTGGTCATCGTGCCCGATTTCGTCGCGGTCGAGGGGTTCGATCAGCGAGTCCGGTTCGTGGTGAACCTCAGTTTCTTCGATGACCTCGGCGCGCAGTTCCGGTAACTGGCTCACGTCGTCGTGGCTCAGGCCCTGATCCCACGCCTCGCTGGCGACCTCAGGCTCATCGCGACGGGCGCTGAAGGATTCCACTTCGTCGTGATCGCGATGGCCGCGAGCATGACCGAAAGATTCCGGCAGCTGGATTTCCCGTTGTTCCAACCGGGCAAGTTCGACATCCAGGTCATCGAGGTCAAGGCTGTCCAGGTCCACTGAACGACGTTCGGCCGGCACCGGCAAAGGTGCAGGCTGAGCGGCGACCACGGACTGAGGTGCGAGGACTTCGACGACCGGTGCTGGAATGGGCTGCGCTGGTTCCGGGGGCTGGGCTGCGGCTTGAGCGGCGGCCCGCGCCTCGGCGCTTTTTTCCAACAGTTGTTTCGCGGCATTGAACACTTGCAGGCAAGAGCCGCAACGCACCATGCCTCGGGCGACGCTCAGTTGAGCGTGGCTGACGCGGAAACTGGTCTGGCAGTGAGGGCACTGGGTGACGAAACTGTCGGTCATGCGGGTATCCGGGGTAAACGAGCGCCTAAAGGGTTGTGATCAATGGCTATCAGCGACGGCGACCGGTGATCCGGACCCAGCCGTCGCGGTTGGCGATCGGGTCCAGCTCGAACGTGTCAGCGTACGCAGCAGCAACATCTTCGCCTTGTTCGGCCAAAATGCCGGACAACGCCAGTCGGCCACCGGATTTGACCAGGCTCGCCAGCTGAGGTGCCAGAGAAACCAGCGGCCCAGCCAGAATATTAGCCACCAATACGTCGGCTGGCGCTTTTGGCAGGTCTTCCGGCAGGTACAACGGAAACTTCTCCGCCGGTACATGGTTGCGACCGGCGTTATCGCGCGAGGCTTCCAGGGCCTGCACGTCGATGTCGGTACCCACTGCATGTTTCGCGCCCAACAGCAGGGCAGCGATGGCAAGGATGCCCGAGCCGCACCCGAAATCCAGCACATTGGCGTCGGTCAGGTCCTGGCCATCCAGCCACTCCAGGCACAGGGCAGTGGTCGGGTGGGTGCCGGTGCCGAACGCCAGACCCGGATCGAGCAGCAGGTTGACAGCGTTCGGCTCCGGCGCGGCGTGCCAGCTTGGCACGATCCACAGTCGCTGTCCGAAACGCATGGGCTGGAAGTTGTCCATCCAGCTGCGTTCCCAATCCTGATCTTCGATGACTTCGTGGGTGTGTTCAGGCAACGGTGCGCCGGTCAGCAGCGTCAGGTGAGCGAGGACCTGATCGGCGTTGGTGTCGGCCTCGAAAAGGGCCAGCAGGTGCGTGTGGGACCACAGCGGCGTGGTGTTCAGTTCAGGTTCGAAGATGGGCTGATCTTCAGCGTCCATGAAGGTCACGGACACGGCACCGACTTCAAGAAGCGCGTCTTCGTAGGTTTCGGCTTGTTCTGGGCTGATGGCGAGACGGACTTGCAGCCAAGGCATGGCGGATTACCTTCGAATTGAAAATGGACAGAGCGGCGCAGCGCCGCGAAAGACCGGCAAGTTTACGGGGTTCGGGAGGAAACAACAAAGAGGGTGATGCGGGGATTGGCTTTTGATTCTGCCCGATGAGCGTAGGAGCTGGCTTGCCTGCGATCTGGCGCGAAGCGGCAGCAAAGCCTGCGAATGCGGTGTATCAGGGGAATCGAGATGGCCGGTTTTACGACTGCTTTGCAGCCGATCGTAGGCAAGCCAACTCCTACGCCTTCGGCAGAAGCAGGTAGGCGGTCCGGGCTTCAGAAACAACAAAGCCGCTCGAAAGCGGCTTTGTCGTTCTGTCGCACAATCTGACCGGTCAGTGTTTCTCGGCGGCCAGTTTGTGTTCCAGGTAGTGGATGTTGACGCCGCCTTTGCAGAAACCTTCATCGCGGGTCAGATCACGGTGCAGCGGGATGTTGGTCTTGATCCCGTCAACCACGATTTCGTCCAGGGCGTTGCGCATGCGAGCCATGGCTTCTTCGCGGGTCGCGCCCCAGGTGATCAGCTTGCCGATCAGTGAGTCGTAGTTCGGCGGAACGGCATAACCACTGTACAGGTGCGAGTCGACGCGAACGCCGTTGCCGCCCGGGGCGTGGAAATGCTTGACCGTGCCTGGGCTCGGCATGAAGGTTTTCGGGTCCTCGGCGTTGATCCGGCACTCAAGGGCGTGACCGTGAATCTTCACGTCGTCCTGGGTGTACGACAATTTGTTGCCAGCGGCGATGCTCAGCATCTCCTTGACGATGTCGATGCCGGTGACCATTTCCGAAACCGGGTGCTCAACCTGCACGCGGGTGTTCATTTCGATGAAATAGAACGCACCGTTTTCGTACAGGAATTCGAACGTACCGGCACCGCGATAACCGATGTCGATGCACGCCTTGACGCAGCGAGCCAGCACTTCGGCGCGGGCTTTTTCGTCGATACCTGGCGCTGGTGCTTCTTCCAGCACCTTCTGGTGACGGCGTTGCAGCGAGCAGTCACGGTCGCCCAGGTGGATCGCCTGGCCTTGACCGTCGGACAGCACCTGAACTTCTACGTGCCGCGGGTTGGTCAGGAACTTCTCCAGGTACACCATCGGGTTACCGAAGGCGGCGCCAGCTTCCGAACGTGTCAGTTTTGCCGAGGAAATCAGGTCCTCTTCCTTGTGCACGACGCGCATGCCGCGACCACCGCCGCCGCCAGCGGCCTTGATGATCACCGGATAACCGACCTGACGGCCGATGCGCAGCGCTTCTTCTTCGTCTTCGGGCAGCGGGCCATCGGAACCCGGTACGGTCGGAACGCCTGCCTGGATCATCGCGTCCTTGGCCGACACCTTGTCGCCCATCAGGCGAATGGTGTCAGCGTTCGGGCCGATGAAGGCAAAACCGGATTTCTCGACCTGCTCGGCGAAATCGGCGTTTTCCGCCAGAAAGCCATAGCCTGGGTGGATGGCCGTGGCGCCAGTCACTTCGGCTGCCGCGATGATCGCCGGGATGTGCAGGTAAGACTGAGAGGCCGATGCCGGACCGATGCAGACGGATTCGTCGGCCAGACCCAGATGCATCAGTTCCTTGTCGGCCTTGGAGTAAACGGCGACGGTCTTGATGTCCAGCTCTTTGCAAGCCCGCAGAATCCGCAGAGCGATTTCACCGCGGTTGGCGATCAGCACTTTTTCCAACTTCGCAGGATTCGTCATCAAAGGCACTCCGCGGTTCAAACGATGGTGAACAGCGGCTGGTCGTACTCAACCGGCTGGCCGTCTTCGACGAGGATGGACTCGATCACGCCGCTGGTTTCGGCTTCGATGTGGTTCATCATTTTCATCGCTTCGACGATGCACAGGGTGTCGCCTTTCTTCACGGTCTGGCCGACTTCAGCGAAGGCTGGCGAGGTTGGCGAAGCTTTGCGGTAGAAGGTACCGACCATTGGCGAACGGGCAACGGTGCCGTTCAGTTTGGGTGCCGATGGCGCTTCTGCTGCGGCCGGAGCGGCAACAGGTGCAGGTGCAGCGGCAGGCGCGGCAACCGGGGCAGGCGCGTAGTACTGCTGTGCTGGAGTCTTGCTGTGACGGCTGATTCGTACGGACTCTTCGCCTTCACGGATTTCCAATTCGTCGATGCCGGACTCTTCCAGCAATTCGATCAGTTTCTTGACTTTACGGATATCCATTAATCATCAACTCCCAAGGGACGGTCAGGGGTATTTTGTGGCCGGTTCAGGTCATGGGGCTCAGTGCGAAACTGCTCGTTCATGCCTTCGAACGGGTGGCCAGTTGTTCCAGGGCGGCCTCCAGGGCCAGTCGGTATCCGCTGGCGCCAAGGCCGCAGATCACACCTACAGCAACATCTGAAAAGTAGGAGTGATGGCGGAAAGGTTCGCGTTTGTGCACGTTCGAGAGGTGCACTTCGATGAATGGGATGCTCACTCCCAGCAATGCGTCACGTATTGCGACACTTGTGTGAGTGAAAGCAGCCGGATTGATCAGAATGAAATCCACGCCTTCATCGCGGGCAGCGTGAATGCGGTCGATCAATTCATACTCGGCATTGCTTTGCAGGTACATCAGATGGTGGCCGGCTTCGCGCGCGCGCTTTTCCAGATCCTGGTTGATGTCGGCCAACGTGATCGAGCCGTAGATCCCCGGTTCACGGGTGCCCAGCAAGTTCAGGTTAGGTCCGTGAAGAACCAGAAAGGTCGCCATCGTGTGTTCCTTGTTGGGTGCTTTTTCGACGCTCACCGCAGGTGCGAGCCATTGATGCGGAGCGACTATGCCGGAAAGCGTATTGGACTGTCCAGTTACCGACCCAGATATCGACAATGTTCAGCACGATGACCGATGTTCGCGCAAAATTTGTGACTAAGAGGCTAAATTTGGTCATTTGCTCTAGAAAGCCGCTCGGAGAAGGCTTCCACGTCGATTTCGCCGACGACGCGCACATTTGTCAGCTCGTTCCCGTCTTTTCCAAAAAACAGCAGAGCAGGCGGGCCAAACAGTTTGTAAGTGTCGAGCAGCGTGCGCTGTTCGGCATTGCTGTCGGTCATGTCGAAGCGAACCAGGCGAAAGCCTTTGAGTTGGCTGACAATTTTTGGATCGGGCAACACTTCATGCTCGATGACCTTGCAGCTGATGCACCAGTCCGCGTACCAATCCACCAACACCGGTTTTTCGGCGCTTTTCGCCTCAGCAAGAATCTGTTTCAGCGCCGAGACTTCGGTGACAGTCTGCCATTGCTCTCCGCCGCTGCTATCTCCCGAGAGTTGCGTGGTAGATGCACGCCCCAATGGCCGCAACGGATCGGTCTGGCCGCTGAAGGCCCCGTACCAGCAGCAGAGAGCGTAGACCAACAGGAAAACCCCGAGTAGCTGAGCGAGGCGGCCCCGGGTGGTTTTGACGGTGAATTCCAGCGCGCCGAGAAACACCGCGACCCCTGCCCACAGCAGTCCGATCAGCAGCAACGTGGCTTCCCCAGGGATCACCCGACCTAGCAGGCCAATGGCCAACGCCAGCAGCAACACGCCAATCGCATTTTTGACGGTGACCAGCCACGGTCCGCTCTTCGGCAGCCATGCCGCGCCGCCCGTCGCCACCAGCACCAGTGGCGCGCCCATGCCGAGTCCGAGGGCGAAGAGTTTAAGTGCGCCGCCCACGGTGTCTCCGCTGGCGCTTATATAAAGAAGGGCACCGGCCAAGGGCGCTGATACGCAGGGCGACACCAGCAGGCTTGATACAACGCCCAGGACGGCAGCGCCCCACAGCGATCCGCCTTCGGTGTTGCCAGCGATGCGGTCAAGCCGCTCATTCAAGGCGCGAGGCAAGCGAAGTTCGAACACCCCGAACATCGCGATGGCAAACACCACGAAAAACAAGGCGAACGGCACCAGCACCCAGGCCGATTGCAGCCGGGCCTGAAGATTGAGGCTGGCGCCGAACATCCCCATCAGTGCGCCGAGCATCGCGAAACAGATCGCCATCGGCAGCACGTAGGCAAGGGACAGAGAGAAACCGCGCAGTCCACCGATCTGCCCACGCAGCACGACGCCGGAGAGGATCGGCAGCATCGGCAGTACGCACGGCGTGAACGTCAGGCCAATCCCCGCGAGGAAGAACAGCGCCAGTTGTTTCCAGCTGAAAGGCGTTTGGCTCGGCGTGGTCGTGGGTGCCGCGATGTCAGCGACGGAGGCCGTGTCGCCGATGCTCAGGCGCTGGGTCTCAGGGGGATAGCAAAGGCCTTTATCCGCGCAGCCTTGGTACGTCACGACCAGCGTGAAGGGCCGCGTGTCGCCCGCTTTGCGCGGCAGGTTGATGTCGAGAATTCCGTGATACACCTCGACGTCGCCGAAGTATTCGTCGTGTTTCTTCTCACCGTCGGGCAGTTGCGCCGCGCCCAAGACATCCGCAGGTTCTGTACGGAACTGGAAGCGGTGGCGATAGAGGTAATAGCCTTCAGCGGCGACGAATTGCAGCTTGATCGACGCCGGGGAGGTATCGATCAGGTTCAGTTGGAACGCCTGGCGAACGGGCAGGAAATCCTTGCTGTTGTCGATGCTGGAACTGCCCAGTGCCGAGCTACTGCCCAGCGTCGGACTCCCGAGCCCTGAACTGGGCCGACTGTCCAACAGGCTCGCGCTGAAAGCAGGCAGGGCGAGGGTCAGCAAAATCAGACAAAGCAGGCGGCGCATGGCGGTCTCGCATCTCAAAAGTCGCCGCATGATAACGCAGGGTGGGAGGGGATGCAGAGAAGGGACGAGGGGGCTGTAGGTTCTTTCTGAAACCTTTGTAGTCAGCACAAATTCAACGCGTTGTTTACTGACAGCGCGTTCATTCCGAACCAATGTTCTTCCCTCATACCTGCACCTGAGAGGGAGCCCATTGTCCAGGCCCTATGCGTTCATCAATGACGAAGTCCGAGACTATTACCAGTTCCGGGATTACACGCTGAAGGTTCCCGCCAGCGCTCGCGCGAAGTTCGACCAGCTCAACGCCCATCTTCGCCCCCATCCGATCCTGCCCGGCCAAGTCGTGGTGATGATGGATGGGCCTTCGCACCTGTGCACCCCTGAAGAAAACGAGCTGATGCTGCTGGCCAGCAATGTCCGCCTGTCGATGGTGGGACATGACCCGCACAGCAGTCAGGTCATGGTCCAGAATTACGACGTGCTGCAAAGCATCATGGGCTACGGGTCCATCGGTATCGGCAGCGCGACCGGTGCGTGGGGCGGGCATTTACGAGAACTTGAAAAACTGCTCAAGGAAGTCGAAAACCTTATGCAGCGCTGGCGATCAGGCGCGCTCACCAATAATCAGTTCTTCGCCCAGCGACAGGTGCTGTTTTCAAAGATCGAAACCCGTTTACAGAACATTGGCCGCCTCGGTTCCGGACTCGGCAATCAAGGCAAAATCAAAGACATCCTCGGCATTTCCACTAAACGCTTCCTGCACACCGGGCAGTTGAGGGGGTACGCGTACAACGTGAGGCGGATTTCCGCGACGGCCAAGGTGCTGAGTCGAGGCACCTATGTGGGCGTTGCGCTGGATGTCGGGGTTGGAGCGCTGGAGATTCAGGAGGCATGTTCGTTGGGGAAGGAAGATGTCTGCACCAAGGCGAAGTATGTGGAGAGTGGGAGGGCTGTTGGGGGGATCGCCGGTTCCATGTTGGTCGGCGGCGCCGGTGCTGCAGTTTCAGGAAGTGTTTGCGCAGCTCTGGGTCTTCCGTCTGCTGGGACCGTGCTGATTGGCTGCGCTGTCGTGTTTGGTGTGGCGGGCGCTATTGGCGGCGCAGAGCTGGGTAGCCCGATGGGTGCGGTGACGGGACAACATCTTTTTTCGTGGTTCGAACAATGACCCTGGAAGTGATTGATGGGGTTTACTTGGTTTGTGCTGGGGTGTTTCTGGTTGCCGTTGGATTTATGGCCTATGCCATGTTCGGCAAACTCGAAACAATGGAAGGCTATTTGAGCAGAAGTCGAATCATGCACGACGTAAATTATCGCGTCTCAGGCACAGGGGTGTTTGGACGGCAGATTCGCTTGGGAATGATTGCCGGATGCCTGCTGCAGCCACGGCTTTACATAAAGCGGGGGTTGCTTGAACCCGCTGATCTGGTCGAGTTTCCTACGGGGTTAAGGCTGTTGGCTGTTCTGCCATTATCAATCGGGGCAGCTTCGATGGCGGCGATGTGGATTCTGAATATCATGGATGCCTGATCATTCTAGAAAATCAAGCATCCTCACTCGACCCCTCACGCAAACGCCTTCTCACCCCCAAACGCCGGACGGGCGAAAACCCGTCGCACCATCGGTTCGAAATACTCCAGTGGCAGGGTGTCGTAATCGGGATCGAATGCGGTCTGGTCCCAGCGTTCGCAGAACATCGCCGAGCGCTCGAAGGCCGGGTGGTCTCGGTATTTATCGCGCTCGTTGCGATCACGGCCAATGTGATGGAAGTAGTAATAACCCTGAAAAATCGCGTGTTTGGACAGCATCCAGTGGTTGTCGGCCGAGATGTAGGGCTTGAGGATCGCCGCGACCAATTCGCCGTGGTTGTAAGGTGCGATGTCGTCGCCGATGTCGTGCAGCAAGACGCAGACCACGGTTTCCTCGTCGGCCCCGTCGCGCACGGCGCGGGTCGCGGCTTGCAGTGAATGCTCGTAGCGATCAACCGGGAAACCCAGGGTGCTGCCTTTCAGCGTTTCGAGGTTTTTCAGCACGCGGTCTGCCAAGCCACGCTCATAGACGTCGCACAGGTGTTCGATGTGCTTCCAATCCTCGGCCGTTGATTCAGTGAAGCTCGTAAAAGCAGGTGCCAGGCGATCCTGATGAAGAGTGTGCTGCATGTCGAACTCATCCTTTCGGTGATAAGGCTCACGTCATGGGGATCGCCATTGCTATCACTTGACTTGCCCCGATGGATCAATTTTTATCCCGTTTCGTGGGGCGTGACAAACAACCAATGCTCACGGGATGCATCAATGCACATAATCCATGAGGTCAAGCCATGCAGTCGCGTCTTCCACCGTTGAATCTTCTGCGAGGCTTCGAGGCGTCTGCGCGGCACTTGAGCTTCACGCGGGCCGCGGATGAGTTGCATATCACGCAAGCCGCCATCAGCCACCAGATCAAGCAACTGGAAGAGCACCTAGGCGTCCCGTTGTTTCATCGGATGATTCGCAAGCTCCGTTTGACGGACGAGGGACGGCTGCTGTTGCCCGTCGTGCAAACCGCGTTCGAGCAAATCGGCGAAGCCGTCACCACGCTTCGCGCAAGCCAGGGCACTCACTCCCTGACAGTGGGCCTGGAGCCTTCGTTTGGTGCGAGCTGGATGTCCCCTCGGCTTGGGCGTTTTTGGGCACGCCATCCGGGTGTCGATTTACGCTTGCACCATTCGGTGCAAAGAACGCTATTCGCCCACGAAGAGCTGGATTTGGCCGTGCGCTGGGGGAGCGATGACTGGCCGGGTCTAACGGCCGAGCGTTTGATGGGGCTTGGGTTTGCGCCCGTGTGCAGCCCCGCTCTACTGACGGGATCATCTCCGCTGCGCACCCCGTCGGATCTGGCTCACCACACACTGCTGCATGATTACGACCGTGAGGGCTGGCGCGAGTGGCTGGCCAGTGCCGGTGCCGAAGGCGTGAAGCCGGAAAGCGGTGTGGTCATCGATGACACCAACGTGGTGACGCAAGCCGCCATCGACGGGCAAGGCGTGGCGTTGTGCGGGCTTGCGCTGGTTGCCGGGCATCTGGCGGCAGGGCGTCTGGTCAAGCCGTTCGAGCACACCGTTGAAACGAACTCGGCGTATTACGTGATCTACCCGCCCGCCGCGATCAAGCGCCCACACATCCGCGAGTTCATCGCCTGGCTGCACGAAGAGGCCGCCCGGGATCGTTCAACGGATTCCCACCCTTGGGAATGACTCATGAGTGGACGCGTAAAACCGTGCATGCATTAGTTACGCTTATTCATTCGGCGATAAATATTCGTTTGTCGTTCCCATCCGACGCTGGCTAGGATTCAGGCAACTGACGTTGCCCGTAGTGTCATGAACGGATGACGATCCTGGCTGACCTGCTCTTTCGCCTGAAGGTTTTACGCGATGACTGACACGGAGTATCTCGACGAGATGCCACTGCCGGAGGGCATCCGCTCCCGTCAGATCGAGGGCGTAAACGGCCTGAGCATGCATGTGCTGGAGGCCGGGTATTCCAATCCTGAGAGGCCTTGCATCCTGCTGCTCCATGGTTTTCCGGAGCTGGCCTACAGCTGGCGAACTACCCTGCTTGGATTGTCGCGGCAGGGGTATCACGTCATCGCGCCCGACCAGCGAGGTTATGGCCGAACGACAGGATGGGAGGCGGAGTACGAGACGGACCTGCGGCCTTTTTTCATGTTGAATCTGGTACGCGATGCTATTGCGTTGCTGGCGGCCATGGGGCGTGACTCCGTTGCCGCCGTAGTAGGGCACGACTTCGGCTCACCCGTCGCGGCCTATTGCGCGTTGGTCAGGCCGGATATCTTTCGCGCTGTCGTGTTGATGAGCGCGCCGTTCAGTGGGCCTCCGCTGTTGGCGAACGCCGTTGATGGGCCCGACATGAGCGAGATGCTTGCGGCCTTAACTCCGCCGAAAAAACACTACCAGCACTATTACTGCACCCGGAGCGCCAATCGCGACATGACCGAGCCGGAAGGAGGCCTCGCTCGTTTTTTACGAACGTATTTCCACGTCAAAAGCGGCGACTGGTCAGGCAATTCGCCTTTTCTGTTACTCGCATGGTCAGCCGATGAGCTCGTGAAGATGCCGCCGTACTACATCATGGGGCTGGATGACAGCATGCCCGCCGCTATCGATGCTGATGCGCCGGATGCCACGGAGGCCAAGCGGAGCGAGTGGTTGACTGGATCGGACCTTGCGTTCTTCACCGCGGAATTTCAACGGACTGGCTTTCAAGGCGGGCTCAACTGGTATCGATGCAGCTTCTTGGCCGATCACGATCATGAGTTGAACGTGTTTGCGGAGCGCACGATCAACGTGCCTTCGTGCTTTATCTATGGCGAGAAAGATTGGGGGGCCTTTCAAGCCCCTGGCGCGCTGGAAACGATGCAAAACACGGCGTGCACCGACATGCGGTTCGTCGAGTCGATACCGGGTGCAGGGCACTGGGTTCAGCAGGAGCAACCGGAGAGCGTCGTCAGCGCCATCATGACGTTTCTTCAAACCACCGAGGGATTGTCTCGTTGACGATCCTCGTCAGTTCACGACATCCAGCGGCGAGTGCTTTTTGGCCTGCATGATGTCTTCACGCAACGTGTGGACCTGATTGCGTCCGGCCTTTTTCGCGCGATACAACGCGTCATCCGCCTGAGACGCCAGCATCAGCGCATCATCGCCTTCTTCCAGTTCCACTACGCCTGCGCTGAAGGTGCAGAAAAGGTCCACCGGTTGCGCCGGGTAATGAATTTCCGCGAATCGGCGACGAATCTCGTCCAGCACGCCGAAGGCCGATTTGAGGTCGGTATCAGGCATGACCACCGCGAATTCCTCACCGCCGTAGCGGCCAATGTAATCGGTCTTACGCAGGCGTTGCTTGAGGAACAGCGCGAGGCTCTTGATCACACGGTCGCCCATGGGGTGGCCGTGACCGTCGTTGACCTTCTTGAAGTGGTCGATGTCCAGCATCACGAAGCTCAGGGGCTTGTTTTCCCGGCGCGCGCGGAAGCTGCAATCTTCCAGCAGTTGCAGGATGTGCGTGTGGTTGTAAAGGCCGGTCAGGCTGTCCCGGACCATCCGGGCCTTGAGGTTTCGCGCCCGAGCGGCGCGGTTGCGCACCGTCGTGATCAGATGGCGCGGCTTGATCGGCTTGGTCAGGAAGTCGTCACCGCCCTCGCTCATTGCGTCCAGCTGTTTGTCCAGGTCGTCTTCGGCGGACAGGTAAATGATCGGCACACTGACGTAACGGTCGTTGTGACGAATGACCTTCGCCAGCTCGGTGCCGGTGCAGCCGGGCATGTACATGTCGAGAATGATCAGGTCCGGCTGAAAGTCCGCCAGCTCAGCCATCGTCTGAATCGGGTCGAACAGTGTGCGCGTCACGATGCCGGCATTGTTCAACAGCCGTTCGGTGTGCGTGGCCTGGGCACGAGAGTCGTCGATGATCAGCACTTTATACGGCTCGTACTGCGCGACCCGCGTCAGAATCTCGATTTTTTCGAGCAAACTGGAAGCTTCCAGCGTTCCGGTCAAAAACTCTTCGCCACCGGCGCGGACAGCGGCCAGCCGCGTGGGCGTGTCGGTCTCGTGATGGCTGAAAAACAGCAGGGGCAGTTTCTGTTCCAGACCTTCCTGCATTTTGGCAGCGAGCTTTAACCCTTCGCCCACACCCCCGAAATCCACGTCCATCACCACGGCGGCGGGCAAGCGCTCGGCCAGGGTGGCGTGGAAGGCCTGCGGACTTTCCATGGACTGCGCGCTCAGACCGAAAAATTCCAGCTGTTTCGCCAGGCGTTCAGCGCGTTCGTGATCTTGCAGCATCACGTAAATCGGCTTGCGCAGCGGTGGCAGCGACGTGTGTTCCAGCCGATCGCCATGACGCAAGCCCGTGCGGGAAAGGCGCTGCATCAGGCGGTTCAGGTCGGTGATCAACGCACTGCTCAAGCGGCCGCGATTGGCTTCCACTTCCAGTAGGGACTGAGCGATGCCACGCGCCAGATGCGCGTGTTCTTCCTGTTCGAAGCGCTCGGCGAACCGCAGCAGGCGCTGGTTGGAGTCGCTGAGTTCTTCCAGATCCGCAGCCGTCCATTCGCTTTGTTGCAGGCGTTGCCAGACCTCCAGGATCTGACGGGCCTGGTGAATGACGCGCTGGGCGAAATGGTGCTTGAGACGGTCTCGGCTCGGATCTTCTGCTTCGGTCATGTCCTGACTACTTCTAGGGGAAACCCTGATACGGATGCTGGCGCTATGCTAGCACTACTTTTCCCACACAAGTGCGCCGTAAGTCATTTTGTTGTCATTTATTCACGTCAACTTTCTGTCTTTGCAAGCCAAATACGTGCCAAGGCTACCGGCGTTGTGTAGGGGAATGGATGAGGCATCCAGGCGCGTTGCATGTGACAGTCGTGAGCAGATTTGTTGCATGGCAATTCACGTTTCCAGGCTGAAATCCGATGGCGACCACCGTCTTCGGCCATCCTGGCCAGCAAAACCTGACAGCGCCTCGCATGACGCACACGGACCCGTCGATTACGCATTTGAGCCATCCTTCACGTTCCTGCCAAACGCACCTTGCTGTAAGGTTGCGGTCAGAAGCACTGAATTCCGTGATTGAAAGGACAAGGCCATGCTGGATTGGAAGAAGCGCTCGGGCGCTGCGGGCGGGAGTGAGCGTGTTGAGGAAAAGCCAGTAGGCAAAGAATCGCGCGCGCCTCGTGGGTACTTGAGTGGATTGCTGCTCAGCCGTGCCGTGGGCTCGGTGGTTGGCATTTACTTGGTCGTTACCGTGGCGCTCGGTATCTGGTGGAGCAGCGAGCCCCCACTGTTTCCGGTCCAGCAACAGGCGCAGGCTGCTGCCGAGCGCGAAGGCAAGCAGATGGTGATCGGCTACACCACCGTCGAAACCCTGAAGACCGTCGCGTCGACCCTTCTCGACAAGCCCGGCGGCTACATTTCCAACGACCGTTTCCCGCCAGGCCTTTGGCTGGATAACACCCCGAGCTGGGAATATGGCGTGTTGGTCCAGGTCCGCGACCTGAGCCGTGCACTGCGTAAAGACTTCGCCCGCTCGCAGTCCCAGTCGGCTGAAGATGGCGATCTGGCCCGCGCCGAGCCGCTGTTCAACTTCGACAACAAGAGCTGGATTCTTCCGTCCAGCGAGTCCCAGTACCGTGAAGGCATCGCCGCGCTGAGCCGTTATCAGGCGCGCCTGTCCGACCCGAATCAGAAGGGCGCGCTGTTCTACACACGCGCTGACAACCTCAACAACTGGCTGGGCGACGTCGGCACCCGTCTGGGCTCGCTGTCCCAGCGCCTGTCCGCCAGCGTTGGTCGCGTGAAGCTCAATAGCACATTGAAAACCGAAGCGCAGTCCACCGTGACCGTGAAGCCGGGCGAAGTGCCGCAGGTCGATGAAGAAATCGTCGAAACCCCGTGGATGCAGATCGACAACGTCTTCTACGAGGCCCGTGGTCAGGCGTGGGCGCTGTCCCACTTGCTGCGCGCCATCGAAGTCGACTTCGCAGACGTGCTGGCCAAGAAAAACGCCACCGTGAGCGTGCGTCAGATCATTCGCGAGCTGGAAGCCTCGCAAGAGCCGATGTGGAGCCCGGTCATTCTCAACGGCAGCCCGTTCGGCGTGTTCGCCAACCACTCGCTGGTCATGGCCAACTATTTGTCGCGGGCCAACGCAGCGGTCATCGATCTGCGTCAGCTGCTGTCTCAGGGTTGATCGGTGTCAGTCTCTGAAAACGAAGTCGCGCACCGCGCGGCTTCCGACGCCGAACTCATTGCCTGGGTCGACCGTCAGGATCGGTTGCTGGGTTCCTTGCCTCGTGCCGAGTTGCGCGAGCGTGGCCTGATCGGTCGCGGCACCTACATTCTGCTGTTCAACTCATCAGGCGAACTCTGCGTGCACCGCCGCACCCTCAGCAAAGCGATCTATCCCGGATTCTGGGATGTCGCGGCAGGGGGCATGGTTCAGGCGGACGAGAGCTACGTCGAATCGGCTGCGCGAGAACTGGAAGAAGAGTTGGGTGTGGCGGGCGTCGAGCTGACCGCTCATGAAGAGTTTTTTTTCGATCAGCCGGGTAACCGACTCTGGTGTGCCGTGTTCTCGGCGGTCTGGGACGGGCCGCTGAAACTGCAACCGGAAGAAGTGCTCGAAGCGCGTTTCATCGGCATCGAACAGGTGCTGCGCGAAACCACCAAAAAGCCTTATTGCCCGGACTCTCTGGCGGCGTTGAAGCGCTATTTGGGCGACGTCGCAAATGTCCCGTAAATTGGCGCATATTTGCACTTAGCATCTGCGCTTTTTGCCGTTACACTGCGCGACTTTTCACGCCGGACTGGCTTCACGGTCCGGTTGCGCTGCCCCTGCCTGAGTGGGGCTTCGCGGTCGGTTCCGCAGACTGGGGTTTAACCGTTCTGCCCGACCAGACTTTGGTCCTCAAGAAGAGGATTCCCGGTGGCCAAAAAAGCCGCATCCTTCGCTGCCCTCGGTGGCCTGGTGTTTTCGACCGACGCTGGACGCCACTGTCCAGACTGCCGTCAGCCCGTCGATGCCTGTATCTGCAAGAAATCCGTTATCCCCGAAGGTGATGGCATTGCCCGTGTGCGCCGCGAAAGCAAAGGCCGGGGCGGTAAAACCGTGACCACCATCACCGGTGTGCCGCTGGCCGAGGATGCACTCAAGGAACTGGCGACTACGCTCAAACGTCGTTGCGGAACCGGTGGTGCGCTCAAGGATGGCGTGATCGAAATTCAGGGTGATCACGTCGAGACACTGCTGGCGGAACTGGTCAAGCAAGGCTTCAAGGCGAAAAAGTCAGGCGGTTGAACCGTCCTGTCGAATCGCCTCTGGTTTCGTTTTCGGTCGGGCGTCTGTTTTCAAAAAACAAACTCTGGTTCGTGTCATGGGTCTACAGAGCCATGCGGGCTGGCGCCAAACCGTCATTTCCACTCTATACACTGCGCCCAGCCGGTCAGGCCGGGGCTTTATGACTTTTATATAGGGGACTTCGATGTCCGTACGACGCACACGCAAAGACGATGGCAGCCAATGGACCGTGGCGGACAGCCGCAGTGTCTACGGGATTCGTCATTGGGGGGCTGGTTATTTTGCAATCAACGAAGCCGGCCGTGTTGAAGTCCGCCCCAATGGGCCGGGCAGTTCGCCCATCGACCTTTATGAGCAAGTCGACCAACTGCGCAAGAGCGGCTTGTCCTTGCCGTTGCTGGTGCGTTTCCCCGACATTCTTCAAGACCGCGTGCGCCAACTGACGGGCGCCTTCGACGAGAACATCGCGCGTCTGGAATATCAGAGCCAATACACCGCGCTGTACCCGATCAAGGTGAACCAGCAGGAAGCGGTGGTGGAGAACATCATCGCCACGCAAAACGTCTCCATCGGTCTGGAAGCCGGCTCCAAGCCCGAGCTGATGGCCGTGCTGGCGTTGGCCCCGAAAGGCGGCACCATCGTCTGTAACGGTTACAAGGACCGCGAATTCATTCGTCTGGCGCTGATGGGCCAGAAGCTCGGCCATAACGTTTTCATCGTCATCGAGAAAGAATCCGAAGTCGAACTGGTCATTGAGGAAGCCGCCGAGCTGAAAGTCGCGCCGCAGGTGGGCCTGCGGGTTCGTCTGTCGTCGCTGGCGTCGAGCAAATGGGCCGACACCGGGGGCGAGAAGTCCAAGTTCGGTCTGTCTGCTGCGCAATTGCTGTCGGTGGTCGAGCGTTTCACCAAGGCCGGTCTGGATCAAGGCATCCGCCTGCTGCACTTCCACATGGGCTCGCAGATCGCCAACCTGGCGGACTACCAGCACGGCTTCAAAGAAGCGATTCGTTACTACGGCGAGCTGCGCAATCTGGGCCTGCCGGTCGACCACATCGACGTCGGCGGCGGTCTGGGCGTCGATTACGATGGCACGCATTCCCGCAACGCCAGCTCCATCAACTACGACATGGACGATTACGCCGGTGTCGTGGTTGGCATGCTCAAGGAATTCTGCGATGCGCAAAGCCTGCCGCATCCGCACATTTTCTCGGAAAGTGGCCGTTCGCTGACCGCGCACCATGCGATGCTGGTGATTCAGGTCACCGACGTCGAGCGTCACAACGACGAAGTGCCGGTGATCGACGACAAGGAAAGCTTGCCGGAAACCCTGCAATGGCTGATCGACCTGCTCGGCCCGACCGACATCGAGATGGTCACCGAAACTTACTGGCGCGCCACGCACTACATGAGCGACATCGCCACCCAGTATTCGGACGGCAAGATCACCCTGGCCCAGAAAGCCTTGGGTGAGCAGTGCTATTTCGCCGTGTGCCGCCGGCTGCACAACTCGTTGAAAGCGCGTCAGCGTTCTCATCGCCAGGTGCTGGACGAACTCAACGACAAGCTGGCCGACAAGTACATCTGCAATTTCTCGGTGTTCCAGAGCCTGCCGGACACCTGGGCGATTGACCAAGTGTTGCCGATCATCCCGCTGCACCGTCTGGACGAAGAGCCGAACCGTCGTGCCGTATTGCAAGACCTGACCTGCGACTCCGACGGCAAGATCAACCAGTATGTCGACGAGCAGAGCATCGAAACCAGCCTGCCGGTCCATGCCCTGAACGAAGGCGAGGACTATCTGCTGGGCGTATTTCTGGTCGGCGCGTACCAGGAAATCCTGGGCGACATGCACAATCTGTTCGGTGACACCGACTCGGTGAACATTTACCAGAATCAGGACGGCAGCGCGTACTCAGCGGGTATCGAAACCCACGACACCATCGAAGACATGCTGCGTTACGTGCACTTGTCGCCCGAAGAGTTGATGACGCACTACCGCGACAAGGTCGCCGGTGCGCGCATCACCCCGCGCGAGCGCACGCAGTTTCTGGACGCGCTGCGCCTGGGCCTGACGCGGTCTTCGTACCTGTCGTCGTAAGGCATGCGCCGGTACGTTCGATGACGTAAACCTGTACAGCACGGCTTGTCGACGGTGGCGATTTCAACACCGCCATCACCGGCAAGCCGTGCTGTACAGAGATGCGTGCCCCCTTTCAAGGCGTTTTTTGACGCTATAAATACCTTCAAAATCCGTCGCTCCTACAGATTCTCAATCGCCTGCTGTCCCTGCGTGTAGGCCATTTCCTGTTCTGCGTTTACCCCCTCTACTTGACGCATCTTCTGTTACAGAATCCCCGGCCGCCTGAAACCGCTCGCCGAGGACATCCCGCGCCATGCACCCGTTTAACGACATACCCCACCTGCGTCTGGACATCAGTCGCCACAAACGCTCATTCGAGGTGTTGACCTGCGAAGGGCACGAATTTGCCGACCAACCCTATAGCTTTCAACTTGAAATTCTCAGCCCGAACGGCGCGGTGGATGCCCATGAACTGCTGTTCGGTGCCTGCTTTCTGTATCCGGCGGGATCGAGGTCGGGTATTCACGGCCATGTCCAGAGCATCATGCGCAGTAGCAGCAGCGAACGCGCCTCCAGCGACCTCAACCAGCGCACGCCCTCGCGTTACTTGATCACCGTGGGCCCACGGCTCGGTCTGATGGCTTATCGTCACAACCAACGGATCTTCCAGGGGATGTGCGCCGAGCAGATCATTACGCAGGTGCTGAGTGAGCACGGGATCGATGACTCGGGTTTCTTCTGGCGTCGCAAGCAGCCGTGCATGACACGCGATTATTGCGCCCAGTACTGCGAAACCGATCTGCAGTTGGTACAGCGCTTGTGCGAAGAAGAAAACATGCACTACCACTTCCTGCATGCTCGAACCGGGCATGTCGTCGTCTTTTCCGAAGACCTCCCGGACGGCGTGAGCCTTCAGCCACCCGAATGGGTTGTCCAGGAGCCGAGTCACAGCCTGCAAGCACGGATACCGCCCTTGGCACCCAAGATGTGCATGCAGCAGGCCTGCGTCGTCGGTGGATTGTTCGAACCCGCCCGGCGTGACGACCGGGGCCGGATTCAGGTGCGGTTTGAGTGGAGCAATCAAGGGGATGGCGCTCGATTCAACGATTGCTGGATTCCCGTCGATCCGGCGCTGAACCAGCGTGATCAGCCGTGGTGGGGGGGCATGGAAGTGGTGGTGAATTTTCGTGATGGGAACCCCAACTTGCCTTATATCAGCGACCGGTTATGGGACCCGGACATTAACCCGCGTGCCCGTCCGGACCCCGCCTCGCTGACTCGCCGGGTGTTGACCACCCGGATCGACACGTCGGCGTTTCTCGACGAATCCCGGCAATTCTCTGTCGACGACCAACTGGTCATGCGGCTGGCCGCGCACCATGAAATGCATTTCAGGGTGGGCACGAGTCTCGTGACCATCGATTCGAAAAGCGTTTCATTGAGCGGGCTGAAAGTGATGCTGTCTTCCATTGCCGAGGCTGAGGCCGAAGCGGAAATCGAAGCGGAAGGTGAGGGAGGAGGCGCACATGTTCTGAATTCAGCGGGCGGGGCGGAGTCGTAAGCTGTACCGACTCTTTGTCTCACGCCCTGGCAAGCCTCAATGATCAGAATTGCATGTCGACTGTTGCTCGCGGGCGGATTGCTAGGCCTGTTGATGGGCTGTTCGCCGCTGAAGGTCCTCAACGCATTCACGCCAGGGGGTACGTTCACCAGGACGGCGGACCTTGGGTACGGCAGTGACCCGCGCAATCGGCTGGATATCTACACGCCGGTCGATGCACCTGCCGATGCGCCGGTGGTGGTGTTTTTTTATGGCGGCAGCTGGAACAGCGGCTCGCGCACCGATTACAGCTTTGTCGGAGAGGCGCTGGCTTCGAGGGGCATCGTGGCAGTGCTGGCGGATTACCGGCTTTATCCTCAGGTGCATTACCAGGGCTTTCTCGATGACAGCGCGCGTGCGGTGGGCTGGACCCGCCAACACATTCGCGAATATGGCGGCGATCCAGATCGGCTTTACGTGATGGGGCACAGCGCGGGAGGGTACAACGCGGCGATGCTGGCGTTGGACCCGAAATGGTTGGCGACGGTGGGCATGAAACCGTCGATGCTCAGCGGTTGGATCGGCTTGGCGGGCCCCTATGATTTCCTGCCGATTGAGAACCCGGAGGTGAAGCCGGTGTTTTATTTTCCGAATTCGCCACCCGATTCGCAGCCCATCAACCACGTCAGCGCCGCGTCGCCCCCCGCGCTGTTGATGGCGGCGAAGGACGACACCCTCGTCAATCCCGAGCGCAACACCGGCGGCATGGCCAAACAGTTGCGGGAATTGGGGGTGCCGGTGCGTGAGCTGTACTTCTCCAAGCCGGGGCATGCGACGTTGGTGGCCGCGTTTTCACGGCCAATGCGCGGGCTGGCGCCGGTGCTGGATGAGGTGGTTCGGTTTGTTCATGGGCAAGATCGAACTCGGTAGGCCATCAGGGCTGAGGCCTGCGCCCGCAGGTTGCCAACTTCGACCTACACAAACCACCCACCCGTGCGATTCAACCGCCGCGCAATGACGCCCAACGTCACCGCCCGCAACGCCATGAACAGCAGAAACGCCACCCACAGCCCATGGTTGCCAAAACCGTGGGCCAGCCATGCAAAGGGCGCGGAGATCAGCGCGGTGACGACCATCGCGTTGCGCATTTCGGTTGCGCGGGTGGCGCCGATGAATAGGCCATCGAGCAAGTAGCTCCAGACCGCTACCAGCGGCAGCACGGCGAGGTAAGGCAAGTAAACGAAGGCAATCTCGCGGACTTCCACGATGTCAGTCTGCATCTCGACGAACAGATGCCCGGCCAACAGAAAAAACACCGCGAACGCCACGCTGCAGATCAAAGACCAGCCTGTCGCCACATTCAACGAGCGACGCAGGGCTTCGCGGTCCCGAGCACCAATCGCATGGCCACACAACGCTTCCACGGCATGAGCCAGACCGTCCAGTGCGTTGGCGGTCAGCAGCAAGCCGTTGAGCAACAGCGCGTTGGCGGCCACCGTCGCATCCCCCAACCGCGCGCCTTGCACCGTGATAAAGAAAAAAACCGATTGCAGCACCAGGCTGCGAATAAAAATGTCGCGGTTGACCCCGAGCAGCGGCCGCCAGTTGTGCCAGCGCCTGAGCGCCGACACGATCAATTGGCCGGGATAATCACGAAGCCCTTTGCGAGTCAGCGCCAAACCCAGCATGGCCCCCACCCATTCCGCGATGACCGACGCGCGGGCGCAGCCAACGACGCCCCAGTCGAGTCCGAGCACGAACCACAGGTTGAGCGCGACGTTCACAAGATTGGTCGTCAGCAGAATCGCCAGCGGCGCCCGGGCGTTTTGCAGACCGAGAAACCAGCCCACCAGCGCGTAGCTCGCCAACGCGGCAGGCAGTCCCAGCAGACGGGTGTGGAAGAAGTCTTGCGTCAGGTCGTTGAGGTCGGGGGAGGGCTGCATGATCTGCAACGCGAGATGCTGGAACGGCAAGCCGATCAGCCCCAGCAACACCGAAAACCCGAGCGCCAGCAAGAGACCCTGAAGCAGCACCTGACGCAACGCCGAGCCGTCATTGCGCCCCGCCGCCTGCGCAGCGAATCCCGTGGTGCCCATGCGCAGAAAGCTCATCGCCCAGGCCAGAAAACTGTACAGCGTGCCACCGACCGCCACCGCGCCGAGCTGATGGGCATGGGGCAAATGGCCAATCACCGTGCTGTCCACCAGCGAAACCAGCGGCACAGAGAGGTTCGACAGAATCATCGGCGCAGCCAGCGCCCACACCTGTCGATGGGTGACGCGCTGACGCCAGTCGGAGAGGAAGTGGGACATAGGGGCACCGACGATGGAAGGGCGGCATTGTAGCGAAAGCAGCGGTTGAGATGACGCAATCTTAAGCACGACGCACGCACGCTTCTGATTCTGGCCGAATGCCTATGTACACCGCGTTCTGCTCTTGACTCTGGCCGAAGGCCGTAGGAGTTGGCTTGCCTACGATCTGGCGCGAAGCGGCAGTAAACCCGACGAATGAGTTGTATCTGACACAACCGAGGTGTCCGGTTTCACTGCCGCTACGCGCCAGATCGCAGGCAAGGTGGAGCGCCACCCCGGCAGCTCCTACGCCTTCGGCAGATGCGGACTGATGGCGCGGGCCGAACTTTTGATTCTGTGGCAGAAGCACCCTGCGAACAAACGCACAAACCCACGGTCTATCTCGGCGCCGCGCTGTACGTTCACGATTGCGGTGCTATAACTGCTGCTCCCCACACCAACTGCTGCCAATGAGTGCCTCATGCTTAACAAAGGATTGTTCCTGGCCTGCGCGCTGGTACTGCTCAGTGCCTGCGATTCCTCCACCTCCGACAAACCCGCTCCAGCCCCCGCGCAACCTGTCGCGCCCCAAGCGGCGGCGGTGGACACCGCCAAGCCCAAACCTGCGGTCGACCTGCCAGCCCTGAGCAAGCGTTACGCCGGGCGTGAGCTAACGGTGGTGGACGTGTCGGAAATCCAGCTCGACGGCGCCAGCACGCTGTCGCTGAGCTTTTCCGTCCCACTGAGTCCCGACCAGAAATTCGCCGAAAAAGTGCACGTGGTGGACAGCGTGAACGGCAAGGTCGATGGCGCGTGGGAGCTGTCGGACAACCTCATGGAACTGCGCCTGCGCCACCTTGAGCCCAAGCGCAAGCTGGTGCTGACCATCGATCCCGGTCTTGTGGCAGTGAACAACAACACGCTGGCGTCGGAATATTCAGCCCGTCTGGAAACCTCCGACCTGCAAGCCACAGTGGGCTTCGCCAGCCGAGGCAGCCTGTTGCCGACGCGTCTGGCCGAAGGCCTGCCGGTGATCGCGCTGAACGTCGACAAAGTCGATGTCGAATTCTTTCGCATCAAGCCTGACTCGCTGCCGGCTTTCCTGAGTTCGTGGGAAAGCGCGTCCAGCCTGCAAAGTTATGAATCCAAAGAGCTGCTGCCCATGGCCGATCTGGTCTACGGCGGCCGTTTCGACCTGAACCCTGCGCGCAACACCCGGGAAACCGTGCTGCTGCCGATTGCAGGCCTCAAGCAGCTGCAACAGCCGGGCGTGTACCTGGCCGTCATGCGCGCCTCGGGCACCTACAACTATTCGCAACCGGCAACGCTGTTCACCCTCAGCGACATCGGTCTTTCGGTGCACCGCTACAGCAATCGTCTGGACGTCTTCACCCAAGCGCTTGAAGGCGGCAAGGCCCTGAGCGGCGTCGATCTGGAACTGTATGACGACAAGGGCCGCGTGGTCGGCCAAGGCAAGACCGACAACGCCGGTCACGCCGAACTGCCGTTGCCCGCCAAGGCCGAGGTGCTGCTGGCCAAGCAAGCCGAACAGACCAGCATGCTGCGTCTCAATAGCGCCGCGCTGGACCTGGCCGAGTTCGACATCACCGGCCCCCAAGCGCACCCGTTGCAGTTCTTCATCTTCGGCCCCCGTGATTTGTATCGCCCTGGCGAAGTCGTGCTGCTCAACGGTCTGCTGCGGGACAACGACGGCAAGCGTGTGAAAGCTCAGCCGATCACCGTGGAAGTGCGCCGTCCGGATGAGCAGGTCAGTCGCAAATTCGTGTGGGACGCCGACGCCGCCGGGCTGTATCAATATCAACTGCAACTGTCGGACGAAGCCCCGACCGGGCGCTGGCAACTGGTGTTCGATCTGGGTGATGGCAAGCCGCAGCTGTATGAATTTCAGGTCGAGGATTTCCTGCCCGAGCGCATGGCCCTCGAACTCAAAGGCAGCGACACGCCACTGGCGCCTGACGCAGCGTTCGACATTTCCATCAATGGCCGTTACCTCTACGGTGCGCCTGCGTCGGGGAACCGCCTGACCGGTCAGCTGTACGTGCGTCCTCTGCGTGAAGCGGTGCCGGGGCTGCCGGGCTATCAATTCGGTTCGGTCACCGAAGAAGACCTGAAGCAGGACCTGGAAATCGAAGACAGCACCCTCGACGCCAACGGCCAGCTCGACCTGAGCATCGACAGCCAATGGGCCAAGGCCCGTTCGCCGCTGCAATTGGTGCTGCAAGCCAGCCTGCAAGAGTCCGGCGGGCGTCCGATCACCCGCCGTCTGACCCAGCCGGTCTGGCCTGCGGATACGATGCCGGGCCTGCGTGGCCTGTTCGACGGTGAAGCCACCGATGGCGATGGCCCGGTGGAATTCGAAGTGCTGATGGCCGACGCCGAAGGCCACAAGCTGGCCGCCGACAACCTCAAGGTGCGGCTGATTCGTGAGCGTCGCGACTACTACTGGAACTACTCGGACAGCGACGGCTGGAGCTATCACTACAACGAGAAGTACCTGAACCTGTCCGAAGAAACCGTGAGCGTGAAGAAGGATTCCACCGCCAAGGTCAGCTTCCCGGTGGAGTGGGGTCCGTATCGCGTCGAGGTCGAAGACCCGGCCACCGGCATCGTCAGCAGCGTGCGTTTCTGGGCCGGTTACCGCTGGCAGGACAACGCCGAGGGTGGCGCCGTGCGTCCCGATCAGGTCAAGCTGGCGCTGGACAAAAAGGCCTACGCCGACGGCGACACGGCCAAGGTCATGGTGACGCCGCCGTCAGCGGGCAAGGGTTACCTGCTGGTGGAATCCAGCGAAGGGCCGCTGTGGTGGCAAGAGATCGACGTGCCTGCCGAGGGCAAGACCTTCGACGTGCCGGTGGACAAGAAGTGGGCGCGTCACGACCTGTACGTCAGCGCGCTGGTGATTCGTCCCGGTGAGCGCAAGGCCAACGTCACGCCGAAACGCGCGGTCGGTGTGCTGCACCTGCCACTGGATCGCTCGCAGCGCAAGCTGGCGCTGACTGTCACGGCGCCGGAGAAGATGCGTCCGAAGCAGCCGCTCAAGCTCAAGGTCAACGCCAAGAACGCCGACGGCTCGATCCCAAAAGACGTGCACGTGCTGGTCGCAGCGGTGGACGTGGGCATTCTCAACATCACCGAATACGCTACGCCGGACCCGTTCGCCAGTCTGTTCGGTCGCAAGGAATACGGTGCCGATCAGCTCGACATCTATGGGCAGTTGATCGAAGCCGGACGTAACCGTCTGGCCAGCCTCGCCTTCGGCGGTGACGCGGCGTTGGCCAAGGGCGGCAAGCGTCCGGAAACCAGCGTGACCATCGTCGCCCTGCAAAGCGCGCCGGTGACGTTGAACGAGCAAGGCGACGCCGAAGTCAGCGTCGACATTCCGGACTTCAACGGCGAGCTGCGCATCATGGCGCAGGCCTGGACCGACGAGCGCTACGGCATGGCCGAAGCGAAAACCGTCGTGGCCGCGCCGCTGATTGCCGAGCTGTCCGCGCCGCGCTTCCTGGCCGGTGGCGACCAGACCAAAGTGGCGCTGGACCTGTCGAACCTCTCAGGCAAGCCGCAGAAACTCAACGTGCAGGTCACGGCCGACGGGCAACTGAGTTTGGGCGAAGGGGAGGGTGCGAAAGCCGTCAGCCTGAATCAGGGCCAGCGCACCACGTTGCAGATTCCGGTGAAGGCCCAGGGCGGTTTCGGCAAGGGCGTAATCCGCGTGACCGTCAACGGTCTGGACTTGCCGGGTGAGAACCTGCCCGCGTTCAGCCGCGAGTGGACCATCGGCGTGCGCCCCGCGTACCCGGCGATGCTGCGTCAGTACCGCGCCGTGCTCAAGGATCAGGCCTGGAGCCTGCCAGACGGCGCGCTCGACGCCTTCGAACCGGCGGGCCGGGAAGCGTTGCTGGCGGTGTCGAGCCGTCCGCCGCTGAACCTTGGCGAGCAGATCCGCGCGCTCAAAGCCTACCCGTATGGTTGCCTGGAACAGACCACCAGCGGGCTGTACCCTTCGCTCTACGCCGACGCTGCGATACTCAAGCGTCTTGGCCTGGAAGGCGAGTCGGACGCCGAGCGCAAACGCAAGATCGAGATCGGCATCGAGCGCCTGCTGGGCATGCAGCGCTATAACGGCAGCTTCGGCCTGTGGGGCGCGGACGGCGAGGAAGAGTATTGGCTGACGGCGTACGTCACCGACTTCCTGCTGCGCGCCCGCGATCAGGGTTTTGCGGTACCGCCGGATGCGCTGAAAAAGGCCAACGAGCGTCTGCTGCGTTATCTGCAGGAGCGCAATCAGATCGAGGTCAATTACAGCGAAAACGCCGAGCACACCCGCTTTGCCGTGCAGGCCTATGCGGGCCTCGTGTTGTCGCGCAGCCAGCAGGCGCCGTTAGGGGCGTTGCGCAGTCTGTTCGATCGCCGCACCGATGCGCGTTCGGGTCTGCCACTGGTGCAGTTGTCCATCGCGCTGGAGAAAATGGGCGACAAGCCGCGTGCCGATCAGGCGTTGCTGGCCGGTCTGGCAGCGGGCCGCAAAGCCAACGACTGGCTGGCGGATTACGGCAGCCCGTTGCGCGATCAGGCGCTGATTCTGTCGTTGCTGGAAGAGAACAAGCTGGCGTCGGACAAGGTCGAGGAGCGGCTGTTTGCGCTGTCCGATCAGGTCGCGGCGAGTCGTTATCTTTCGACGCAAGAGCGCAACTCACTGTTCCTTGCCGGACGTGATTTGCTCGGCAAACCTGAGGCGAAGTGGGCCGCGACGTTGAACAGCGGCAGCAGCAACCGAGAGCTGAGCAACGATCAGCCGGGCGTGAAGCTCGACAGCTCGGTGTTGGCGTCGCCGCTGACCGTTCAAAGCACGAATGGCGAGACCTTGTACCAGCAACTGACGATTTCCGGGTATCCGTCGCAGCCACCGGTGGCGGGGGGCGAGAACCTGGCGATTCGTCGCGAATACCTCGGCATGGATGGCGAGGCGCTGAACCTCAATGCGCTGAAGAGTGGCGAACTGGTGCTGGTGCACCTGGAGCTGAAATCCAAGGAGCGCGTGCCGGATGCGTTGGTGGTAGACCTGCTGCCAGCCGGTCTTGAGATCGAAAACCAGAACCTGGCGCAAAGTGCCGCGAGTCTGGAAGACGCTAGCGAGTCGGTGAAGCAGTGGCGCGAGTCGATGGAAAACGCCGGGCTGAAACACCAAGAATTCCGTGGCGACCGTTATGTGGCGGCAGTGGATTTGCAGGGGTTCAACACTGTGCACTTGCTGTACCTGGCGCGGGCGGTGACGCCGGGGACTTATCGCGTCCCGCCGCCGCAAGTGGAATCGATGTACCGGCCGAACTGGCAGGCATTGGGCGACGCGCCTGCGCAGTTGGTGGTGAAGGGGAAGAAATAAGGAGCAGTGGCCGTGATCGTCATCCGGTCGCGGTTTGCCTGATTAATAGGGTTTAACTGTAGGAGCGAATTCATTCGCGAAGATCGTACAGCCGATGACGATGTGTCGGCTGTACGAACGTCTCGCGAATGAATTCGCTCCCACAGGGGTGTTGTGGGGTGTCAGGGATTGCGGCGTAGTTTTTGGATTGTTTCCGCGCTCTGGGTGGGCACGTGATCATCGTCCGGTCGCGGTTTGCCTGATGTATGCGGTTCAACTGTGGGAGCGAATTCATTCGCGAAGCGGCGGTACAGCCGAAAAATTTGCATCGGATGTACCGCCCTCTCGCGAATGAATTCGCTCCTACAGGGGTATTGCGGTGAGTCAGGAGTAGCGCCGTTGTCCTTGATCGTTACTACGCTCTGGGTGGGCACGTGATCATCGTTCGGTCGCGGTTTGCCTGATGTATGCGGTTTAACTGTAGGAGCGAATTCATTCGCGAAGATCGTACAGCCGATGACGATGTGTCGGCTGCACGAACGTCTCGCGAATGAATTCGCTCCCACAGGGGTGTTGTGGGGTGTCAGGGATTGCGGCGTATTTTTTGGATCGTTTCCGCGCTCTGGGTGGGCACGTGATCATCGTCCGGTCGCGGTTTGCCTGATGTATGCGGTTCAACTGT
>NZ_JBIVNG010000007.1:332522-430553 GCF_044753445.1 Pseudomonas sp. NPDC088368
GTGGGAGCGAATTCATTCGCGAAGATCGTACAGCCGATGACGATGTGTCGGCTGTACGCATGTCTCGCAAATGAATTCGCTCCCACAGGGGTGTTGTGGGGTGTCAGGGATTGCGGCGTAGTTTTTGGATCGTTTCCGCGCTCTGGGTGGGCACGTGATCATCATTCGGTCGCGGTTTGCCTGATGTATGCGGTTCAACTGTGGGAGCGAATTCATTCGCGAAGATCGTACAGCCGATGACGATGTGTCGGCTGTACGCATGTCTCGCAAATGAATTCGCTCCCACAGGGGTGTTGCGGTGTGTCAGATGAAGTCTGTGAATGCGTCCGACCACATGCCGATCAATGAATAATCCAGCTCAACAACCACAACCCCAGAAACAGCCAGATGATCCCGAGGATGATCGAGGCGCGCATGAAGGCGCGGATCGCGGAGTACAGGAACATCAGGCCAATGATCAGGGCGATGATGCTGATCAGTGAAGTGTCCATCCCCAGCGTGCGCGACAATCCGTCGACGAAATTGCCACCGGCATGAGTGAACATGTTGAACAACCAGCTTAACCCGTCAACGACGAAGCGGATCACCGCCCCGATGACCTGGCCCAGCCATTCGAAAACGCTTTCTACCTGCATGTCTGCTTCCTGATGAAAGGGGTGAAACGGAAAAGGGCGTGTTCGCTTTGGCTACGGATGGGCGGGGCGAGTTCCCTAGAGCATAAAGGCTCTTTGGCATGAGGCGCGGAAAACTTGCCCTGCGCCTGTTGCGCGGATTCATGGTCGGCGCTTTGGGCCTGTGCTTGCTGCTCTGGCTTGCGGACAGAATCTGGCCGTTGCCCCTACCCAAGGACGATCTCGCCCGCGTGGTGCTGGCCGAGGACGGCACGCCGCTCTGGCGTTTTGCTGATGCCAATGGTGTGTGGCGCTACCCGGTCACGGTGGATCAGGTGTCGCCCTATTACCTCGAAGCGCTGCTGACCTACGAAGACCGCTGGTTCTATCAGCATCCCGGCGTGAACCCGATGGCGTTGGTCCGGGCCACGTGGCAAAACCTCAGCGGCGGCCATGTAGTGTCGGGGGGCAGCACGCTGTCGATGCAGGTCGCCCGGTTGCTTGATCCCCACGCCCGAACCTTGCCCGGCAAATTGCGCCAGTTGTGGCGAACGATGCAACTGGAGTGGCATCTGTCCAAGCAGGAAATCCTCGGTCTGTATCTTAATCGCGCGCCCTTCGGTGGGACGTTGCAAGGCGTGGCGGCGGCGAGTTGGGCGTATCTCGGCAAGTCGCCACAACAACTGACCCGCGCCGACGCCGCGCTGTTGGCGGTATTACCACAGGCGCCGAGCCGCTTGCGTCCGGATCGTCATCCGCAACGCGCTCAGGCCGCTCGCGACAAGGTTCTCAGGCGCCTGGCCGAGTTCGGCAAATGGCCGCAGAAGTCGGTCAACGAAGCGCTGGAAGAACCGCTGCTGCTCGCCCCGCGTCAGGAACCGACCCTCGCGCCACTCTTGGCGCGGCGCTTGAACCGACCGAACAGCCCGCCGTTGATTCGCACGACACTGGACGCCGGTTTGCAGCGTCGCCTCGAAGACCTGTTGATGGGCTGGCGCGCGCGTTTACCCGAGCGCACGTCAGCAGCGATTCTGGTGGTCGAGGCCGAGAACATGGCGACGCGGGCCTACGTAGGCTCTGTGGACATTGGCGATGACAAACGCTTCGGCCACGTGGACATGGTCAATGCGCTGCGCTCTCCGGGTTCGACGCTGAAACCCTTTTTGTACGGCAAGGCGATGGACGCAGGGCTGATCCATTCCGAATCGCTGATGCAGGACGTACCACGTCGTTACGGCGATTACCGACCTGGGAATTTCTCCTCTGGTTTCAACGGCGCGGTGGCGGCGAGCTCGGCGTTGTCGATGTCGCTCAATCTGCCCGCCGTGCAACTGCTGGAGGCTTACGGCCCGAAACGCTTTGCTGCCGAACTGCGCAATGGCGGGGTGCCGTTGACCTTGCCGCCACTGGCTGAACCGAACCTGGCGCTGATCCTCGGTGGCGCGGGCAGTCGGTTGGAAGATCTGGTGGGCGGCTACAGCGCGTTCGCGAGGGGAGGGCGCAGCGCCGACATTCGCTTGCAACCGGAAGATCGTCTGCGTGACCGGCCAATGATGTCGCCCGGTGCAGCGTGGATCATCCGGCGGATTCTGAGCGGCCAGTCGCGCCCCGATCTCGACCCTCACGCCGAGCTGGTGCAGCGACCGCAACTGGCCTGGAAAACCGGCACCAGTTATGGCTTTCGCGATGCCTGGTCGATTGGGGTGGGGCCACGATTCCTGATAGGCGTGTGGATCGGCAGACCCGACGGCACGCCGGTGCCGGGGCAGTTCGGACTGGCGTCGGCGGCGCCGCTGATGTTGCAGGTACACGACCTGTTGGTGAACCGCGATGCCCAGCGCAACATCCTGCCGCCCGTGCAACCGGTGCCGCTCAGCGTCGGCGTGGCCGCGATCTGCTGGCCGATCGGGCAGACCATGAACAAGAACGACCCCAACTGCCGACGTCAGCGCTTCGCCTGGACGCTGGACGGCACCACGCCGCCGACCTTGCAAGCCACCGATCAGCCGTTGGGATTGGGGCTGCTGGAGAAAGTCTGGGTCAACGACAAGGGGCTGCGTGTCGGCGCCAGTTGTCCGCAGGCTGAACCCCGTGACATCGCGCTCTGGCCTGCGCCTTTGGAACCGTGGTTGCCGAAGAGTGAGCGCAGAGACGCGCGCTTGCCCGCGGTCGATCCCTCTTGCCCGCCCCAGGGCTTGAGCCTGGCCGCACCTATTTCAATCGTGGGCGTGCGCGAAGGCGATCAACTGCGTTTGCCCACCGGCAGCCAGCAGCAGTTGCGATTGAAGCTGTCGGCCCTCGGCGGCAACGGTCGCCGCTGGTGGTTCATCGACGGCGCGCCAGTGGGGGATACGGCGAATCAGGACAGCTACACCCACACCTTCAACCGCTTGGGGCGCTACCAACTGAGCGTGCTGGACGAAAGCGGGCAGACCGCGCGGGTGGAGTTCAGTGTGGTGGATTGAACGACTTGGCGGGGATTCCCGGCACACTGCATATTCGCCTCTGCCGACAGTGCAGAAGACTCTGCGGTCTTGGATAAGTTTTTTTTACGCATCGGTGGTGTCAGAAAGACCGCGCTCAGAGAGTTTACGACAGCTGCGCAGCCGATCGCAGGCAAGCCAGCTCCCACGGCCTTCGGCCCGAATCAAAGTCTGAATCGCGCCACAAATCTGTTTCTGCCGAAGGGCGTGGGAGTTGGCTTGCCTACGATCTGCCGGGCACCGGCAGCAAACCCTGTGCACGCGGTGTACCTGACACCACCGAGGTGTCTGGCCTTGCTGCCGCTTCACGCCAGATCGCAGGCAAGCCAGCTACGCCTTCGGCAGAAGCAGAACTGTGCAGGTCGAACACCCACATGCCTGCGGCAGACGCAAAGCTGTGTGTCTTTCGAATCTCTGCATGCCTTCGGCAGGACACGAGATTTTTTGAGCGCCTCGGACCTGTCAATTACGACTATATAACTTTCGTCTGCGCGGGCTGTGACGGTTATTTATGTCGCTACTAATGCCCTGATTTAAAACACGATTTTCACACCTTCAGTCACCCTTTCTCGCAGGTATATAAGGCGTTAATACCAAGTTGTGAGTTGCCCAATCCCCTTCCAAAGCCTGTCATGGCGTCATGGACAAGTGCTTTTCGGCTCAAGCCGGGAGGCCAATAAAACAATCGTGTTTTGGAAGGATTCTCCCCATGAAAACCCAGATGTTTTTCGCATCATCGGCATTGGCACTTGTTCTGGCGGTCAGCTTGGGTGGGTGCAGCAGTGGCGGTGGCGGTTCGAAAAGTCACGTAGAGGGTTCCTCATCCACAGCGGGTACATCGGGAGGGTCAGCCAGCGGCGGAACCACCGATGGCAGCGGTTCGGGCGGCACCGGTAATACGGGCGGGACAGGAGGCACAGGCGATACCGGAACAGTAGGTACGGGCGGAACAGGCGGAACAGGCGGAACCGGTGGTGGCGTGGTTGACGGCGGCACTGGAGGCACGGGCGGAACAGGTGGTACAGGCGGCACTGATGGTGGAACCGGCGGAACCGGTGGCGGTACTCCGGTGATCCGGACACGCAGCACGACCGCACAGACCAGCGTCGATCTCGGCAGCGTCCTCGGTCAGGTGGGCGATGCGGTCGTGGGCGTGGGTGATGCCGTGTCGTCGGTGCCGATTGCGGGCAACACCGATCTGACCTCCGGCGCGGGTGGCCTGGTTTCATCCCTTGGCTTCGCGGCGAACAGCGTCAGCGGCGGTTTGGTCGATGGCCTCGGCACGCTTGGCACCGACAGTAATTCCCTCGGCATGACGCTTTCCAGCGTCGGCACGGCGACCGGCGACCTCGGCACGGGCGTCTCTTCCCTCGGCACTGGCGTGTCGAAATTTGCTCGATCCTCGGCCATCGAACAGGTGCCGTTGGTGGGCACCGTGGTCGGCGGCGCAGGCGATCTGGTCGACGGCGTAGGTCAGAAAGTCACCATGCTCGGTGACACCCTCAGCGCCGCCACCACCAGTGGCCCGCTCGGCTCGGCCACGCAAGCCATCGGCGACAAACTGGTGCCGGTGGTGGCGATGCTTGAATCGACCACCAACAAAGTCGGCAGCGCGACAGGGCTGGGCCAGCCGGTGAATGGTTTGCTGCAAAACGTCAAAGGCACGCTCAACAACGTCGGCAGCAGCTTGCAAAACGGCGCGCAGAACAATCCGCTCACCGCAGGGCTGGGCGGTTCGCTCGGCGGCCTGGGTGATGTGGCGGGCACGGCAGCCGGTTACCTGCAAGCCAATGCCGGCACGGGTGGCGGCACCACGTTGCCTGGCCTGCCGGGGCTGCCCAGTGTTCCGGGCTTGAACGGCGGCTTGCTTGAAAACGTCGGTGGTGTGGTCGCTGCCGCAGGTTCGGGGCTGACCGCCGGTTCTGGCGGCGGTCTGCTGGGCGCTGCAGGTTTGAATGGCACCGGCGTCGGCACCACCGTCGCCTCCCTCGGGCCGATCCTCGGCGGCAACGGGGTCGCCAATACGGCGCTTGGCGCACCGGTGGCGGCACTGACCAACAACGTGGCATCCGCGATTACCCCGGTCGTGACCAACGTCGCGAGCGTCACGCAGAACATCGGCGGGGCCACGGGCATCGGCGCACCGGTCAACGGCCTGCTCACGCAAGCGGGCGGCGCAGTCAGCAATCTCGGTAGCCAGATCGCCGCGACCAACGCCAACCCGGTCACCACGGCGGTTGGCGGCACGGTCTCGACACTGGGTAATACGGTCGCTCAGGTGGGTGGCCTGGTGAATGCAAATGGCAGCGCGTCGAATGGCGGTGTCGGCGGGTTGCTCAACGGGGTTACAAGCGTCCTTGGCGGTGGGTTGGCTACGCGTAAGTAAGAAGTGCTGGGCAGTTTGAGAACGTTCGCGAGTCCGTTGTCCGCGATGCAGTGTTCTTTCTCCAGCTTGCTTCGCTAGCGACTTCTCCCACAACGCCTACGCTTGTTTCAGACAGGGGAGTCGGAAGATCCCCTGTCTTTTTTTTGCCCGCGCACCGCTGCTGTTGGCCAATGGAGTGTCCTTATGCGTGCTTGTATCCCTGTCTTTGTGCTGGGTGTTTCTGTCTCTCCTTTCTTCGCGAACGCTGAACCGCTTCCCAGCTTCCTCAACAGCAACGACCGCGAGCGCACGCTCCCGGTGCCCAACCTCCCCGCTGATGCCTACCGTCCTGCGACGCCCGCCCTACAGGTGCCTGCACCCCCGTCCGACGCCACGCCCTTGATGATGAGCACCAAGGTCGGCGTGCGCAAAATTCGTATCGAAGGCGGCACGGTGTACCCGCTAGAACAGCTCGGCGCTGCCTATGAACCCTTGATTGGCCGCGACGCCACACTCGCCGAATTGATCGAGGCCACGCGCGGCATCACCCGGCGTTATCAGGATGACGGCTATCTGTTGTCCTACGCGTTCCTGCCGCCGCAAAATTTCGATCAGGGGCTGGTGCGCGTGGTGCTGGTGGAAGGTTACGTGCGGGATTATCGGCTTGAAGGTGACATTGGCAACGTGTCGGCGTACCTGCAAAAGCTCGTCGACAAGATCAAGCAGGAGCGTCCGCTGACCCGCAAGACGTTCGAGCGCTACACCTCGCTGATGAGCCGGGTGCCGGGCGTGACCTTGCAGGCTCAAGTGCCGCCACCGGGCACCACGGACGGCGCGACCACGTTGATCGCCCAAGCCTCGCGCAAGCCCTTCACCAGTACCCTGAGCACCACGGACGATAACCGCGATGGCTTGCAAGCGTTGCTCGGTTTGAGCAGCAACGCGCAGACCGCCATGGCCGAGCAACTGACCTTCAGCGGCCTGTTCCCGCCCGGAGACGACAAAGAGCATTACTACCGTCTGGATTACAGCCAGTACCTCAATACCGAGGGCACCCAGCTGAATCTGTCGGCGTCTCACTACCGCAGCGAGCCGGGCACCAACGTGGCGTTGGACAATGGGTTGGAGTTGAAGCAACGGCGCGACAACGACCGGTTTTCCATTGGTTTCACTCACCCGCTGATTGCGGCGCAGAACGAATGGCTGAGCGCAGGGGCGCGGCTGTACGCGGTGAATGACAAGACGCGTTACGACGTGATCGGTTTTCCCTTGAGCGTAAAAAGTCGCACCGACATTCGCGCCGTGGCGGTGGAAGGCGACTGGCGCAGATCGACCGACCGGCAACTGCGGATTCTCAGCGCCGGGGTGTACCAGGGTATCGACGGCATGGGCGCGAAGACCGACGACAGCACGTACGACCTGGACTTCTTTCGGGCGCGGTTGTCGGGGGTGCAAAGCGACAAGTTTTTCGAGCATTGGCAAGGGGTGTTTTCCGCTGCGTTGTACTGGAGCGACGACACCTTGCCAGACAGTGAGCGGGCGCAGTTTGGCGGGCAGAATTTCGGTCGGGGCTATCCGACGGATCAGGCGTCGGGCGACAAGGGCTGGGGCGTGGCGTATGAGGTCAACTACAGCTTCACCCGTGACGGCAACTGGGTGAAAGTGCTGCAACCGTACGTGGTGTTTGATGCGGCACGGACGTGGTTCAACGAACTGCCGGTCAAGGATTCGAAACTGTCCTCAGCGGCGGGCGGACTCAGGTTTGGCGATGGCCGTTATTACAACATCGCGCTGGAAGCCGCCAAGCCGATGTCAGACGTCGGGCTGGACAGTTTCAACCGCAATCCCAGGTTCACGTTGAGTTTCAGTTATCAGCTTTGAGAGAGGAGGGCGGTGTGTCGGGCTTTGGCGTGGGCCTGATATACCGCCTTCGCTGCCGTCGTAACCTTCGGCGTCTCCCACGAGTCTTATGCCGTTCTGAACACTTGTGATCGGCACCGAGGGAGCTAGAGGGCGAGGCGTTCGGTTCGGGCTTGCCGCAGAACCTGTGGGAGACGCCGGAGGTTACGACGGCAGCGAAGCGGTGTGTCCGGCGACGGATAGGCCGACGGGCATACCACCTTGATGGTCATTGGGAATCCCGGTCGAAAGGAAGGCTCAAGGCCCGACCTGATACACCTTCGGTTTCGGAAACAGGTTGTCGAGGGTTTCCAGCAGCCGGACGTGGTAGATGGGTTTGCGGAACAGGTCCAGCACGTGCAGGCGCAGGAGGTCGCTGACGTCTTCCATGTCCGCGTGGCCTGAGGTGACGATGACCGGCAGGTGCTGGCGCGACGTATGCTCGCGAAGGCGTTTGATCAGCGAGATGCCGCTTTCCTCCGGCATCCGCAGATCAGTGATCACCAAGGCAATGTCCGGGTGCTCGGTCAGCAGCTTCAGCGCTACTTTGACGGAGGGCGCCGTGAAGCAGCAAAAACCCTCGCCCTCAAGCAACTCGGCCAGCTCTTCGTTGGCGTCCTCTTCGTCGTCAACGAGTAGTAATTGTTGGCGTGTAGGAGCGGCGGCCATAAAGACAATCCTTAGTGATGGAGATTTCCTTAGAGTAGGCGCCTTTTGAGATTAGCTGCCTGAACTGCCCGAACTCCCTGATGATCCAGAAGTCGGTGTCAGCGCCGTCGTAATGCTGCTGAAAGTATTGGTCAGCGCGGTTTTGACGCTTGGAGAAATACCCACGATAACCAGCGCAACCATCGCAATGATGATGACGTATTCAACAGCCGAGGCACCATCTTCTCGTTTGAGAAATTTTTTGATCCATCTAGCGGTTTTTGCAAGGTACATCTCACTTCTCCTCAGCGCATGAAGCGCGTTACTGCACGCAAAAAGCGTTTGCCAATCCTTCGTACTCACAGCATTGACCCCATTTCCACACTCCACAATCGCAAGAAAGCATTAATCCGAAAGTGATAATGCCAAGCGGCCCACAGGCCGTGGCCCGGCCCCTCCGAACGGATGAATGCATGGGAAATTTCCGACGAATGATGGCGTTTTGAATGACCTCGTCTACCTTCATAAGGCGAAAAGGAAGAATGTTCACAGCCAACTGACTGATCGGTTGTCTCGAACCGTTTTCGAAGTGATCCGCAGAGCGGTAAGGCACAGGAGGGCCGTCATGAGCAGTCGCGTCACACTAGGGCTCGCTGTACTTTTTCTGCTGGGTGCGCTGTTTGCCGGGTATTGGGGATTGGTCTTGAGCCGCCAACCCGCGCCTGCACCTCAAGCGCCTGTCGCACAGACCGTTACCCCGGTCGCCGCCCCCGTTGTCGAAGAAAAACCCTCCGAAGACCCCACCCGTCAATCCGTGCTGGTGCTGGCTCGCGATCTTCCCGCCTATGAGCCCATCAAGGCTGACGACCTGATTGTCGAACGCCTCAAAGTCGCGCCTGCCGGAAGCTTCAGCAAACCGGATGAGGCCATCGGCCGCATGTCGTGGCGCCCCCTCACCGCAGGCACCTGGCTGACCGACAGCAGCTTCGACGCCGGTGGCTCACTGGCTCGGATGATCCGCCCCGGCGAGCGAGCACTGGCGCTGTCCATTGACGAAATCA
Organism: Pseudomonas sp. NPDC088368; assembly: GCF_044753445.1. Classification (NCBI taxonomy): domain Bacteria; kingdom Pseudomonadati; phylum Pseudomonadota; class Gammaproteobacteria; order Pseudomonadales; family Pseudomonadaceae; genus Pseudomonas; species Pseudomonas sp. NPDC088368. Next base: position 341,590 of record NZ_JBIVNG010000007.1, read on the forward strand.
TCGGTGCCGGAGGGCAGTTGAGCCCCGGTGATTACGTGGATGTCCTGCTCTACCTGCCTCCGGACCAGGCCAATAACGACCGCAGCGCGCAAACCGTCGTTCCAGCGTTACGCGTGCTCAGTGTGGGGGCGTTGATGGGGCCGGTGAATCAGGGCCAGGACGATCAAGGCATCAGCCGCGACGAACGCGCCCAACAGCAAAAAGGCAGGGTCAATGCCCGGAGCGTGGTCGTCGCGGTGCCGGAAAAGCTGCTCAACCGTTTGATGCTGGCCTCGCAAGCCGGACCTCTGCGCTTGGCTGTGCGCAGCGCTGACGAGAAAAATCTTGAGCGTTACTGGGCGGGCGACAGCGACATAGCCCTGCAGCTGGACACCGCGAATCGCAACGTCACCCACTTCAACCAACTGAGTCTGCAGCCCAACGTGGCGGTTCGCGCCAGCGGGGGTGCCCCGCGCGGACCGCGGCCGGTGGAAGTCATTCGTGGCAATCAGATCACGCAGCAAACCCCCTGATTCGAGCAAGGATTGCACTTGATGAGCAGCCGTTCCAAACCGGTGTTGAACCGTATCGCGTTGGCCTTTATGTCTCTCGGCCTGTATCAGGGCATCGCGGTGGCCGCGCCGACCGGGTGTTCGGGACTCGCCGCCATGCCAGCGGCCACGGAGATCGGCCAGGGCGTACAGCAAGCTATCCGCTCGCCTGTCGCCATTACGCGTCTGGCGGTGGGCGATCCGAAGATTGCGGATGTTCATGTGAACGGCGACGACAACGGCGGCTTCCTGCTGACCGGGGTGGGACCGGGCACCACCAGCCTGATGATCTGGACGGCGTGTTCCACCTCGCCCCGGCAAAGCATGGTGTTCGTGCGTGGCACTGCTAAGACGGCGATGACTGACACCCTGCTGCCACCTTCCGAAGACCCGCTGCTGCCCAGTCAGGTGCAAACTGACATCCGTTTCGTCGAGGTCAGCCGTACCAAGTTGAAAGAAGCCAGCACCTCGATCTTTGGCAGAGGCTCGAACAATTTCCTCTTCGGCTCCCCCGGCACCGTACCCGGCGTGACCGTGACGCCGGGCACAGTGGGCGGCACGCGACCGGCGATTCCGCTCAGCAACAACAACTTCAACATCGTCTGGGGCGGCGGCAGCAGCAAAGTGCTGGGCATGCTCAATGCCATGGAAACCAGCGGTTTTGCCTACACCCTCGCCCGGCCCATCCTGGTGGCATTGAGCGGGCAGAGCGCGAGTTTTCTGGCCGGTGGCGAATTCCCGGTGCCGGTGCCCAACGGCGAAGGCAACGGCATTTCCATCGAATATAAAGAGTACGGCGTGCGCTTGACGCTGACGCCGACCGTGGTGGGCCGCAACCGCATATCGCTGAAAGTCGCGCCCGAAGTCAGCGAGCTGGATTTCACGGCGGGGGTGACCATCGCGGGCACCACCGTACCGGCGTTGAACGTTCGCCGCACCGACACCAGCGTCTCGTTGGCCGATGGTGAGAGCTTCGTGATCAGTGGCCTGATCAACACCAGCAACATCGCCTCGGTGGACAAGTTTCCGGGGCTGGGCGACATCCCGATCCTCGGCGCGCTGTTTCGCAGTTCGCAGATCAATCGCGACGAGCGTGAGCTGCTGATGATCGTCACCCCGCACCTGGTTCAGCCGATGGCAGTGAATGCGCCGTTGCCGTCTCTTCCGGGGGAAGGGCTGCGCAATTACGACCCGAGTTTCCTCAAGATGTACTTCCTCGAAAACGGCAGCTTTGATCGCCGCAGCGGGTTATCGCAATGAGCCAGGGACCGAGCCTCAGCCAGACGTTTCTGGCCATCACACGCAACAGCACCGACCTCGAATGGCTGCAGGGAGCGCTGGCCCCACTGGGTCAGGTGGTCAGCGCGGGCACCGGCAGCCTCGATGAACTGCTGGCGCTGGTGGACGTGACGTTCGCCAGCGTGGTGTTCGTCGGCCTTGATCGCGAGCATTTGATGAATCAGAGCGCGCTGATCGAAGGCGCACTGGAGGCGAAGCCGATGCTGGCCATCGTCGCGTTGGGTGACGGCATGGATAACCAGCTCGTGCTCAACGCCATGCGCGCCGGGGCGCGGGATTTTGTGGCCTACGGTTCGCGCTCCAGTGAGGTGGCCGGTCTGGTGCGGCGCCTGAGTAAACGCCTGCCGCCCGTGGCGCCGAACCCCAACATGGGTGGCCTGACCGTGATCTACGGCGCCCAATGCGACGGCGACGGCGCGCTGGTGTCGGCGCATCTGGCCCTGGTTGCACAGCAGAAGGAGCAGCGCACCCTGCTGTTGGATCTGGGCATGCCTCGCGGCGACAGCCTGGCCATGTTGAGCCTCGAATCCTCGTTCAATTTTGGCGATGCCGTGCGCCATTTGCGTCGTCTTGACTCCACCCTGATCGACAGCGCCTTCACCGTTCATCCCACCCAACTGCGCATTCTCGCGTATGGCGAGGACGACATGTCGCTGGAACACACCAGCGCCGCCGAGCTGTACATGTTGCTCAGTGCGTTGCGTCAGCACTTTCAGCATGTCGTGGTGAACCTGGTAGGCCAGCCTGACAGCGAGTCGCTGCGGACCTTCGTCACCCATTGCGATCAGCTGCTGTGGTACGTCGATCAGAACGTCATCGAATGCCGTCGCAACCTGGCGATCCTCAATCTGTGGCGCGAAAAAGGCCTGAAGTTGCAGCAGGGCGGGTTGCTGGTGGACAAGTACCTGCGCCAGGTCACGCCCAACGCCGAGGCGCTGGAGAAGACCTTCGGGCTGCCAGCCATGGCGGTTTTGCCGCTCAGCCCCGAGCTGCGCCTGAACGCGAAAAATCAGGGCCTGTCGCTGTTTGAACTGTCGCCTCGTGAGTCCTTGAGCACCGGCTTGAAAAACCTGGGCGAGCGGATGGCCAGTCAGAACCAGACGCCGGAGAAACCCCGTGACGGTTGGCTCGGACGTTTACTGGGAGCGCGTAAATGAAAGGCGAGAAACTGTTCGGCGTGTCGTCGCGTCCCCAGGATGCGGGCGGCGACGGTCAGGGTCTGAAGCTGGTCCTGCACCGCTACATCATTGATGCCATCGAAGAAAGCGGACGCAACCTGCTGGAAGGCACGCGCCCGGCGCTGGCTCAGTTCGTCACCGACAAAGTGGCCGAATACGTGGCGCGGCTGCGGCTGGCGATTTCCCGTTATGAGATGGAGCGGCTGGCCGAGGAACTGGTGGATGAACTCACCGGTTTTGGCCCGCTGGAAGTGCTGCTGCGGGACAAGTCAGTGACAGAAATTCTGGTCAACGGCCCGAACAAAGTGTTCATCGAGCGCGAAGGTGTGTTGCACCATTCGGACCTGCGCTTCATCGATTCCCACCACGTCGAGCGTGTGATCCAGCGGATTCTCGCGCCGCTGGGACGTCGTCTGGACGAATCCTCGCCGATGGTCGATGCGCGTTTGCCCGACGGCAGCCGGGTCAACGCGATCATTCCGCCCATCGCGCTGGACGGGCCGTGCGTGTCGATCCGGAAATTCCGCAAGGACATGCTCAAGAGCGCCGACCTTGTGGCGATGCAGACCATCGACCAGTCGATCTACGACTTTCTTGAAACCGCCGTGAGCAAGCGCTGCAACATCCTCATCAGCGGCGGTACGGGGACCGGTAAGACCACCATGCTCAACGTCATGAGCCAGATGATCCAGACCCAGCAGCGGCTGGTGACCATCGAAGACGTCGCCGAATTGCAGCTCGGCCACCCCCACGTCGTGCGCCTGGAAACCCGCCCCCCCAACGCCGAGGGCCATGGCGAGGTGCGCGCCAGCGACCTGATTCGCAACGCCCTGCGGATGCGCCCCGACCGGATCATCCTCGGCGAGATTCGTGGCGTTGAAGTGCTCGACGTGCTGACCGCGATGAACACCGGCCACGACGGCTCCATGAGCACTGTGCACGCCAACAACGCGCAGGATGCCTTGCTGCGGCTGGAGACGCTGGTGGGGTTGACGGGCCGACAAATCGCCGAGAAAACCTTGCGGCAGATGATCTGCGCGGCGCTGGACGTGATCATCCAACTGACGCGCATGCCTGATGGGCGACGCTGCGTCAGCGAGGTGGTGGAAGTGGTGGGCGTGCGGGACGACGTGTACGTCACCAATACGTTGTTCCGCCTCGATCGGCGGACCGGCTTCGGTTTCTTGCGCGAGGCCATGAACCCCGCCGGGGACAAGCTGCGGCAGATGGATTATTAGGCAGGGGCCAGGGAGGTTCAGGTGAAAGGCGCGATTATCCTCGGGCTCGTCTTCATGTTGCTGATGCTGCTGTCGTTCTACCTGTTTTATCGCGGGCTGAACCAGGGCGCTCATGACCGCGTCATGGCGCGCCTGTCATTGGGGCAGCCTGAACCTGATGCCGCGAAACCGGGTCTGGCGCGAATAGAACGCGCCTTTCTGCGGGCAGGGTTGGGGCGGCCCACCGAGCGCCTGCCGCTGGCCCTCACCGTCTGGGCGATGGCGATGTTGCTGGGCTATCTGCTGCACGACGGGTTTGGTCTGATGCTGGGCATCTTGCTGCCGGTTATCGTGTTGCGTTTTTACGTCAGCTTTCGCTATCGGCGTCGGGTGCGACGCATGATTGAGCAATTGCCGCAGTTGCTCGATCACGCCGTGCGCAGCCTGAAATCCGGGCGCACGTTGGGTGATGCGATTCTGCACAGCATCGACTCGGCGAGTTATCCCTTGAACGACGCCATGTCGCGCATCAAGCGCAACGTGCAAATGGGCGTTTCATTACCAGACGCCGTGCAAGACTTCGCTGAGCTGTACGAGCGCGATGAGTTTCAACTGTTCGCCATGGGCTTGCGGGTCAATCACCGTTACGGCGGCAATGCCAGCGAATTGCTCGACAACCTGATTCGCTTGATCCGTGAGCGCGAGCAGGGCGCACGGCAGTTGCGGGCGATGACCGGCGAAACCCGCATGACCGCCGTGGTGCTGGCGCTGCTGCCGGTGGGCATGGTGGCGTACTTTCTGGCAGTGAACCCGAACTACCTGCTGCACATGTGGAACGACGGTTCGGGGAAGACCATGCTGATGGTCGCGTTTGGCATGCAGACGGCGGGCTGCCTGGCGCTGTGGCGCATGTTGCGGAGCGTGTGAAATGGCCTTGTTGCTCAGCGCATTGATGTTCTTCATCGCCGGCTTCTTCCTGCTGCTGACCGTCGCCCGCCAGCGCCGGAATGAACGCCTGGTGATGTCGCGACTGCAAGGGGTGGTCGCCCGCGACAGTCGCGTCAGCACGTTATTGCGCTTGCTGGGTGACAGCCGATTTGGCCAGCGTTCGGTCAGCCTGGACAGCGAAACCCAGACATTACTGAACCGCATCGGCTGGCGGCGGGCGAGCCAGCGTTCGTTGTTCGCGGCCTGCCAGGTGGGTGTGCCCATCGTGGCGGTGTGTCTGGTGACGCTGGTGCAGGCGCTGTTCTTCAGTGACGTCGAATACCCGCTGCTGGCGCCGATGTTTGCGCTGGGTCTGGGCTACCTCGCGCCAAAGCGCATTCTGGCCACGGCGGCCATGCGCCGGCAAAAACAAGCGGTCGCGGAAATCGCCACATTCATTCCGCTGCTTCGCATCCTGTTCGAATCGGGCATGGCGGTGGAACAGGCGCTGCGGGTGTTGAGCAACGAGGGGCGAAGCCTGCTGCCGGTGCTGTCGTCGGAGCTTCGGGTGATGCTGGTGCGTATCGACTCAGGTCTGGAACTGGGTGATGAGCTGAACAAGATGGCCGCCATATTGGCGGTGGATGAGTTCAGCGACACCTGCGTCATTCTCAATCAGTTGATTCATCAGGGCGGCGGGGCGATGAAGTCGCTGCTGGCGCTCAAGCAGTTGATCGATGACCGCCGTTTGACGCGGCTGCAGGAATACATTTCCAAGCTGTCGGCAAAGATGTCGATCGTGATGATGGTGTTTCTGTTTCCCGCGTTGTTGATCGTATTGGCCGGGCCAGGCTTCGTCGCCATTGGCAAGGCATTGGGTTCGCATTAGGAGATCGAATGAAAGCGCTCATCGCAGTAATAGGCCTGGCGTTGCTCAGTGGTTGCGCCGCTGACGGCACGGCACCCTGGCTGGCGCAGGCCACGGCGGGCAGCTGTGCGAAGCCGACGTCGGATCAGGAACTGGCGTTGAACATGGCGCAGGACATGGCCGATGAAGGCCGTTTGCACGCGAGCCTGGCCCATCTGGAAAGCCTGCCGCCAACGTTGCCGGATGTGCGGCTGCGCAAGGCCCGAGTGCTGCGTCTGTTGGGCAGCAACGAGGCCGACCCGCTGTACAAGAGTCTGATCGGCACCTGTCGGGCTGCGGAGGGCGAGCATGGACTTGGCCAGCTCGCGGCAGCGCGGGGCGATAACAATCAGGCGCTGATGTATTTGCAGGCGGCAGTGAAGCTGTCGCCCACTGACGAGAAAATCCGCAACGACCTGGGTGTCGTCTACCTCAATCAGCGCAAGCTCGACCTGGCACGCTTTCAGTTCCTCACGGCGATGGAACTGAAACAGCCCGATACGTTGGCAGCGCAGAACATGGTCACGTTGCTGATTTATCAGGATGACTGGACGCAAGCGGCGGAACTGGTCTCGCGCACGGGGTTGACACCCGACCAGGTGAACGACGCCCAGGCACGTGCCGAGAAACTCAAAAACACCCCGGCCGGAACGCCACTCAAGGCCGACAAAGTCGCCGCCGTCATCGACGCTCCGACGGTCGCAGGGAGACAACCATGAAGCGCCTATTGTTGACGGGTTTGTGCATGCTGACGCTCAGCGGCACAGCCTTCGCCATCGAACCCGGCCCGTCCTCCTCCTCGCAAAAACAGACCGAGGACTGGCTGCAACTCCAGGCCAGCGGCAGGGCCGCGTCCCCCATTCCCCAACCCCAAGCCCCCATCGAGCGCGACCTGACGATGCAGCGCTGGCTCAACACCTACCAGCATCCGATCCCGGATTTTTATGACCAGAAGAAGGGGGGGAGTGTGTCGGGGAGCAGTTCGGGGAGTAATTGAGAGCGGGTTGAGTCCACTCACATCTTTGCCGCCTGCACTGGCCATTCGCGAATGAATTCGCTCCCACAGTTGAGTCCGCGCCAGGCTCAGACTTCTCGGCGCAGATGAACCTCTGTGGGAGCGAATTCATTCGCGATGCGCCGTACAGGCGCTAGATATCTGTCGCCTGATCGATTTACGCCGCAATGCCGTCGTTCAATGCGCCGTCACCCGCGCGCGCGCGGCACTGGGTGACAGGGCCAGGGCCAGTTGGGTGCGGTTGTGCATGTGGGTCAGACGCAGGACCTGGGAGACATAGAGCTTCACCGTGTTTTCGGTGATGCCCAGTTCGCAGGCGATCTGGTAGTTGGTCTGTCCTTTGCTCACCAGCCTTGCGACGTCGAGCTGGCGTGGGGACAGTTGTTCGAAGATGGCGGGCATCTCGAAGTCGCCGTCGCTTTCAGCCTGTGCGGGCTGGGCGATCTGGCGGGATTTGTCGAGGTCCTGGCAGAGGTCGTCGATGGACGCGGCGAGGAACTGCAACTTGTCGTTGAGATGGCCCAGGTGCTGGACGTTCTTGACCCGTTCTTCCAGCGAGTCTTCCTGCCGCCGTACGCCTTCGAGCAGCTCGTTCAGATCGACAGGTTTTTGGTAGTAATCGGCGATCCCCGCACGCAGGGCCTTGATCACGTCCTGCTTCTCGGCGCGGCCCGTGAGCATGATGGACTCGAAGATGCGCTTCTTGCCCGCCAGCAGTTTCAGGGCCTCCACCAGTTCGATGCCGTTTAGCCCCGGCATGTCCAGATCGCACAGCACGATGGCGATGGCGCTGTCGTCGCGGAACCGTTCCAGCGCCTCACGGCTGGAGTAACACGGCACGCAACGGTAACCGCTGCCCTCCAGAAACTCGCTGATCTCATCGACGATGAGCGGTTGATCGTCGACCACCAGAACCTTTATTGCCGATTGCTTGTTCACGCGCTACTCCCTGCTGCGACTACGGCTGAACCGGGCCCGGTGCCTTGCCTATCCTTTATGGCAACCACTGTAGGACAGTTCTCTGCCCGGACGTAGGAACAAACCTAGACTCACTTTCGGACTATGTACATAGCGTGTGATGGCAATTCGACTAGTGGACCCAAATGAGGGTAGCGATGCACCCCAAAAACAGGAAAGGCACGAAAGGCTGCTTTGTTGACGTTTCGGGCGACAGCTGTGGATAACGTGTCCTGACCCGTTGACCCACCTGGCGCCATATTCTCTGGCGCATGAGCAACCAGGCCACGCTGGTCACGCCAGCACCGATGAATGTGCCCAGCACCAGCTCCGGGTCGCTGGCGAGTGCCAGGGCGATCAACAGTTTCACATCCCCTGCGCCGAGCCTGCCCAGCGCGTACCCCGGCAACGTCAGCAGCAGCGTCAGCAGCAATGCCCACCATGGCTGCGGCGACGGTGCACCCAGCCAGCTTTCACCGTTCATCACCAGATAGAACACCGCGATCAGCCCGGCGCCGAAGGTCAGAACGTTGGAAACCCGCCTGGCGCGAGCGTCCTGATCCGCGCATACGGCAAACCACACCAGTAGGAAAAGTAAATTCATTGGGTAAAAAACGTCCTGTTTTCCGTAAAGAATCTATGCTCCAAGCACGGTAGCACTGTCAGGGTAGACGTCGGCATGCGCAGGATCGCTCGCAATTTTTCCCCCATCAGGCAACGTGGCGCCGCCGCCATCGAATTTGCCCTCGTGTTCGTGATTTTCTTCGCGATTTTCTACGCGTTGGTGACCTACAGCCTGCCCTTGCTGATGATGCAATCGTTCAACAACGCCACCGCCGAAGCGGTGCGCCAGAGCGTGGCCATCAGCCCCGGCAGCGCCACCACACCCGCCGCTTACGCCACCTTGGTCACGACTCAGGCCAAGTCGGCATTGACGACACAATTGGCCTGGATTCCGTCGGCGCTCGGCTTCAATCCCACCTCGGATGCCACTGTCAGCTTCGACGGCAAATTGCTCAAAGTCCGGATCGATTACCCCAAAAGCAAGCTGACTCAGGTCATGCCGGTGCTGACGCTACCCGGAATCGGTGACGTGCCGAATCTGCCGACCTACCTTTCTGCTGAAGCGAGCCTGCAACTTGCCCCTTAAAAATGAAATCCTCAACCGTTGGCTCGGGCGCGGCGATGCACCTTCCGGGCGCGAACCGGAATCCCTGAGTGTCGAGCCCACTTCAATCAGTGCGGACTGGCACATGCAGCTGGATCAGGACGGGCATGTCACCAGCATCAGCAAGCCGTTGCGCAGCGCGTTGGGGTTGGGGGCGTCGACGGCGCCGCCACAGCGTTTGTTGAGCTATCTGATGCCGAGCAGCGCGCTGGTGGTGGAAGGTTCGCCGCAGGAGTGGCTGGGGCACATGCTCGATCTGGATTTCAAACGACCGGGCGGCCAGGTGTTGCACACGCGCGGCTGGGTCCAGGCGCAGTCGACGAACCTGCCCGGCAGTTGGTTGCTGCAATTGCTCGACATTGGCGACCTGATGGAAGAAGCCAACGTCGCGCAAAGCCGTCAGCAGTGCCTGCGGGTGGCCGGGCAGATCGCAGAGAAAGTCCGGGGATGCCACATCGACCGGTTGCAAGCGGTGACCGCCGAGCAACTGGAAGAGCTGGCGCAGAATTATCGGGTGCCCTGCCTGGCGCTTGCGCTCTCAGAGCCCAGCGGTCTGGGCTGGCGCATCTTTGCCCATTACAACGCTCACACTGCGCCGCAGCTGTGGCAAGACGGACAGCGCCTGGGCACCGACCTCGATTCACTGAACGGCACGGTCACGCACCAGATCGACTTCGACGCTCCCAGCCATCTCGTGCATCTGCAAAGTGCGTTTGGCAACGCCGAGGGGTTTCTGTTGCCCCACCACAAAGAGGGCTCTGTGAAGGCGTGGATGTTGTTCGGGTTTTACGATGCCGCGCAACAGGCGCCTGAGCTGGGGGATCGGGAGTGGATGAACCTCTGCTCGGCACTTGCCGGGCCCATCCTCTATCGCCATGCCGATCAGGCGCACCGCCATCAACTGGAACGGCTTGCGGTGTTGCAGGACCTGCTGGGCACCGGCTGGTGGGAATTGCTGCCCGACACCGACGAAGTGCAGCTCGCGCCTCAGTTGGCGAGGACGCTGGGCCTGCCGGAGACCAGCGACGTGCTGCCCCTTAGCCAGTGGCTACAACTGATTCACCCCGCCGACCGGCACGAGCTGGAAAGCCGCCTTGGCGGGTTGCGCGAGCATGGGACGCCGATGTTGTCCTGCGTCCGGTTACGTGACGACGAGGGCGCTCACCCGCCGGTCTGGCTGCGGATTCAGGGGCAGGAACTGGTCAGCGGGCAGGCGCGCCGGGTGCTGGGCTTCATGCTCGACGTCAGCGATATCAAGAACCAGGAAACTCAGGCCGCGGCCGCTCACGCCCGGCTGGACAACCTGATCGCCAGTTCGCCCGCGGTGATCTACGTGCTGAGCTACGACCGGGGCAGCCTTGAACCGACGTTCTTCAGCGCCAGCCTGACGCCGGTGTTGGGCTGGACCCAGGCGGAATGCAGCGACGGCTTGCTCACGCAATACATTCACTCCGACGACCGCGACGTCTGGTTTCAGCGCACACGCCAGTTGTTGCGGGAGGGCGTGGTCAGCTGCCGGTATCGCCTGCGGGACAAAAAAGGCGAGTACCACTGGCTGCTGGACGAGGCGCGGTTATTGCGCGATGACTTGGGCATGCCGGTGGAGGCGGTCGGGCTCTGGCTTGACGTCACGGAAGCGACACAGGCCACCGAGCGCGTTCGAGAAAGCGAAGAGCGTTACCGGATTCTGGTGGAAGATTCTCCTGCGATGATCTGTCGCTACACGCCGGACCTGGTGCTGAATTTCGGCAACCGGCCATTGGCGGATTATCTCGAATGCACCCCTGCGCAGTTGCCGGGGGTGAACCTCGGGGAATGGTTTTCGGCCGAGCAGAAAGAGGCGTTCGTGAAGCGCATCGAAGAGCTGACCCCGGAATCACCCATGAGCACGTCGGAAATCTGTCTGGAGCTGCCGGGGCGCGAGCACGCGTGGTGGGTCTGGGCTGACCGGGGCGTGTTCGACGACAGCGGCAAGCTGATCGAGATTCAGGCGGTGGGCCGCGACAACACCGAAATCCGCCGCACCCGCATGCAGCTCAATCAGAGCGCCAAAATGGCGACCCTCGGCGAGATGGCCACGGGGCTCGCGCATGAGATCAACCAACCGCTCAACGTGATGCGCATGGCCGTGGTCAACGTCCTCAAGCGCTTGAGCAACGGCGAGGTGGAAATCGATTACCTCACCGACAAGCTCAATCGCATCGACACCCAGGTGCAGCGTGCAGCACGGGTGGTCAACCACATGCGGGTGTTCGGGCGTCGCTCGGAAATCGAGCAGCAACTGTTCGACCCGATCGATGCGGTGGACGGCACGCTGAACATGCTCAGCGAGGGCATGAAGGGCAAAGGCGTCGACCTGCGCATCGGTGAGCCGGGAGCGCGGGTGAGAGTGCGCGGGCACGTCGATCAACTGGAGCAAGTGCTGATCAACCTGATGGTCAACGCCCGGGATGCCCTGCTTTCCAAGCGCGAAAAAGACCGCGATTTTGAGCCCTGGATCGCCCTGCATGTCGAACAGGACGAGCAGACGCTTTGGTTGATCGTCGAAGACAACGGTGGCGGCATCGACCCGCGCCTGCTGGAGCGGATTTTCGAACCGTTCTTCACCACCAAACCCGTGGGCGTGGGAACGGGGCTGGGGCTGTCGGTGAGTTACGGGATCGTCGAGCAGATGGGCGGTCGTCTGAGTGTCAGCAACTCCAGCGAGGGCGCGTGTTTCCGGATTGCGTTGCCGATTGTGCGGGAGTGAGGTTTTTCGCTCAGATCACCAACTTCGCCTGCCCCAGATTGCAGCTGAGGTTGGCGCCGACGTCCACGGCGTTGAGGTTGACGCCGAGGCCTTTGAGCAAAGGGTCGATCAGGCCGCTGATCAGCGGGGTCAGCGTGCTGGCCAGAACCTGGTCAAGGGCCGTCGTTATCCCGCTGAGTACTGTTCCCAGATTGCTAAGCAAATCCCCCAGCCCATTGCTGACGGTGGGTTTGTACATGTTGACCTGAATCCCCGACAGCGCATTCGACAACAAGGCGCTGGTCGGCGTCGTCAGGACGGGGGAGGGAGGAAAATAGGCCGCCTGATTGATCTCCGGCAGGTTGGGCGAGATGTACGTAAACGGCGTGCCCGTGACGCCCAGCGAAGTATTCAGGCTCACACCGATGCCGCCCCCCGCAAACGCGGTTCGCGCGCCGCACGTGCCGATGCCCAGAACCAGATGGCAGGTCTTGATGCCGATATCCAGCACTGGCAAGGGGCCGGGAACCATCGTGGCCGGATTGGTGCTCGCGGGAAATGCCGCAGCCGGGTCAATCTTGCCGACTTTCAGATCCACGATGGCGGACTGGGTCTGAGTGGTCAGTGATTTATTGGTATTGGTGGTGCAGGTGTACCCGGTGACATAGCTTTCGGCACTGGTGGCGGTGAGCGCGATGTCGAGGCTGACGCTGTTGCTGCTGTCAGAGAGCCATTTAAGATCGAGCGTCTGGCACCCGGCACCCAAGAGGCAGGTCACTGAGTTGACGACGCCCACAAGATCCAGGTGCAGCAGGCTGCTGACCGTCGGCGTCAGTGGGGCGATGAGGTTGGTGGCGGCATTGGCCAGGGAGGCGATCCCATCCAGCGCCGGCAGTTTCACGTTCAGCAGTGTCTTGACCTGCGCAGTGCGCACGTAGATGCGGTTGGGGCCGGTTCTGGGGTTGGGGTCTTTGATCGCGAGTTTAGGGTTGCCAATGGCAGACAGCTGGCCAGGTTCAATCACTTGTACGCGAGCGTTGACCTGAGCCAGCCCTGCGAGATTGATCGGAAAGTTGGCCACCAGGCCATTCTGTTTGTTCGCCAACTGGGCGAAGCCTTCTACGAGGTCCATCAGATTGACTTTGGTGTTGAGCGCGGCGATGTCGGTCCCGCCCTGAACCTGAAGCAAATTGCCCAGCACCACTTGCGTCGAGCCTGCCGCCACCTTGAGCGCCTTCAAACCGAGCACGGCTGCAGTGGCGCCGAGTGTGCCATTGGGGTCGAGCACGTTGATTGCCGATTGCAGGAGTTGGCTGACCGCAATGTTGCTGCTCAACAGTTGCGTGTAATCGAGGGCCGACAGTTTGATGTCGCTCTTCAACTGATCCAGGTAGCCGAGCAGGCTGATGTTGCTGTTGGCCAGCCCCTGCCAACCTGCGACATCCAGATTGACACTGCTGCCCAGAAAACCGCCGATCAGCGGATTGAGGATGCTCGCGTTGGCGGTATTCAATTGCAGCGCGGTGTTGCGGATGGTCAGGGCTGCCACGGGCGGCACCCCGGCAGCCACCGCCACCGCACTCAGTTGAACGTCCGGCGGCGACGGCGTGGTTTCGAACATCGCACTGACACCGGCAGCGATGCTCCGTGGCACGCTGTGGCTGACCGTGACCTGAATGGCGTCAGAACGGGTGGCGTCGACCGCGAAGGTGCGACGGCTGTCAGTGCCGACGATCAGGATGCCGCAGCGGGTCGCCAGGGTACGGGTGTTGTCGGAAACCGTGAAACCGTTGCGGGTCGCACTTTGCGTGGCGTACGTGCTGGCGGTGTTGCTGCCGGTGCAATCGCCGCCGCGACTGGCAGCCTCCAGCGCTGCCACATCCGCCACGCGCTGCAACGAGCGTTTTTCCATGTAGAGTCGCCCGCTGTCGACCACCACCAGGGTGCACAGCAGGGCCAGAGCCAGAGTCAGCGCGGCCATCAATCCTATGGCGCCACGCTGCCGGTCCCGACGTGCGTAGGGGTACATCAGGGGAGACATCCAGCACTCCTTCGGCAAAGCCGTCGCTACTCACCCGAGATGCGGGGAGTCTAGTTGCCGGAGGAGCAGTTGCAAGCGGCGAGCTTCGAGCGGCAAGCGGCAAGCTAAAAGCAGTGCGCGTGATGTCAGACACCGCGCACTGCTTGCAGCTTGTAGCTCACAGCTCGTGGCTGTTTACCTTGGTGGGTACTGCTGGAGGATTTTCTGCACGGTCTGACGCAGCGCCAATTCCCGCGCGGCCGGGTTGGCGTTGTTGTCGTTCACCACCTGTTCGGTGCTGCCGCGCCAGACCAGTTTGCCGTCCTTGCCGTCGAGCATGTCGATTTGCAGGGTCGAGACCTTGTAGTCGACGCTGCGCGTCTCACTGCCCATCGGGCCGCCCCAGTAACCGCCCCACGGGTTGCCCCAATAGCCGCCACCGCCGTAGTTCGTAGTGACCAGTTGTTGGCGGTCTTCGACGATCAGCCAGGCTTGCACTTGAACGTCGGCTTTCACGCCCGACGCGGCCATGCGCAGGCCGCGTTGATCGAGTTGTTCACCGACCGACTGCCGAATGCGCTGCTCAGTCAGGTCGCTTTTGATGCGAGGGTCGTTGGGCTGATATTGCAGGCCCGGCTCCTTCCAGGCCCAGGTTCGATACCCGCCGAAATCGCGCTGTGCGTCGAAGTCTCGAGTGACCCGATCGGTCTGGCACGCGGCGAGCAGCAGGGCAACACACACGACAGCGATGCAGCGGAACATGACGTTTCTCCGGAAAGAAAACAGGAAAGATTACGACGGCGGATAAGCGGTCAGCGCGTGCTGCACGGCTTGGCGCAACGCCTTGGCCCGCGCCGACTGATCGCCGCCGCTGCCGGTTTCGGCGCTGGCGCTCCAAACGGGCTGACCGCTGCGACCGTCGAACAGGCTGATGCGCACCACCACGACTTGCTCCTGATAGGTTCGCACGACCGGCACCGTGGCGTAACCGCCATAGCCGTTGCGATACCCGTTGTAATAGCCGCCGCCGTAGTACGGGTCGTAATAATCGTCACGCACCTGACGAATACGGGTTTCCGTGTGGGTGTCGGCCGCGACACGCAAATCAGCGGTCTGCGGATTTTGCGAAGGCCGCAAGCCACGCTGGTCAAGACCGTTGCTCACCGCTTCTGCGACCTGCGCCGACTCCGCCCATTGCGTGCCTGGCGGCAACTGACCGTTGAGCCACGTCCAGTTGCGATAACGCCCGAAATCACGGGGCGCAGCGGGGTAGGCGCTCATGTCGATGGCGTTGGCCGCTTGCGGCGGAGCAGGCGGAATGGCGGCGGAAACGGCCGTGTACGGGTTAGGGCTCTGACACGCGGCCAAAGCCAGGAAGAGGGGCAGCAAAGCGAGGCGTTTCATGATGGTCTCCGCAGGTAGCCTCAAACAGGTCGGCACATCCAGTGCAGATAACGTCCCAGTCCGGCAAAGCTCGGGTGGCGGCGGTGGGCGAGTTCCATTTCCAGCAGGTCGGCCAGTTCGGCTTTCGCCTGGAATTCGACCGGCATGTAATCGTGGAACACCCGAACGCCACTCTGGGTTTCGACTCGCCACAGACTCTCAAGTTGCGCCGCTAATTCGCGCGGATCAAGGGGTTCTTGCGGGGTAAGGCTCTGCTTTTCACCGGCCAGCGTATTTCGACGCATTTTGCGGAAATGGCCCTTGAGCAGATTGCGATAAATCAACGCATCTCGGTTGTAGAACGCCAACGACAGCCAGCCATCGGCTTTGGTGAGTCGGCGCAACACCGGCAGGATGGTGAAGGGTTCGGCAAGCCATTCAAGCACGGCGTGGCAAATCACCAGATCGTACGGCTCGCTCAGTTGCTCGGGCAACGCCTGCCACGGGGCTTGAATGAACGTGCCCGTTTGTCCGGCTTCTGCGAAGCGCTGGCGTGCGCCTTCCAGCATCGGTTCAGCAGGCTCGGCCAAGGTGACGTCATGCCCCTGTTCAGCGAGCCAGAGCGACATGTGGCCCAGCCCGGCGCCGATGTCGAGGACGCGCAGCGGGCGGTCCGGCAGGCTTTCTTTCAGATCCGCTTGCAACACGGCCAAGCGGATCGCGCCCTTGGCGCCGCCGTAAATCTTCTCGGCGAAGCGCGTGGCCAACTGGTCAAAATGACGGTCGCTCATTTGCTGAACCGCCGCTCGCTGTCGGCCAGCTTGGCGCGCACCACTTCGTTCATGTCCAGCCCCAATTCGCTGCACATCAGCAGCAGATAGAGCACGATGTCACCCACTTCCTGACCCGCGTGGGCGAGTTCATCGGCGGGCAGCTGACGCGACTGATCCTCGGTTTTCCACTGAAAAATCTCCACCAGCTCGGCCATTTCCACACTGGCGGCCATGGCGAGATTTTTAGGGCTGTGAAATTGCCGCCAGTCATTGGTATCGCGGATGCGATGCAGGCGTTGGGTGAGTTCGTCGAGGTTCATGGGGCGGGTCTCCTGAAGGTGGGTAGCTTCAGGGGGATGCGGGGCGGAATCAAGTGAAGCCGATGGAATTTCCTGCCTGTCTCAGAACCTCTGTGGGAGCGAATTCATTCGCGATGCGGTGTGTCAGTCAGTGATGAAGCGCCTGAATGGCCCGTTCGCGAATGAATTCGCTCCCACAAGGTATGTAAGTGCTAGCAGTCAACGTCTGCGGAATTACTCCGCCGCAGGCTGCCACGTCCCGATCATGTGCACGATCCCTTCCTTGCCCTCGACCTTCAACTGGCCGTGAGACCCCGCCGCGCTGGCGGACAGCGTCACTTCACTCGGTAGACGAACGGGCTTTTGGAACTCCACCGAAATATCCACATTCGACGCAGGCAGATGATCATCCAGCGCGGCCAGCGTCCGGCTTTTCATCCACAGGCCATGGGCGATGGCGGTGGGAAAGCCGAACAGCTTGGCGCTGCTGTCGCTCAGGTGTATCGGGTTGTAATCGCCACTGACTTTCGCGTATTGCCGACCGATATCGGAGGGGGCGTACCACGTCGCCAGTTCAGTCATCGGCAGCGGTGCCGGTTCGTAGGCACCTTCGATTTCACCTTCGATCTTCGCGCCTTTGCACAGCATGATGCTGTCTTCTTCCCACAACAGCCCCAGCGCGTCCTCGAACTGCGTGATCAGGCTGAACGTCGCGCCTTTTGCGTGAGGCTTGAGGTTAGCGACGCGCACACTGACTTGCGCCTTGATCACACTGCCGAGCGGACGGCGAATGCTGATGCGGTTATGCAAATGCACCAGCCCCAACAGCGGAAACGGGAAGTCCTTGTCGGTCAGCAGCTTCATTTGCAGCGGGAACGCCAGTACGTGGGGATACGTGGGCGGCAACAGGCTGCCGGGGATGAACCCGCAGACCTTGGAGAATGCGCTCACTTTGTCCGGGTCCACCGAGACCCAGCAGCGCAGCCCCTGATCCGGCAACTGCGAGCCGCTGATCTTGCGCCGCAACGCCGCCTGCATGAACAAGCCCGGCAGCGATGGAGGGGTGTCCAGATAGCGCCAATGTGCACTCATCGATTCTCTCCCGTATTCGTTAAGCCCCAATCACGCTTTGCCCGCACACACGCAACACCTGCCCACTGACTGAAGCGCTACCCGGCTGGCCCAGCCATGCCACCGCTTCCGCGACGTCCTGGGGCAAGCCGCCCTGGCCGAGCGAACTCATGCGTCGGCCTGCTTCACGCAGAGCGAAGGGCATGTGCGCGGTCATGCTGGTTTCGATAAAGCCCGGTGCCACGGCGTTGATGCTGATGCCACGTTCTTTCAGCGAAGGCGCCAGCGCACGCGCCAGTCCGATCAGCCCGGCTTTGCTGGTGGTGTAGTTGGTTTGCCCACGATTACCGGCAAGCCCGCTGATCGAGGCCATCAGAATCACGCTGCTGTTGTCGCGCAGGGTGCCTGCATCGAGGAGTGCCTGCGTCAGTAGTTGCGGGGCGTTGAGGTTGACGTTGAGCACCGAATCCCAGAAGTCGGCGGTCATGTTGGCAAGGGTTTTATCGCGAGTGATGCCCGCGTTGTGCACGAGGATGTCGAGTCCGTCGGGCAGGTGTTCGATCAACTGGGCGGGGGCATCCGGTGCGCAGATGTCCAGCACCAGCGATTGACCGCCAAGCCGCGCGGCCAAGGCCTCAAGGTCTGACTTGGCTTGTGGCACATCCAGTAACACAACGTCTGCGCCATCACGGGCCAGGGTTTCCGCGATGGCTGCACCGATGCCGCGAGCAGCGCCGGTCACCAATGCCTTGCGTCCGGCCAGTGGGCGACTCCAGTCCTGCACGTGGGCTGTGGAGGCGCTGAGGCGAATGACTTGGCCGGAGATGAACGCGCTCTTTGGCGACAGGAAAAAACGCAAGGCGCCTTCCAGTTGATCTTCCGCGCCGTCTTCGATTTGCAGCAGTTGAACCGTGCCGCCGTTGCGCATTTCTTTCGCCAGCGACCGGCTGAAACCTTCGATGGCCTGCTGTGTGCTGGCGGCCAATGGGTCGGACTGACCGTCGGGCGTCCGAGCCAGGATCACGATGTGTGCGCTGTTTTCGAGGTGACGCAGCACCGGCTGAAAAAAGTCGCGCAGTTGGGACAGTTGAGCGGTGTGCAGCAACGTACTGGCGTCGAACACGAGCGCTTTGACCTTCGAACCCTGCTCGGGCGTCCACGGGTGCGCGCCGCTGACCTCGCTGGCGAAGCTGAACAACAGATCGGTCATGCGCGGGGCAAACTCGCTGACGCGCTCCGCCAACGGGCCGCCGCTCAACAGCAATGCCCCTTCGACCGGACGCAGACGCCCTGCCTGCCAGCGTTCCAGTCGCGCTGGCGCGGGAAGGCCCACGGCTCCGACCAGTCGGCGACCGATGTCCGAGTTGGCGAAGTCAATGTAGCGATCAGATGCCATGGAACACTCTCCTTGAGTCGGGGTTCAAAGAAGTGGACCACACTAACGGCTAATAAGTCCTACGCTCTTGGGCTGATCAGCTCACACAAGAAAGGGAGATTTCAATGAGTCAGACACGCCGCGTCGCCATCGTCGGAGGCAACCGCATTCCGTTCGCCCGCTCCAATGGCGCGTACGCCACCGCCAGCAACCAGGAGATGCTCACGGCCGCGCTGGAGGGGCTGATCGAGCGCTTCAACCTGCATGGTTTGCGCATGGGCGAAGTGGCGGCGGGTGCGGTGCTCAAGCACTCACGGGATTTCAACCTGACCCGCGAATGTGTGCTGGGCTCGCGACTGTCTCCGCAAACACCCGCGTACGACATACAGCAGGCCTGCGGCACAGGTCTGGAAGCAGCGCTGCTGGTGGCCAACAAGATCGCGCTGGGACAGATCGAGTGCGGCATTGCCGGCGGCGTGGACACAACATCCGACGCGCCGATTGGCGTGAACGAAGACCTGCGTCAGATACTCCTGCAGGTCAATCGCGCCAAAAGCACGGGGGACAAGCTCAAGCTGCTGACGCAGCTGAGGCCGCACAATCTCAAGCCCGAACTGCCGCGCAATGGCGAGCCGCGCACCGGTCTGTCGATGGGGCAGCATTGCGAGCTGATGGCGCAGACCTGGCAGATACCTCGGGAGGCCCAGGATCAACTGGCGTTGGAAAGCCATCAGAAAATGGCGGCTGCCAATGCCTCGGGTTGGCAGGATGATCTGCTGACACCGTTTCGAAACCTGACCCGGGACAACAACCTGCGCGTCGACGCCAGCCTCGAAAAAATGGCATCGCTCAAACCGGCCTACGAGCGCAGCCCTCGTGGCACGTTGACGGCCGGTAACTCAACACCGCTCACCGATGGCGCGTCACTGGTGCTGCTGGCCAGTGAGGAATGGGCCAAAGAACGCGGGCTGCCGGTGTTGGCCTATTGGCGCGATGGTGAGGCGGCAGCGGTGGATTTTGTGCGCGGCGACGAAGGGCTGCTGATGGCGCCCGTGTACGCCGTGCCTCGGCTGCTGGCGCGCAACGGTCTGACCTTGCAGGACTTCGATTACTACGAAATCCACGAAGCGTTCGCGGCGCAGGTGCTGTGCACGCTCAAGGCCTGGGAAGACCCGGAATACTGCAAAAACCGTCTGGGCCTCGATGCGCCGTTGGGCTCCATCGACCGTAGCAAACTCAACGTGAAAGGCAGCTCGCTGGCAGCAGGACACCCCTTCGCCGCGACCGGCGGGCGCATCGTCGCCAACCTCGCGAAACTGCTCAGCGTGGCGGGGCAAGGGCGAGGTCTGATCTCGATTTGTGCAGCGGGCGGGCAGGGCGTAACGGCGATCCTGGAGCGGTGATTCACGCCACCAAAACGCCTGACTGTGGGAGCGAATTCATTCGCGAATAATCGATCGGCCAACTCAGTTGCATCGATCGTTCCGCCATTTCGCGACTGAATTCGCTCTCACAGACGTGGCGCCTGAATCGAGAGGCTTTACACTGCCCGCTTCACGACAGAAGGCGCGCCCATGCCGAGCAAAGGACATTCACCCTCTCGCAGCCCCGACACGCTGCGGCAGATCCCCGCCCTGACCGACCTGCCCCGACCCGTTTACGCACGTGCCGAGAGTCTGAGCGCCGGGTCGTGGACGCCGACCCATCGTCACGACTGGGTGCAGTTTTCCTACGCCATCAGCGGTGTGCTGGGCGTTCACACCGATCAGGGCAGTTTCTTCGCGCCACCGCAGTGGGGCGTTTGGATTCCCGCAGGACTGGGCCATGAAGTGGTCACTTCTACCCGCGCAGAAATGCGCAGCCTGTACGTTCGCACTCAGGATTCCCTATGGGCGCCCGATCGCTGCCGGGTGCTGGAAGTCACACCGCTGGCCCGCGAGCTGATCAAAGCCTTCTGCCTGCTGCCCGCGGATTACCCCGAACGCGACAGCCATGAGTCCCGGCTGGTGCAGGTGCTGCTCGATCAATTGGCGCAACTGCCCGAAGTCGGCTTTTCTCTGCCGTTGCCCCGTCATGCCCGCTTGCTGGCGCTGTGCAATGAACTGGTCGAAGACCCCGGCCAGACCATCACGCTCACCGATTGGGCCGCGCGCCTGAACATGTCGGAGAAGACCCTCATGCGGCTGTTTCAGCGCGAGACCGGTTTGAGTTTCAGAGGGTGGCGACAACGAGCGCGGTTGCTTGCCTCGCTCAATGCATTGGAAGAGGGCGACAGCGTGACCAGCACCGCCCTGAATTGCGGGTATGACTCAACGTCGGCGTTCATCGCGGCGTTCAAGAGCCTGTTTGGCTTCACGCCGGGTGAGCTGTTTCGCGCGTGACATCTGCGCGTATGGTCAACGGCCCCGCTGCCCACTGCGCTTGCATGATCTTGATCACGCCACCGAGCCATAAATCGTCACGCTGGTGTCTGTGGTCGTGCCCCCGTTGGGGATATCGACGCCCTTAGAGTCGGTCACTCGGTCGATGGTGACGGAGGTGATGGGCGGCACGGCCGTGATGGCATATGTCGTCAACGGAAATGCCTGGCGCGTGGCCCCCCCATCGAACGACACTTCCAACACCAGCTTCAGTGAAGAGCCGTCGGTCAGGCCTTTTAGAAAACTTTGCGGGACCTTGGTGCTTTGAACGCCTGTGCTGGTGATCGCAAAGCCCTGCCATGCGGGCAAATCCAGCGCGGTCGAGCCTTCCAGCTTTAGCCAAAGACGTTGTCCGACGGCGATCAAAGGCCATGCCGGCACCGTGACATCGGCGTCGGCCGTCAAGGCGGTCACATCAAGTGTTCCCCCAGAGGCTTGTGTGATCTGCGGGCCCGCGAGCTGGTTTTCCGGGATCGAGGTCACGGTCAGTTTCAAGAAATCGGAAATTGAAGTGCCGGCTGGGCGGACCACCGCGTAGATGACATCGACGGTCTTGCCGATCGCTTTGGCAACGTCCGCGACTGGAACGGCGAACGTCACCTTGCCGAACATGCTGCCGTTCTGCGCTTCGAATGTGTCATTACCGTTGAACGACAGCCCGATGATGTCTGAGACGTTCATCTCGGGGTAGGCAACCTCGACGTGTACGCCAGATGTACCGAGTATGGGATTCAGGGTGCCTGAAGGTGCTTCGGTCACCGTCGGTGCGGGGAAGGTGTTCTGTTGAGTGCTGCCGAACGTGCTCACGCCAGGGGTCTTACACACTGAGGAGAAGGCTGCGGCCAGTTTTTTTTTGTGGTCGTCTGTGATCTTGCTCATGATGTTCATCCTTGTTGAGACATGGATTCGTTTTCGCATTTCAGAGGGTCATGACGAAGTGGTCCCACAGGGTCCAGTCGGCGCTGCTGGAAATTTCCAGGTACCGAATGCGGTTGGTGGGGCTGGTGTAGGTCACGGTCTGGTTGAGTTGCGATGGCAGGATTTTGGTACCCAGTTCTGTTCTAGAGGCGTCCAGGTAGCGAACCGCGGTGGCATTGGAGGCCACGCCGTGGACATTGAAGCTCAGGGTGGTGGAGTCGATGTCGCACTGAAGCTCAATCACCTGACTGCCGTTTTCCCGATAACTGACTTGCAGGACCGGGTTGGTGAAAAGCCCGGTATCGGCTTCGGGTGGGAGGACATAGCGCCCATCGAAACCGGCCACGCCTGTGCCTGATACGAACCGGATCGTCATGTTCCGGGTCTTGATCAATCCCCCCGCGCTGATCAAGTCGGCGTCATGCTCGTCGAAGTCGTCAATGAGCTCGCTTGGCCCAGCGGCCTGTATGAGCAGCGCTTTGCTGGCAGAGGTGCGGGTAGCTCCGTTCAAAACCACCGTGTAGTACACCTGCACCGTTTTGCCGAGGTTGGCATCGACGTACGTCTTCGCCAGATCGAAAGGAATTTCTTTGCCGTTCCAGTTCGATGGCACTACGAACGTGTCTGTGAAAGGCGAATCTGCCGCCCAGACGACGGTGACGGTTTCCCCCGCCTGCATGGGGATGTAATTGACCCGGATGGTGGTGCCGTTAGCCGGTACTTTTGCGGGGTCCAGCAAATCGCCTTCGGAATGATCCACGACCGGAGCGGGCAACTGCGCGCCTGCCTGGCGAATCTGGAAGGTGCTGATGGGAGAAGCGATGACCGGCCCGTCACCCTTGTACAACGTGTAGCTGAGGTCCACCTTGCCATTGACCAAAGGGTCGACGAAGGTTTTGCTCACTGAGCGCGTAATGGGTTTCCCGACAACGCTTCCCGTGACGAGGATGTCGATCGTATGCACCAAAGGTGTTCCGTTGGCCGCGGTGCCGCTCCAGGAGACTTGCAATTGGTCGCCGATGGCAATCATTTCGGAGGCGTCGATATAAACCGTCGCCCCGCTCGCAGGGAGTGCGTCAGGGTCCAGAATGCTGCCAGTCGCCTCGAGTATGCTGGGCGGTGGCAAGTTTTGTACGTCGCCAATTACCTGCACATTGGCCCTTCGGGAATACTTGGAAGGTCCTGTTGCAGGCGTGACTGTATAGCGCATGGTCGCGTAGCCCTTCGCAATCAGTTTCACCTGTGCGTTGGGCACGCTCAGGGCGATGGGCCAGCCAATGTCATTCTCCGTAACTTTGTAGTTGATGAGCACGTCGGGCAGCAAAGTGCCGTCTGCGGTGTGTCCGCTCCAGGCCAGTTGCACCTGGTCGTCGCGCTCCATGAACGGCTGTGGCGTATCAGCCGAGGATTGAACCTGCGCATATTCTGCAGTACCCCCTTTAAGGGTGTAGACAGGAATCTGCACCTGCACGTCGCTGTTGCCCAACAGTTTCAAGTCTATCTTGCCATCGACCACGCCAGTGCCGCTGACTCTGGGAGCCTGCAGAAAACTGTTGCCCACCTCGACGTCGGTGTCGCGCTGACGTGACCATTTTGACCAGTTGTTGACAAGATCCCGGATCTGGTAGCGCACGATCACCTTACCTGCGCTAGCCTCCAGCACCGCCCGCGTGACATCGAACGTAACAGGGTTGCCTACGATGACAGGCGGACGAGGAAGAATGCGCTGTCCTCCCCAGTCAAGCGTGACGTTGTCATGTAAATCCATGTTTTCGTAGGGCGCAATGGTCACCGTCAGACTCTGAGTCGGCTCTTCGATGAGCTCCGGAATACCCTGAATTTCAGGCAAGCGCTCATTGATGTAGGGCGTCCCTGCGTCCGGGTCTGTTCCGCCAGGGATCAGGGTTTTTACTCGCACTAATCGGACAGGCGAGCGATCGGTCGAACCGCCAATGGCTGAGGTGACCTCGTAGGCCACCTCATGTTCACCGTCGCCAAACTGGATGATGTCGGTTGCTTTGACCAGAAAGCTGACCAGACGGGTTTCCATTGCCTTGTCATCGACGAGGGTTGAAAGAAGGCCCTGCCCGTGCCAATAGAGGTCGATGCGGTCCCCCAGCCCTATTTCGTTCCCGATGGGAAGCACCACTTGCACCACGATGCTGGCTTCGGGGTCTTCATACAAATCTGTCCAGTTCAATCCGCCGTTGGCTTCCGTCGAGGGAACCCTTGGGCTGGACAGTGCTAGCGGAGTAATCGTTGAGTTGCCCACAGAACGCTCCTTGTGCCGTGAAGGGTGAATCGTGCTTGTTGACGTGATTGGCGTGGGCCAGAACGGATTCCGGCGCACGCCGGTGGTGATTGCACTGCCGACTTAAGGCACGTAGCTGGAACAGTCAGGATCGTTCGGGCGTTTCACGTCGCAATACGCCGACGCTGCCGTGGATTGCGTCGATCCCTTCGCGTTGGTGAACATCACATATGCTTCCACATGGCCCCTGCTGCAGACCGCAAAGTGATAGGTTGCCGAGACGTTAAAGGTGTAAGTGCCGGCAGACATGTCTGCTGGCGTCAGCGTGTACACCGGTTCATAAGCCGCACCGGGGATCAGCGATCCACCGGTGAGCCTGTCATACCCGCTGAAGAACAACTGCACGGTATCGCCAGCGGCAACGTTGGCGTAGTTGACACGGGTGCGAACCGGGTTATAGCGGCCTCCCGCCGGGCCGATCAGTTGGTCCTGCCCAATCGCGTCGTCTTCATTCAGGACAGTGAACACAGGCATGTCGATGGTCCCGCTGCCGGGTAACTCGTCCGGCCCGACGACCTTGACCAGTGCAAACGGTGCAATGGCACGGTTTCCGTTTGGCGGTGCAACGGTCAAGCGCGTGATGGTGTAGAACACCGGAATATCAATGCCCGACCCCTCTGCCTGGACTGTGGCAGTAGGAACGGTCACGACCAGGTCGATCGCATCGTCGAGGTCTTGCTGCACAATCGTGCGTGTGATGGTCGCCGCGGTCTGGGAGCCCCATGTCACTTCGATTTCGTCGTCCAGTTCGTAGATGTCATCACCGGCGACATCCAGCCAGGAGATGATGACGCGTGCGTCCTGAGCGAAATCCTCCGGTGGAATGACATTGTCTTCTCCCGGCGGTGGCGGGTCTCCGGCGCTGGCGTTTCGTGCGATCAGCGGCTTCAGGTTTTCGTTGATGGGGTTCGTGGGGTCTGGGTCCGGGCCGCCGGGAATTCTCAGATCGACATTGACGGTGTTGATGTCGGACATCCCGACGGAAACCCCATTTCTGAATACTTCGAATGTGACATCGACGGTCCCTTGTTCGGTCTCCGCAATCACCAGACTGTAAGCGAGATCAATCGTAATGAACGGGTCGTTCCCTAAATCGGCAGCGGTCAGCGGGTATTTCGATGAAGTCTGGCTGCCCCAGTGAACCATGATCTCGTCCCCGGCCTGAGCCAGGTCGAATTTGGTAATGCCCACCTTGGTTCCGGAGCGCGCTTCTGCTTCATCCAGCAGATCCGGATCGGCTTGGGGGACGGTGGGTGCTGGAATCACGGACGGTGTGGTATGCAACTGGATGTCGAACACCTGGCTATTTGAACCCGCGAAATTTCCAGATTTGTCCGTCACCTTGTAAAAGAAAGAGGCGGGCCCGTTGCCAGCGGCTTCAAGCTCGGGCTCCAGGTAGCCGAGCCGAATAAACCCTTCGACCGGGTCTGGATCAACCGTCAGTTCTTCCGAATGACAAGGCGTTGTGTTGATCCACAGCTCGATAGTGTCCCCTTTGGCAATGCCTTCATAGTGGGCCAGTTGCACGGGGAGTTGGCCGTCCTGAATGTTGGCATCGACGATCATTTTGCTGACCTCGACTTCTGGCGGGAAGGTCAGCAAGGGCAGTGCGCCACCGCCCGGCGCCTCGGTATCAACGCGCACGGTGTGCCGAAGCGTCCAATCGTTCACCCCTCCTGGAAATGATCTGGCCCTGACCCGGATGATGTATACGCCGTGGACCAGAAGCGCTTTAGGGACATAGAGTTTGAACACGGTAGTGGTATCGGCGGCCTCTGCATCCGTCACGTCGTGCCGGGTGCCGATGAGATTAGTGTCACCAGGATCGTTCGGATCACCCGGGTCAAACGGTTTCCAGGCGATTTGCAGACGCATGTCTTCCTCTACACCGTTCCACCAGGGCAAATTGATTTCCAGGTCATTTGCGAGCGTATTTATGTGCAGTAACCCGTCGTAATCCGGGATAGCTTCCGGAATTGTGAGTGACGGGGCGTCCAGGGCGTTTGCAGTAAATGGATCGATCCTGCAAGCGCCTTGCCTGAGTACACGACTTTGCAAAATGGTCATATGTATCTCCTGCTTCCATTGATTAACTGGCTGACATTCCGTTATCGCGTGAGCCACAACGTTGCGTGAAATGTGTGCTTCCAATACCTCGTGCCGAAACGTGATAGTCCGCACCACTAGCTGTTGGATAAGCGCGGTTCGAGACAAGCAATTTATTGAGTCAATAAGGCCGGTTGACGGGTCTACCCAAGCAGGGCATTGCATTCGGCCTTGTTGTCAGCGTAGCAGCGGGCCAACGCTGAACAGAGGATGGGGATATGATCTTTCGCGATAACCCGGATGACTAAAATTGCGGGCCTGTTTCATTAAGTATTCGCGATAAAAGCACGTTTTGTAATCGCGAAAAAATCGATGGTTATAACTGTCCGTTTATATTTCCTGCGCTTAAATAAGAAATGTCCTACAAGCATGATTTCATTGTCTTCTCATAATGTGTGCCACTTCTTAAAAGATAAGGCAGGACAGCGAATGTCTGTACATTTTCCAAAATCAACGATGGCACTCTCGATTGGTTTGGCATTATTCATGGTTCAACAGCAGGCCACGGCACGCACGCTCAATGGCTCAATTGAAACGATTGAGAGCGGCGCCCCAGTCGAAAGCTGGACCCTTCTCAATCAGGCCATACTGACCGTCAACGGCGCGACGACGGGGGGCATTAACGCGTCGAGCAGATCAGTGGTCAATCTGAATCCCAACGTGCTGGTTCAATCGGGTGGCGTTGGCGTCGCCTTGAATCAGGCCACCGGTGTTTTCAATGGAGCGCGTATCGAGAGTACCGGCGACTTCGGCCTCTTTCTGAATACCGACCTGGCGGGCACCCGAGGCACGGTTGCCAATGTCACGGACAGCACGATCATCGGTCAGGAGCGCGGAGTCAGCGTCGCGGCAGGCGATGTCACCCTTTCGGGCAGCACCGTCCAGGGAAACAGCGCAGGCGGAACGGGGTTTCTCAATGGCGGTATCGGGATAGCGCTCTTCAACGGGAACGCCACGATCACCGATCAAAGCTCCATCACGGGTGAACAGAACGGCATTCTGGTCAGCCCTGATGCGTCACTGCCCAGCCAGCAGAGCAACATCATCGTCGACAACTCCTCGGTCACCGGGACCAACGGCAGCGCCATCATCGTCGGGTCATTCCGCAACACCCTGGCCTCGTCGGCCGATATCACCCTCCGCAATGGCTCGACGCTGAGCGGTGGCAATGGCGTGATTCTCGAAGTCGCCAACAACTCCAGCGCAAAGATCCTTGTCGATGACAGCCTGCTCACCGGGGATGTGCTGATCGGCGATGGCTCGACGGGCGCGTTGACGCTGCAAAACAACGCTGGCATCACGGGGAATATCACCAATGTCGCGAACCTGAACCTCAACAACAACGCTTCGGTGACGGGAAACATTACGCGTGCCGATACGCTCAACGTTCTCAATGGGTCCCGCATTGAAGGCGATGTCAGCGACGTGACGACGCTCACTGCCAACGGGAACGTCTCGACCGCCGGGACGATCAGCCGTGTCGCCACATTCGATGCGCTGAACGGCGCCCGGATTGCCAGTGACGTTGCGGACGTCACGAATCTGAGCGTGACGGCCAATTCGTCGGCGATGGGCAACATTACCCGTGTCCAGACCTTCAACGTCGACGGCAACTCCAGCGTCTCTGGGGATGTAAGCGATGTTCAGACCCTCAATCTCTCCGGCAACTCGCAGCTCAGCGGCAAGCTTGCGAATGTCGCCCAATTGAATTTGAACAATTCCACATGGACCACGCCTGACGGCCAGGGTGTCAGCCACCTGAACATGAACGCGGGCGCGGTGAAACTGGGATTAGGAGACGGTACGTTCCAGGCCCTGAATCTTGATACGTTGTCGGGTAATGGCCGGTTCATCATGGACACTAACCTCGGCGGTCGTGAGGGCGACCTCGTCAACGTTTCCGGGCAGGCGAGCGGGGATTACGAGTTGCTGGTGAAGAACACCGGGATTGACCCGATCAAGGGCGATCCCGATCAGCAGGTTGTGCACACCGGCACCGGAAGCACGGCGGGTTTCAGTCTGATCGGCGGCCAGGTCGACTTCGGTACGTTCGCCTACCAGCTCGAACAGCGTGAAGGCACGGATTGGTACCTCGTGCAGAAGTTCGACGATGACGGCAACCCGATCGTGACGCCGGGCACCGAATCTGTGATTGGTCTGTTCAGCGCTGCCCCCACCGTCTGGTATGGCGAACTGAGCACCTTGCGCAGTCGCATGGGGGAGCTTCGCTACGGTGAGGCTCAGGGTGGCGCTTGGACGCGGGCATACGGCAACAAATACAACATGTCGGCAGCCGGCGGCACGGCGTATCAACAGAATCAGCACGGCGTTTCGTTCGGTGTCGATGCACCGTTGCCGGTTTCTAGCGGGCAGTGGCTGATTGGCCTGCTGGCGGGCTACAGCCGTTCGGACCTGGACATCGCCGCCGGCACGTCCGGGCATGTCGACAGCTACTACGTCGGCGCTTACACCACGTGGCTGTCAGACAGCGGTTATTACGTCGACGCAGTGCTCAAGGCCAACCGCTTCAAAAACTCATCTGACGTGCGCATGAGCGACGGGACCAAGACCGACGGTGACTACAACACCAATGGCATCGGGACATCGGTCGAAGTCGGCAAGCACATCAAGCTGCAAGACAATTGGTTCGTCGAGCCTTTCGGCCAGATTTCATCCCTGTGGGTGCAGGGTGAAAGCTACTCGCTGGATAATGGCATGCACGCCAGCAGCAACAAGGCGGATTCGTTTCTCGGCAAAGTCGGGACGACCGTGGGGCGTAATTTCCCGATGGAAAAAGGCGGATACGTCCAGCCTTATATGAAGGTCGCCCTGGCTCACGAGTTCGCCAACGCCAATCGGGTGAAGGTCAACGACAACAGCTTCAGCAATGACCTGTCGGGCAGCCGAGGTGAATTGGGCGCCGGTGTGGCCGCTCAATTGACCGAGGTTCTGCAACTGCATGCCGACATCGATTACAGCAACGGACAAAACATCGAGCAGCCTTGGGGTGTGAACGTGGGTCTGCGCTACAGCTGGTAACGAAGACGCAAACATTTGGCGTCATGGCAGGGGTCTTCAAGGCCCCTTTTTCTTTTCGTGGGCACAACTTCCCATGACCGAATCGGTGGAAAGCGTACGGAACCATTTCCTTGAGCCAGGCTACGAAGCCTTAAAGGCGACAGTCTGACACCCGGCATGAAAGCTGCTTGCCATGATTCAGGGAACGTATGGTTGGCGATTGAATCCATGACTCAATCCATATGCCCCTACTCGCTGGCAGAGGATTGCCGTATAACGAGCAACAATCGCGTGTTTGGCAACGAAGGACCCACAATAAAAGCTGATGAAGACTCCAAAACGCATTGAACCCCTGATCGAAGACGGTCTGGTAGACGAGGTGCTGCGCCCGCTTATGAGCGGTAAAGAGGCAGCTGTTTATGTGGTGCGCTGCGGCAAAGAACTGCGCTGCGCAAAGGTTTACAAGGAGGCGAACAAACGCAGTTTCCGTCAGGCAGCGGAATATCAGGAGGGCCGCAAGGTCCGCAACAGCCGGGATGCCCGGGCGATGGCCAAGGGCTCAAAGTTTGGGCGCAAGGAAACCGAGGACGCCTGGCAGAACGCCGAAGTGGCGGCGCTGTTTCGTCTGGCGGGCGCGGGCGTCAGAGTGCCCAAGCCTTACGACTTCCTTGATGGCGTGTTGCTGATGGAGATGGTCTCGGACGAATACGGCGATGCGGCCCCGCGTCTGAACGACGTCACCCTCGAACCCGATCAGGCCCGCGAGTATCACGCGTTCCTGATCCAACAGATCGTGCTGATGCTGTGTACCGGTCTGGTGCACGGTGACCTCTCCGAGTTCAACGTGCTGCTGTCGCCCGACGGCCCGGTCATCATTGACCTGCCTCAAGCGGTGGATGCGGCGGGCAACAACCACGCGTTCAGCATGCTCGAACGCGACGTGGGCAACATGGCTTCGTACTTCGGACGCTTCGCACCGGAGCTAAAGAAAACACGATTCGCCAAAGAGATGTGGGCCTACTATCAGGCGGGCACCTTGTCACCTGCGACGGTGCTCACCGGCGAGTTCGCCGATCCGGACGATGTGGCCGACGTGAACAGCGTGCTTCGTGAAATCGAAGCCGCGCAGCGTGATGAAGCGCGACGTCAGGCGGCGAGAGCGGAAGACGATGCACCGCCGAACAAAGCCGAAGAACCGCCTCCGCCATGGATGCAGTGAACGGTTGATGTGATAGCCCGACCCAGGTCGGGCTTTTTCATGCTCGGCAACACCCACCCGATTCCAGATCCCTGAGAATCGGGCAGTCGGGCCGGTCGTCGCCGTGGCAATGTTCGACCAGATCCTGCAACGTGTCCCGCAAGCCCGCCAGTTCGGTGATCTTCTGATTCAGCTCGGCAATGTGCTGCCGCGCGAGCGCTTTGACGTCCGCGCTGGCGCGGCCCCGGTCCTGCCAAAGTGTCAGCAGTTTGCCGACTTCTTCCAGCGAAAACCCCAGGTCCCGCGAGCGTTTGATGAAGGCGAGGGTGTGCAGGTCGTCCTTGCCGTACAACCGGTAGCCGCTGTCGGTGCGATTGGCGGCCTGTAGCAGGCCAATGGATTCGTAGTAGCGAATCATCTTGGCGCTCAGGCCGCTGCTCTTGGCGGCTTGACCGATGTTCATGGTGCATCTCCTTCAACGTCGGGTTTCCAGGTTTTCAACAGTAAAGCGTTGCTCACGACGCTGACGCTGGACAGCGCCATGGCTGCCCCTGCGATCACCGGATTGAGCAGGCCGAACGCCGCCAGCGGAATACCGATCAGGTTGTAAACGAAGGCCCAGAACAGATTTTGTCGGATCTTCGCGTAGGTCCTGCGGCTGATGTCGAGCGCGGCAGGGATCAACCGAGGATCGCCGCGCATCAGGGTGATGCCTGACGCGTGCATGGCCACGTCGGTGCCGCCGCCCATGGCGATGCCGATGTCTGCGGCGGCGAGGGCCGGGGCGTCGTTGATGCCGTCGCCGACCATGGCCACGACACCCGTCTTTTTGAGTTCGATCACGGTGGCGGCTTTGTCCGCGGGCAGCACTTCGGCGTGCACGTCCGAGATGCCCAGGGCGTCGGCCACCACTTTGGCGCTGCCTCGATTGTCGCCCGTCAACAAATGGCTGCTGATGTTTCGTTCACTCAACGCCTTAACGGCGTGCGCGGCGCCCGGCTTGAGGGTGTCACCGAAAGCGAACAGGCCAAGCACGCGGCGTTGCGGACTCAGTTCGATGAGCCAGGACAATGTTCGACCCTCCGCTTCCCAGGCTTGCGCGGTTTCGGCGAGGGCGTCGGGCGTGAGATCGCTTTCGTCCAGCAGACGCCGATTGCCCAGCGCCAGTTCACGACCTTGCAAGGTGCCCGCGATGCCGCGCCCGGCGAGGGAGCGGCTTTGGGTGATGTCTTCCAGGGTCAGGCCCTGTTCGCGTGCGGCGTCCAGGACGACGTTGGCCAGCGGATGCTCACTACCTCGCTGGAGCGCACCGGCCTGTTGCAGCAATGCGTTCACGTCTCCATCAACGGCGATCATATGGGCGATGCGCGGTGTGCCGGAGGTTAGCGTTCCGGTCTTGTCGAACACGACGGCAGTCACTTCATGAGCGCGCTCTAGCGCTTCGGCGTCCTTGATTAAAATGCCGTGGCGCGCCGCGACGCCTGTACCGGCCATGATCGCGGTAGGCGTTGCCAGCCCCAGGGCGCAAGGGCACGCGATGACTAGTACGGCAACCGCGTTGATCAGCGCAGTTTCCGTGGCGGCACCTGTCAGCAGCCAGCCAATCAGGGTCGCAAGCGCCAAGAGTAGGACGACAGGCACGAACACCTGGCTCACCTTGTCGACCAGTTTTTGGATCGGCGCTTTGGCGGACTGCGCGTCTTCCACCAGTCGAATGATGCGTGCAAGAACGGTTTCGGCCCCCAGCGCCTGAGTGCTGACCAGCAGGCGGCCTTCGCCATTGATTGCGCCGCCGGTGACCCTGTCGCCGGGCTGTTTGGCGACCGGCAGGCTTTCACCGCTGATCAGCGCTTCGTCTGCATGGCTTTGACCCTCGACGACTTCGCCGTCTACCGGAAAACGCTCGCCGGGTTTAACGAGCACGAGATCGCCGATTTTCAACGCGCTGATCGCCACATCGGTTTCCTGTCCGTTTACCACTCGAATCGCCCGTTCGGGTCGCAAGGCTTCCAGTGCCCGAATCGCGCTGGAGGTCTGTCGCTTGGCGCTGCTCTCCAAATATTTGCCCAGCAACACTAAGGCGATGACCACTGCTGAGGCTTCGAAATACAGGTGCGGCATGGCCCCTGCTGGCGTGATGAGCCATTGATAAACGCTCAGCCCGTAACCTGCGCTGGTGCCGAGTGCGACCAGCAGATCCATGTTGCCCGCCATCGCCCGCACAGCCTTGAATGCCGCGACGTAGAAGCGCGCGCCGAGGAAAAACTGCACGGGGGTGGCCAACAGAAATTGGAACCAGGCGGGGAGCATCCAATGCACGCCAAATGGCTGCAACAGCATCGGAAGCACCAGCGGCAGAGCAAGCACGATGGCCAGAATCAGGTGCCAACGTTCGCTGTCATGACGTTTCAGCTGCTCGGCTTTCTGAACCCCAGGGTTCTGCTCAAGGCTGGCGCCATAACCGGCTTTATCCACCGCTGAGATAAGGTTGGCCGGGTCGATCCTTTCCAGGAGTTCGACATGGGCGCGCTCGTTGGCGAGGTTGACGGTGGCGTTCTTCACGCCAGGGACTTTGCGCAGCGCACGCTCGACACGTCCCGCGCAGCTGGCGCAGGTCATGCCGGTGATGGGCAGGTCGAACGTATCGGGACTGGACATCCTGAGGACTCCTTGAAGGCGATTGCCGACAAGGATCAACCTTGCCACGTGGGCAAGGTCAAGTCTCGATTTTTGAGCGAAGGAGGGCGTGCTTTTTCAGGATTAGTAATTCAACTCGGCACGCTTGAGGTACATCCCGTTCGGCCCCGACGCGATACGGTACTTCAGAACGTCGCCAGCGTTGATGTGGAGGGCGGTGTTGTTCTGCGCTTCAATGCCGGGTGAGCAACCGGGCATCTGGCCGGGCAGCACGCGCAGGCGCACAGAGATGTTACCGGCGGGCAGGTTGAACGAGCGGGACTCTTCCTGGAACAGGCGGCCTACGAGTTGATCCTGCATATAGATGCCAATTTCACAGGACGTGGCGACTTCCAGCCGTTCGCGGGAAATGATGAGCACGCCATAATCTTCGTCCGCCTGAGCCCAGGAAGCGGAGGCCAGCAGACCGATAAAACCTGCGATGCGAAAGGCAGACCCGCCCATGGCCGATTCTCCTGATGTACGTTGATGAAACACTTTGGCTCAGAGCACGGCCGAATACCAGCCCGGCCGATTCAATCAAAACTTGACCTTACCCCGATGGGAAGGTCGAACATGCCGACATTCATTGCTTTTCACTCAAACGAGGAGTCACGACATGCAAACCTTCAACGTCCAAGGCATGACCTGCGGCCACTGCGTGCGCGCCGTCACTAACGCGATCAAAGGCGAAGACCCGAGTGCCGACGTGCAGATCGACCTGGCCAAAGGCGAGGTGGTCGTGCAAAGCCAACTGCCGGCCAATCAGATCATCGGGTTGATTGTGGAAGAAGGTTACACCGCGAAGGTGGCGTGAGTGCGCGGCCTGTCTGCTCTTGCTTCTGCCGAAGGCGTAGGAGCTGCCGGGGAGGCGCTCCACCTTGCCTGCGATCCATTGCGCGGTGATAGCAAACCCGGCACGCGTGGCGGGTCAGGTAGATCGCGTTGTCAGGTTCTACTGCTGCTTCGCAGCAGATCGTAGGCAAGCCAACTCCCACGGCCTTCGGCCAGAATCAAGAGCCCGAATCGCGTCGCCCGCCCGCATATCTGCTTGCTCTTGCTTCTGCCGAAGGCGTGGGAGCTGGCTTGCCTGCGATCTGGCGCGAAGCGGCAGCAAAACCGAGCGGACGAGGTGTATCAGGTACGCCGCGATTGCAGGTTTTACTGCCAGTTCCTGACAGATCGTCAGCAAGCTGGACTCCTACGCCCTCCGGGCAGAATCAAAGGCTGATCAGTTATTCAATAGTGATACCACTTCAACTCCAGCATCACCTCATTCACCGGCGACGTCAGCTCGCTGAACTCACGCTGCGCACTCAGCCGCAGTCCCAGGTTTCGCGACAATTCCCACTGTTGATTCAGACTGATCGTGCGTCGCACTTCGCCGTTGGTGAAGTAATCGCCCTTACCCTCAAGACTCAAATTGCCCAGCGGATTGCGCCACAGCACCCCACTGTCAAAGCCAGCAGCAGGCGAAACGAACGCGTCGAAATCATTGTTGTGCTCGATGCGCACCGTGCCCAGCGCAAAGCCCAGCACGTCATCCCCCAGCTTCCATGTCCCGCCCGCGCCACCGTTCACGTGGCTCACCAGATTTTCGTCGCCATGCTTGCCCAACACGCGCTCCAGACCGCCTGCGACCTGCCAGGACCAAGGCTGCAACAGCTCGTTGCGCGGCGTGAGTGAACGAATGGTCGCGAGGTCCAGTTGCTGCACCTGCCACTTGTTGTTCTCGTACTGGCGAAGCTTCAACTGAAGAATCTCGATCTGCGCGCCGAGCGGGAAGCCGTAAGCGTTGTCGTTCAGGTCGTGATAAGCCATGCGCAGCCCGTATTCGGCAAACGCCTTGTCGTCCCGCGTGCCGGCGCCCAGCTGCCAGGTGCGCGATTCGTGGCCGTCTTCAGGCAAACCCGGACGCTCGATATCAAGTGCAGGCGGCGGGTTGGTGCTGATCGCCCGCAGTAGGTCGTAGCTGCGTTGCGACCTTGCAGAGTCGCGCTCCTCACCATTAGCGCGGTAACGCTCCAATCGATAGGCTGCGTCCTGAATCAACGCTCGGCGCTCTTTCGGCACCGCAAGGTATTCCGCCGTCTGCATCTGCTTCTGGTCGGCGCTCACCTTCAGCACCCACTGTTTCTCATCGTGATTCAACGGCTCGGCGCGGCTCAGCAGTTCGCGTTCCTTGGAGGGGCGATAGTCGATTTTCTCGACCAGACCCGCCTCTTTAACAGCCCGCACAGTGTCGGTGGGAATGGCCGTGAGCTGAAATTGCGGCGTCAGGTTCAGGCTCGGGCGCGCGACCTGCAACAGCTCCAGCAGCCGGTACGAACAGTTTTCGTCGAAGAAGAAATAGCCGAAGCGAATCTGCTTGAGTTCCCACACGTGCTCGACCATGCGCCGCGTTTCTTCCGGTGTCAGGTTCAGGCGGTATTCCCACAGGTCGCGGTTTTCGAGACTACGGTACTCGGAGAGTTTTTCCTGATACGGCACTAGCGCGAACAGGCCGGGGTAGCCGCCCATCAGGCCTTTCCAGGCGTAGAGAATGCTGTTGTCGGAGCCTTCGATGTAGGCGCCGAAGTTGATCGCATAGCTGAGCAACGCCGTTTTGTTTGCCTGCACGTTGGCCTGGTCGATACGCAGCAGCGTGTGGCCGAACATCGACGACGGGCTGTTGAGGTACGCGGCGGGGAAGATCATGACTGTACTGTCCGGCGCCACATCGGAGAACCACTTGTTGAACTCTTTGCAGTCCACGGCGGGCAGGTCAGTGAGCTTCAGCTCGTCCCGCAGAAAACGCGTGCGCGAGGGATAGACGCATTGCGGGTGCAGGTCTTCCTTGCCTTGCACGACCGGGCGATAGATCGCTTCGAGGGTCGCGGCCAGCTCGGCTTTAGGGTCATGGGCACCATTAGTGGCCAAGAAGAATTTGGGGTCATCGACATAACTGCGCCAGCCACCCAGCTTGCCGGATTCATAGTGGCCGATCGCGATCCAGAACCTGGAATCGGCGAGGTGCTGCAAACGTTCGTTATCGACGTGAGGCGCGGCGGACAGCGGGGCGCAGACACAGAGCGCCAGCCAGGCAAGGCGTTTGAGCATAGAGTGGCAACTAATCAAAAAGAGGCGGAAGGCGTTAAAAGCCTGCCTCCCGACGGGGAGGCAGGTGGCACGACTTTAGGCTTGGGTTGCGTATTTGGCCAGAGTCGGATCGTTCTTCAGGACGTCGATGGTGTTGGTGTGCACGTCTTCAGCGGTGGCGTCGGCCTTGTTGAAGATTTGGGTGTAGTGCTCGTGGGTGACGGCGGCGAAATGCGCACGGTCTTCCGGTGCAACGCCCAGCACGACCGCGTAGGTGGTCAGTGCTTCGCCTTGGCCCATCGCCATGTCTTTGGAGAGCTCGTCCATCATGCCGTTCATGGCAAACCAGGATTTGCCGCCGTACGTCAGCGCGCTGTTGGTGGAGCAGCCGTTGGTGCCCGAGGTCATGCCGAAGGTGGCGTTACCGGAGGTGCCGTTGGTGGTGGAAGCCAGGAAGTGGGCCGGGGTGCCGCGTTGCCCTTCGAACAGCATGTTGCCCCAGCCGCAATCTGGGCCACCAGGGGCTTGAGCCATGGCGTTCAGGGATGCAGCGGCGAGGAGAGTACCAAGAAGAATCCGTTTCATAGCGTTAGTCTCTGTTGTTTCAACCAAGGGTCGGAGTCCTGACCGATACGGGCGTCAGGTCGGGCCGGCTATTCGATTTGTTACCGACCGCGCAGCTTGGAGTTTAGGCACGATCTGAACGTTCCGTGGTTTATTGCAGTTTGTTGTCTGTAGCTCCCGGCCTTTGGGGCTTGTAGGTCGCTTCCTCAAGAAGAAAACGATTGCGCGAGTTCTTGCCTTGCCAGTCTGGTGCAGCGAGCGCCAGAATGCCCCCATCTGCCCCGCCTGATGTAAGGATGTCCGATGCCCGATTCTGTAGCTGCCAGCCTGCGACTTGCGCCCGAGGCGCTGACCCGCCCCTTTTCCGCTGAACAGTTCAGCTTCACGACAACCAACGATCTGGAACCTTTTCGCGGCGTACTCGGCCAGGAGCGAGCAGTCGAGGCCTTGCAATTCGGGGTCGCCATGCCGCGCCCCGGCTACAACGTATTCGTCATGGGTGAGCCCGGCACTGGCCGCTTCTCATTCGTCAAGCGCTACCTCAAGGCTGAGGGCAAGCGCATGCAGACCCCGTCGGACTGGGTCTACGTCAACAACTTCGATGAGCCGCGCGAGCCTCGCGCCGTGGAACTGCCACCGGGCAGCGCCAGTTCGTTCATCGCCGACATAAACGGACTGATCGACAACCTGCTGTCGACTTTTCCTGCAGTCTTTGAGCACCCGTCTTACCAGCAAAAGAAAAGCGCCATCGACCGTGCCTTCAATCAGCGCTACGACAAGGCACTGGACGTGATCGAGCGCTTGGCGCTGGAAAAGGACATCGCCCTGTATCGCGACAGCACCAACATCGCCTTCACGCCCATGCTGGAAGGCAAGGCGTTGGACGAGGCCGAGTTTTCACAATTGCCGGAAGCCGAGCGCGAGCGTTTTCACACCGATATTTCGGCGCTGGAAGAACGTTTGAATGAAGAGCTCGCCAGCCTGCCGCAGTGGAAGCGCGAGTCCAACAACCAGATGCGTCAGCTAAATGAAGAGACGATTATTCTGGCCCTGCAACCGCTGCTGGCGCCGCTCTCGGAGCAGTACGCCGAGAATGCCGCCGTTTGCGCGTACCTGCAGGCTGTGCAGGTCAACCTGCTGAAAACGGTGGTCGAGCAACTGGTCGACGACAGCAAGACCGACGCCCAGGCGCGCAAGCTGCTGGAAGAGCAGTACTGCCCGAGCCTGGTGGTCGGTCATTCAGCCAGCGGCGGGGCGCCTGTGGTGTTCGAGCCGCACCCGACCTACGACAACCTGTTCGGGCGTATCGAATACAGCACCGACCAAGGCGCGCTGTACACCACGTATCGCCAACTGCGTCCGGGGGCTTTTCACCGGGCCAATGGCGGTTTCCTGATTCTCGAAGCTGAGAAAATGCTTAGCGAGCCGTTCGTGTGGGACGCCCTCAAGCGCTCGCTGCAATCGCGCAAGCTCAAGATGGAATCGCCGCTGGGGGAGCTGGGCCGTATCGCGACCGTGACCCTGACGCCGCAGACCATTCCGTTGCAGGTCAAAGTCATCATCATTGGCGCCCGCTCGCTGTATTACACGCTGCAAGACCTTGATCCGGATTTCCAGGAGATGTTCCGGGTGCTGGTGGATTTCGACGAAGACATCCCGATGGTCGACGAGAGTCTTGAGCAGTTCGCTCAACTGCTGAAAACGCGCACCTCGGAAGAAGGTATGGCGCCGTTGACCGCCGATGCCGTGGCGCGTCTGGCGACGTACAGCGCTCGGCTGGCGGAGCATCAGGGGCGTTTGTCGGCGCGAATCGGTGATCTGTTTCAGTTGGTCAGCGAGGCGGATTTCATTCGCAGCCTGGCCAACGACGAGCGCACGGATGCGGGCCATATCGAGCGCGCACTCAAGGCCAAAGCCACACGCACCGGTCGCGTCTCGGCACGGATTCTCGATGACATGCTCGCCGGGATTATCCTGATCGACACGGCGGGCGCGGCGGTCGGCAAATGCAACGGGTTGACCGTGCTGGAAGTCGGCGACTCGGCCTTCGGTGTGCCTGCGCGAATTTCGGCAACGGTCTATCCGGGCGGCAGCGGCATCGTCGACATCGAGCGTGAGGTCAACCTCGGTCAGCCGATCCACTCCAAGGGCGTGATGATTCTCACGGGGTATCTGGGCAGCCGTTATGCGCAGGAATTCCCGCTGGCGATTTCCGCGAGCATCGCCCTCGAACAGTCCTACGGTTACGTGGATGGCGACAGCGCTTCGCTGGGCGAGGTCTGCACGCTGATCTCGGCGTTGTCGAAAACGCCGCTCAAGCAATGTTTCGCGATTACCGGCTCCATCAACCAATTCGGTGAAGTGCAGGCCGTGGGAGGCGTCAACGAGAAGATCGAAGGCTTCTTCCGACTCTGTGAAGCCCGGGGTCTGACAGGCGATCAGGGCGCGATCATCCCGCAGGCCAACGTCGCCACGCTGATGCTCGACGAGCGTGTGCTGCAAGCCGTGCGTGCGGGGCAGTTCCATGTCTATGCCGTGCGTCAGGTGGACGAGGCGCTGAGCCTGCTTGTCGGAGAAACGGTGGGCGAGGCGGATGAAGAGGGGCAGTTCCCGGAAAATTCGGTCAATGGCCGGGTGGTGGATCGTCTGCGTGATATCGCAGAAATGCTCAGCGAAGAAGACCTGAAAGAGCTCGAAAAAGAGGCGCCACAATTACAGCCAGAACTGAAAAGTTAACGGTTTGACGTCAATGAAACAGGGCGCTTGATGGCAAAATGACCATTCGGCGCCCTTTTTGTTTTTACGCTTTTCCTGTGGGGTATTTCTTCGATATTGTCGTATTGCAGCAGTTGTCAAAGGGACTGACGCGTTTCCTTCGCTGTTCCAAGGGAATGAATACTGCAATCAATGAGGAGCTCGCCATGCCGCGCAGCCTCTGTCTTACTCGCCAATGTCTGGGTCTTGAGACCCGTATCGAATGTGTGGTTCGCCCTCTGTCCGGCGATAACGGTATGTGGACTTTGCTGTTCGCCGCCGGGATGTCCGGAGAACAACCTTCCGCGTTAAAGGCTCAGGGCCCGTTTCACGGCCCGGTCGCCGCCGAGTCCGTATTGGACGCGATTGCCGAAAGCCTGACCCTTCATGGTTATCAGACTGCGGAAGAAATACCGATCTGGAGTCTTCATCTGCAGGGTGAGTTACGACGGATCAACGGTGACACTGCTCACGGTCAGCGAACCTCTCCGGTTAACTGATACGCTCTGACACATCGACGAACGCCTCGCGGTATGCCTGGTCATCAGGGTTGTAGCGTGGAGTTCGCCGATGGCTACAGGCGCAAGCCCACTTCAGTTAATTGTTTCATTTCTTGTCCTCAACGCTTGTGTCGACAAACCTTGACCCTATACTCGCGGGCTTTCAATTACCTGTGAGCTTCAATGGAACGGTTTATCGAAAATGCCATGTACGCGTCGCGCTGGTTGTTGGCGCCGATCTACTTTGGCCTGTCTCTGGGACTTTTGGCGCTAGCGCTCAAGTTCTTTCAGGAAATCTTTCACGTCATCCCCAATGTGTTTTCCCTGGCAGAGTCCGACCTGATTCTGGTGCTGCTGTCGCTGATCGACATGGCGCTGGTGGGCGGTCTGCTGGTCATGGTGATGATCTCGGGTTACGAGAACTTCGTGTCCCAGCTCGACATTGACGAAGACAAGGAAAAGCTCAACTGGCTGGGCAAAATGGACTCGTCTTCCCTGAAGATGAAAGTCGCCGCCTCCATCGTCGCGATCTCTTCCATTCACCTGCTGCGGGTGTTCATGGACGCCAAAAACATCGAAACCCAATACCTGATGTGGTACGTGATCATTCACATGACCTTCGTGGTATCGGCGTTTGCGATGGGCTATCTGGACAAGCTGACCAAGCACTGATCCCAGGCCGCTGGCATTTTCAACTGAACAGAAAATGACCAGCGGCGCCTTCTGTTCCTTGTACTTCAGCCAGACTGGGCAAGAATTGTCTTTCGCTCACTCAACGCCTGGATCAACGAGGGCTCTCTCATGAATCTTCAGGAACTCACGGCTCACGCCAGTGCCGGTCGCATCGACGAGCTCAACCTTATCTCCATGGAAGGCGGCATTTACCTGCTCGAAGCGCGCATGCACGGCGCTGCGCATCCGCTGAACGATGCCCAGGGGAAAACCCTGCACCTGCGCTCGGTCGAACACGCCAGGGACGTGCTGCAATCGGTCTCGCGTATGCCGTTCAATCTGGTGCACGCCGTGGTTCACGACGAGATGTGTGGCATCCACGACACCGAAGAACAGGTCGTACGCGTTCCCATCTCTATTCGCTCGGCCTGGTAACGGCGGGTTGGCTGCCTAGGGTGCGGAGGGCAGATGTGCTAGGCTGCTCGGCCTTTTAGTTCAGGGCGCCTGCGGGCGTTCATCAAGCGGAGCAGCAGCATGTCCGAAGTCAATCTGTCCACCGACGAAACTCGCGTCAGCTACGGCATTGGCCGCCAACTGGGCGACCAACTGCGTGACAACCCGCCACCGGGCGTCAATCTGGACGCCATCCTGGCCGGTCTGACCGATGCGTTCGCTGGTCAGCCAAGCCGTGTCAGCCAGGAAGAAATGGCGGCCAGCTTCAAAGTCATTCGTGAAATCATGCAAGCTGAAGCCGCCGCAAAAGCCGAAGCCGCTGCGGGTGCTGGCAAGGAATACCTGGCCGAAAACGCCAAGCGTGAAGGCGTCACTACGCTGGATTCCGGTTTGCAGTTCGAAGTGATCACCCAAGGCGATGGCGCTCAGCCAACCCGCGAAAGCAACGTGCGTACTCATTACCACGGCATGCTGGTCGACGGCACCGTCTTCGACAGCTCCTACGATCGTGGCGAGCCTGCCGAATTCCCGGTTGGCGGCGTGATCGCTGGCTGGACCGAAGCCCTGCAACTGATGAAAGCCGGCAGCAAATGGCGCCTGCACGTGCCGAGCGAACTGGCTTACGGCGCTCAAGGCGTTGGCAGCATCCCGCCGCACAGCGTGCTGGTGTTCGACGTCGAACTGCTCGACGTCCTCTAAAACAGCGGCAAGCTGCAAGTGTTGAGCTTCACGTTAAAAGCAGTGCGTCGTTGACTGGCCCTGATCGTACAGTCGACGACGAAAAGCTTGCGGCTTGTAGCTTGCCACTTGCAGCTGATCAGTGAAGTTCGCATGCCGGGCGCAACGCTCGGGCATAGCAGAACAGGAACAGGCTGCGCACCATCTCCTTTTGAATCCCCGGTTCGCATGAGCTGAGGCTGTTCACGTCCAGATCTCCTTGATCTCGCAATTCATCCAGCGCGTCTTCTTCCAGCACGGCGCACACCTCCCCGGTTTCGCGATGCAGGATACGCAGGTAAGGGTGTGGCCGATCCAGCCATGCGTCGATCAGATAGGTCATGTCCGTTCTCCTTGAAATGTTTCAATGAGAATAATTCTTATCTGAAGAATAGCAAGGCGCTATTTGAGATTAATTCGCATTTTGGCGGTGGAACTGATCTGAGTCATGCTGGGCGTCCGCTACCGTTTATCCTCACCCTGGGCAACCTTTGTAGGAGCCAGCAAGCCGGCTCCTACAAGGCTTTCGGCGTCAGAACGAAAAAGCCCGTCGCATGGACGGGCTTTCTTGTGGAG
This sequence comes from Pseudomonas sp. NPDC088368, assembly GCF_044753445.1. Lineage (NCBI taxonomy): Bacteria > Pseudomonadati > Pseudomonadota > Gammaproteobacteria > Pseudomonadales > Pseudomonadaceae > Pseudomonas > Pseudomonas sp. NPDC088368. The sequence goes on from NZ_JBIVNG010000007.1 coordinate 384,398, forward strand.
CCGTGCGCGTATCAGTGTGTGCGGGCGACGGCGAATTCGCTCAGTTCGATCAGTGCATCGCGGTACTCACTGGCAGGCAGCACATCCAGGCAGGCGATGGCACGAGCCACATAGTCACGGGCCAATTGTGCCGTGTAGTCCAGCGAGCCTGATTGCTCGACCGCTTCACGGATGGCATCCAGGTCTTCCAGGCCGCCTTTCTGAATCGCCTTGCGCACCAATGCTGCTTGCTCAGGCGTGCCTTCGCGCATGGTGTAGATCAGGGGCAGGGTCGGTTTGCCTTCTGCCAGGTCGTCACCAATGTTCTTGCCCATGGTCTCGGCGTCGCCGCGGTAGTCGAGCAGGTCGTCGACCAGCTGGAACGCGATGCCCAGATGGTCACCAAACGTGCGCAACGCTTCACTCTGGTCATGGTTTGCATTGGCCAGGGCGGCGGCGCTGTGGGTCGAGGCTTCGAACAGCATGGCCGTCTTGCCGCGAATCACTTCCATGTAGGTTTCTTCGGTGGTGCTGGCGTCCCGAACCTTGGACAGTTGCAGCACTTCGCCTTCCGCAATGACGCGAGTGGCTTTCGAAAGGATCTTCATGACCGGCATCGAACCCAGCTCGACCATCATTTCGAACGAGCGGGAATAAAGGAAGTCGCCGACCAGAACGCTGGGTGCGTTGCCCCACATGGCGTTGGCGGTCGAACGGCCACGGCGCATGCCGGACATGTCAACGACGTCGTCGTGCAACAGGGTCGCGGTGTGCAGGAATTCGATGGTGGCCGCCAGCAGGCGCAGGTTGTCGCCACCGCTGCCGAGCGCCTTGCCGCACAGGAGCACCAACAACGGACGCAGACGTTTGCCGCCAGCTGAGGTAATGTAGTCGCCGATTTTCGAGACCAGCGGCACGCGCGATGTCAGCTGCTTCTTGATAATGTGGTCGACGGCTGTAAAGTCGTCCGCCACAGCGCGGTAGAAGGCTTGGGGTTGCATCAGCGAGACGTGCTCCAGAAGGGTTGCGCGGCATGCTAGGTCGCAGGCCCCACCCTGTCAAGGCGTGACGTAACGCCGCTTGCAAGGCGTTCGCGGCTTGCGTACAATCGCGCACCCTAACTTTCCTGGGCAGCACCTGCCTTACGCAATTGCATGACGAGCCTTTCCAGCCCCATGCAGCCATGCCAGCCGATACTCTTCTTATAAAGCGCTGGGTGAGCAGGATTTTCGGAGAAATACCATGTCGTACGCAGTAATCGTTACCGGTGGCAAGCAGTACAAAGTCACCCCAGGTGAATACCTGAAAATTGAAAAGCTGGAAGTCGCTACTGGCGAAACCGTGACCTTCGACCGCGTTCTGCTGGTTGCCAATGGTGACGACGTCAATATCGGTGCTCCAGTTGTTGCCGGTGCTACCGTTGTGGCTGAAGTGATCTCCCAAGGTCGTCACGATAAAGTCCGCATCATCAAGTTCCGTCGCCGTAAGCACCACATGAAGCGTATGGGCCACCGCCAGTGGTTCACCGAGATCAAAATCACCGGTATCCAGGCCTGAATTTCAGCCTGATACCCTAATAGGAGTATTGAACTCATGGCACACAAAAAAGCTGGTGGTAGTACCCGTAACGGTCGCGACTCAGAAGCCAAACGTCTTGGCGTCAAGATGTACGGTGGCCAGGTAATCATTCCGGGCAACATCATCGTGCGTCAGCGCGGCACCCAATTCCACGCTGGTTACGGCGTTGGCATGGGTAAAGATCACACTCTGTTCGCTAAAGTCGAAGGCGTGATCAAGTTCGAAGTCAAAGGCGCCTTCGGTCGTCGCTATGTAAGCATCGTGCCTAAGGCTCAAGCCGCGGCATAATCTTGCAGTCTCGGGTGGTTCGGGTGCGTTCTCGCGCTCACGCCGTCCGAGCAAAAAAGCCCTGTCGATGACAGGGCTTTTTCGTTTGTAGAAGCTTTGGTTTTTGGTGAGTCTCTTGCAAAGCTGTTTGTGTGGGCCGTTGTGGTGTGAAGTCGCTGGTTTTTGATCGGTATCGCAACGCTCATCTTTGCAAGAGCCTTATGAATTTATGTTGTTTGCTCGTCTTTGTGACGGGAGGCGTGCGTTATGAAATTTGTTGATGAAGTATCCATTCGGGTGAAGGCCGGTGACGGCGGCAACGGTTGCATGAGCTTCCGTCGCGAAAAATTCATCGAAAACGGTGGTCCCAACGGTGGTGATGGTGGTGATGGCGGCTCGATCTACATGATCGCCGACGAGAACCTCAACACTCTGGTCGACTATCGCTACACCCGTCATTTCGATGCCGAGCGTGGTTCGAACGGCGGCAGCACGGATTGCACCGGCCGCAAGGGTGAAGATCTGGTCCTGCGCGTTCCGGTCGGCACCACTGTGATCGACGCCAGCACCCAGGAAATCATCGGTGACCTGACCAAAGCCGGTCAGCGCCTGTTGGTGGCTCATGGCGGCTGGCACGGTCTGGGCAACACCCGCTTCAAATCCAGTACCAACCGTGCACCGCGTCAGACGACGCCGGGCAAGCCGGGTGAGCAGCGTGACCTGAAACTGGAAATGAAAGTGCTGGCGGACGTCGGTCTGCTGGGCTTGCCGAACGCGGGCAAGAGCACCTTCATTCGCTCGGTGTCGGCCGCCAAGCCGAAAGTCGCCGATTACCCCTTCACCACGCTGGTGCCGAACCTGGGCGTGGTCAGTGTTGACCGCTGGAAGAGCTTCGTCGTCGCCGACATCCCGGGCCTGATCGAAGGCGCATCCGATGGCGCGGGTCTCGGCATTCGCTTCCTCAAGCACTTGGCGCGTACTCGCCTGCTGCTGCACCTCGTCGACATGGCGCCGCTGGATGAAAGCGATCCTGCCGATGCGGCGGAAGTGATCGTCAACGAACTGGTCAAGTTCAGCCCGGCGCTGTCGGATCGCGATCGCTGGCTGGTGCTGAACAAGTGCGACATGCTGTCGGAAGATCAGCATGAGGCGGTCAAGGCGCAGATTGTCGAGCGTCTGAACTGGACCGGCCCGGTGTACATGATCGCGGCGATTGCCAAACAGGGCACCGAGCGTCTGAGTCACGACATCATGCGTTATCTGGAGGATCGTGCTGATCGTCTGGCCAATGACCCGGCCTATGCCGAAGAGCTGGCCGAGCTGGATCAGCGCATTGAAGACGAGGCCCGCGCACAGTTGCAGGCGCTGGACGACAAGCGTGCACTGCGCCGTAGTGGCGTCAAGAGCGTGCATGACATGGGCGATGACGATTGGGATGAAGATTTCGAGGACGATGAAGACGGTCCGGAAATCATTTACGTCCGTGAGTGATCGACTGAAGTAAACTACAACGCCGCTGAAATCAGCGGCGTTTTAGTATCTTGGATTTGTACTCTCTGGCTTAAGGTTGAAAGATCATGCGGAGCAAGGTGACAGGTGCCCAGCGTTGGGTTGTGAAGATCGGAAGTGCGCTGCTGACGGCGGACGGCAAGGGTCTTGATCGCAACGCGATGGGTGTTTGGGTCGAGCAGATGGTGGCGCTGCATGAGGCGGGCGTCGAGCTGGTTCTGGTTTCGTCTGGCGCGGTAGCGGCCGGGATGAGTCGACTGGGCTGGGCTGCGCGACCGAGTGCCATGCATGAGCTTCAGGCGGCGGCGGCGATTGGTCAGATGGGGCTGGTGCAGGCCTGGGAATCGAGCTTCGCTGAGCATGACCGTCATACCGCGCAAATTCTGCTGACCCATGACGACCTGTCCGACCGCAAGCGCTACCTCAATGCGCGCAGCACCCTGCGCACGCTGGTCGAATTGGGTGTTGTGCCGGTCATCAACGAAAACGACACGGTCGTGACAGACGAAATCCGCTTCGGTGACAACGACACGCTGGCGGCGTTGGTGGCCAACCTGGTCGAAGCCGATCTGCTGGTCATTCTCACGGATCGTGACGGCATGTTCGACGCCGACCCACGCAATAATCCTGAAGCCCAATTGATCTACGAAGCCCGTGCCGATGATCCGGCGCTGGATGCCGTCGCGGGCGGTACTGGCGGGGCGCTGGGGCGCGGTGGCATGCAGACGAAGCTGCGTGCGGCGCGTCTGGCGGCGCGTTCGGGTGCGCACACGGTGATCGTCGGTGGTCGCATCGAGCGCGTGCTGGCACGCCTCAAGGCGGGTGAGCGGTTGGGTACGCTGCTGTCGCCCGAGCGCGAGATGTTGGCGGCGCGCAAGCAGTGGCTGGCGGGGCACTTGCAGACTCGCGGCACGCTGGTGCTGGATGATGGAGCGGTCAAGGCCCTCACTGAAAGCCACAAGAGCCTGCTACCTGTAGGGGTGAAGGTGGTGCAGGGCAGTTTCCGTCGCGGCGAGATGGTGGTGTGTGTTGCGGCGGACGGTCGCGAAGTTGCTCGCGGGCTGAGCAACTACAGCGCGCTTGAAGCGCAGAAGATTATCGGACTGTCCTCCGACTCCATCGTGAAGGAGTTGGGTTATATAGCTGAACCCGAGCTGGTTCATCGCGACAACCTGATTCTGGTGTGAGTCAGGCTCTCTGAACAGGAAGCTGCAATGCGATTCGTAAAAGGAATGCTGGGTGCGCTGCTGATGTTGCCCGTGCTGGCGTCGGCTGAAGAGATTGGTCAGGTTTCGACGGTGTTCAAATTCGTCGGCCCCAACGACCGGATTGTGGTCGAGGCGTTTGACGATCCCAAGGTCGATGGCGTGACCTGCTATCTGTCGCGCGCCAAGACCGGTGGCCTGAAGGGTGGGTTAGGGTTGGCAGAGGACCGCGCGGAAGCGTCGATTGCCTGTCGCCAGGTTGGGCCTATCCACTTCAAGGGTGAGCTCAAGGATGGTGATGAGGTGTTCAAGGAGCGCACATCGCTGGTGTTCAAGACCATGCAAGTCGTGCGTTTCCTCGACAAGAAGCGCAATACGCTCGTGTATCTGGTCTACAGCGATCGTGTGATTGAGGGCAGCCCGCAGAATGCGGTGACCGCGATTCCGATCCTGCCCTGGGCGCCCGCGCCTGCACCGTGACGAGATTGCGCCAACTCGGTAGGCGCAAGGATGTGCTGCCAAATCGCAGGCAATAAAAAACCGACCCTGAGGTCGGTTTTTTAATAAACAGTCGCTTAGGCTGCAGCTTGGTTCAGAGCCTTGACGTGACCGTTCAGGCGGCTCTTATGGCGAGCAGCTTTGTTCTTGTGGATGATGCCTTTATCGGCCATACGGTCGATAACTGGCACGGCCAGAACATAAGCAGCTTGCGCTTTAGCAGCGTCTTTGGCGTCGATGGCTTTCACTACGTTCTTGATGTAGGTACGAACCATGGAACGCAGGCTGGCGTTGTGGCTGCGACGCTTCTCAGCCTGTTTTGCACGTTTTTTGGCGGAAGGTGTGTTGGCCACCGTCGAGCTCCTCGAAAGACTTGGGAAATAGCTAACAAAATAGGCCGCGAATCATGCCGATGAGTTTGATGCTTGTCAAGGGCAGTTGATGCGTTCCGCTGAGTGGTCGCCGTATGATGCCGAGGTGATTTCTTTCCGGCGTGCGACCTGTAAACTCGCGGGTTTTGGCTCAGTGCTGTTTTGCGGCGCGGAGTATCGCATAAATGGAACGCGCTATGGCGCTTCCTTTGGTCGGGCGCACAACCTTTCGATGAATCTACTCAAGTCACTCGCCGCCGTAAGCTCTATCACAATGCTTTCGCGGGTTCTGGGTTTTATCCGCGACACCATCATTGCCCGTGCTTTTGGGGCAGGAATGGCAACAGATGCCTTCTTCATCGCCTTCAAATTGCCCAACCTTCTGCGCCGGATTTTCGCCGAGGGTGCGTTCTCTCAAGCGTTTGTCCCGATCCTCGCGGAATATAAAAGTCAGCAGGGAGAGGAGGCGACCCGCACATTTGTCGCTTATGTCACGGGATTGCTGACCTTGGCGCTGGCTTTGGTGACGGTGCTGGGCATCCTATTCGCACCTTGGGTGATCTGGGCGACTGCGCCGGGCTTTGCCGACACGCCGGAAAAATTCCAGCTGACCTCCGATCTGCTGCGGGTGACCTTTCCTTATATATTGCTCATCTCGCTGTCGTCGCTGGCGGGGGCCATCCTCAACACCTGGAACCGGTTCTCCGTTCCGGCCTTCGTGCCGACGCTGCTTAATCTGGCGATGATCTTCTTCGCACTGTTTCTGACCCCGTATTTTCACCCGCCGGTCATGGCCTTGGGATGGGCGGTGCTGGCGGGCGGCTTGCTGCAGCTGTTGTATCAACTGCCGCACCTCAAGAAGATCGGCATGCTGGTATTGCCAAGGCTGAACCTGAAGGACGCAGGCGTCTGGCGTGTGATGAAACAGATGCTGCCGGCGATGCTGGGTGTGTCGGTCAGTCAGATTTCCCTGATCATCAACACTATTTTCGCGTCGTTTCTGGCCGCCGGTTCGGTCTCGTGGATGTACTACGCCGACCGCCTGATGGAGTTGCCATCGGGCGTGTTGGGTGTGGCCTTGGGGACGATCCTGCTGCCGATTCTTTCCAAGACGTACGCCAGCCGGGACCGTCAAGAGTATTCGCGGATTCTGGATTGGGGCCTGCGCCTGTGTTTCGTGCTGGTACTGCCTTGCACCCTGGCGCTGGGGTTGCTGTCCGAGCCGTTGACCATCTCGTTGTTCCAGTACGGCAAGTTCGATGGCCACGATGCCGCCATGACTCAGCGTGCGCTGATCGGTTACGCCGTCGGGCTGCTCGGCATCATCGTGATCAAAGTGCTGGCCCCCGGCTTCTACGCTCAACAAAATATTCGCACGCCGGTGAAAATCGCTGTCTTCACCCTCATAGTGACTCAGGCGTTCAACGTTTTGTTTGTGTACGGCGTGCAATTGGCCCATGCGGGACTGGCGCTGGCGATCAGCATGGGCGCGTGTCTGAACGCGTTGCTTCTTTATTGGCAGCTGCGCAAACAGGATTTGTATCAGCCGCAGCCAGGCTGGCCGGTGTTTCTGGTCAAGCTGCTCGTGGCGGTTTCCGTGATGTCTGCGGTCCTGCTGGGCCTGATGCAGGTCATGCCGTCGTGGTCCGACGGGCAGATGCTCGAACGTTTTATCCGGTTGGGCGGGCTGGTTGCAGCCGGTGTCGTCGCTTATTTCGGGATGTTGCTGCTGTTGGGTTTTCGCCTCAAGGATTTCGCCCGCAAGGCGATCATGTAGGATCAATCGTCGGTTTTTGCCGGTTAACGCCGATTGTTGCTATTTGGCTGAATGTGTCGCCTGTCGTTGACGGCAGTGTGTGGTTATAATCGGCCACTTTATGAGCAAGAAGCGCGTTATGCAGCTGGTTCGAGGCCTTCACAACTTGCGCCCCCAGCATCGGGGCTGCGTCGCCACCATTGGCAATTTCGACGGCGTTCATCGTGGTCACCAGGCTATCCTGGCGCGACTGCGCGAGCGCGCCGTGGAATTGAGCCTGCCCAGTTGCGTCGTGATTTTCGAGCCGCAGCCGCGTGAGTTCTTCGCGCCGGAGACGGCCCCCGCGCGTCTGGCTCGTCTACGAGACAAGCTCGATCTGTTGGCAGCCGAGGGCGTTGACCTGGTGCTTTGCCTGCCATTCAACCAGCGGTTGAGCAAATTGAGCGCTGCCGAGTTTGTCGACACCGTGTTGATCGGCGGTCTGAACGTCAAGCATCTGGAGGTCGGTGACGATTTCCGGTTTGGCTGCGACCGGGTAGGCGATTTCGCGTTCCTGCAAAAGGTCGGTGCCGAAAAAGGCTTCACGGTCGAAGCGGCGCAGACAGTAGAGATCGAAGGCGAACGCGTCAGCAGCACCAAGGTGCGTAATGCCCTGGCTGCCGGCGATTTTGCCCTTGCCGAACGTTTGCTGGGTCGTCCATTCGAGATCACCGGCCGTGTCCTGCATGGCCAGAAGCTGGCGCGTCAGTTGGGTACGCCCACTGCCAACGTGCAGCTCAAACGCCGCCGCGTGCCGTTGACCGGGGTTTACCTGGTCAGTGCGCACATCGACGGCAAGGTCTGGCCGGGTGTTGCCAATATTGGCGTGCGGCCAACCGTGGCGGGGGATGGACGCCCTCACCTTGAAATACATCTTCTGGATTTTGCCGGTGATATCTATGGCCGGCGCCTGACGGTGGTCTTCCACCAAAAGCTGCGTGATGAGCAGCGTTTCGCCTCGCTTGAGGCGCTTAAGACGGCGATCAATGCGGACGTCGCTGCCGCCCGTGCCCATTGGGGCATGGTCAACCGCTAACCTAGAGCCTGAAATGACCGATTACAAAGCCACGCTTAATCTTCCGGACACCGCCTTCCCGATGAAGGCCGGCCTGCCCCAGCGCGAGCCGCAAACTCTGCAGCGCTGGGACAGCATTGGCCTGTACCAGAAGCTGCGTGAAATTGGCAAGGATCGTCCAAAGTTCGTACTGCACGACGGTCCTCCGTACGCCAACGGCAATATTCACATCGGTCATGCGGTCAACAAGATTCTCAAGGACATGATCGTCCGTTCGAAGACGCTCTCGGGCTTTGACGCGCCCTACGTTCCGGGCTGGGACTGCCACGGCCTGCCGATCGAACACAAGGTCGAAGTCACCCACGGCAAGAACCTGCCCGCGGACAAGACCCGCGAACTGTGCCGCGCCTACGCTGCCGAGCAGATCGAAGGCCAGAAAGCCGAGTTCATTCGTCTGGGCGTGCTGGGCGATTGGGCCAACCCGTATCGCACCATGGACTTCGCCAACGAAGCCGGAGAAATCCGTGCGCTGGCAGAAATGGTCAAGAACGGTTTCGTGTTCAAGGGGCTCAAACCCGTGAACTGGTGCTTCGATTGCGGTTCGGCGCTGGCTGAAGCGGAAGTTGAATACCAGGACAAGAAGTCGTCGACCATCGACGTGGCCTTTTCGGCCGCCGATGCTGACAAGCTCGCTGCCGCCTTCGGCCTTTCGAGCCTGAGCAAACCTGCCGCTATCGTGATCTGGACCACCACCCCGTGGACCATTCCGGCGAACCAGGCGCTCAACGTTCACCCTGAATTCACGTACTCGCTGGTCGACACCGGCGAGCGTCTGCTCGTGCTGGCCGAAGAGTTGGTGGAAGCCAGCCTCAAACGCTGGAACCTCGAAGGCACAGTGCTGGCCACTGCGCCGGGCGCGGCGCTGGAGCTGATCAACTTCCGTCATCCGTTCTATGACCGTCTGTCTCCGGTTTACCTGGCTGACTACGTCGAGTTGGGCGCGGGCACGGGCGTGGTCCACTCCGCTCCGGCGTACGGCGAAGACGACTTCGTGACGTGCAAGCGTTACGGCATGACCAACGATGACATCCTGACCCCGGTTCAGAGCAACGGCGTGTACGCGCAGTCGCTGGAGTTTTTCGGCGGCCAGTTCATCTGGAAGGCCAACCCGGCCGTCGTCGAAAAGCTTCAGGAAGTCGGCGCGCTGCTGCACACCGAAACCATCACCCACAGCTACATGCACTGCTGGCGCCACAAGACTCCGCTGATCTACCGCGCTACCGCGCAGTGGTTCGTCGGCATGGACAAGCAGCCTGTGTCGGGCGATACCCTGCGTAATCGCGCCGTCAAAGCCATCGAAGAGACCAAGTTCGTACCGACATGGGGGCAGGCTCGTCTGCACTCGATGATCGCCAATCGTCCTGACTGGTGCATTTCTCGTCAGCGCAACTGGGGCGTGCCGATCCCGTTCTTCCTGAACAAGGAAAGCGGCGAGCTGCATCCACGCACCGGAGAGCTGATGGAAGAAGTGGCCAAACGCGTCGAAAACGAAGGCATCGAAGCCTGGTTCAAGATGGACGCGGCTGAATTGCTGGGCGACGAAGCGCCGCAGTACGACAAAATTTCGGACACGCTGGACGTCTGGTTCGATTCGGGCACCACGCACTGGCACGTCCTGCGCGGCTCGCATCCGATGGGCCACGACCACGGTCCACGCGCCGACCTGTACCTGGAAGGTTCCGACCAGCATCGCGGCTGGTTCCATTCGTCCCTGCTGACCGGCAGCGCCATCGATGGCCACGCTCCGTATCGCGAGCTGCTGACCCACGGCTTCACCGTGGACGAGAACGGTCGCAAGATGTCCAAATCCCTGGGCAACGTGATCGCGCCGCAGAAAGTGAATGACACGCTGGGCGCGGACATCATGCGTCTGTGGGTGTCGGCCACCGACTACTCGGGCGAGATGGCTGTTTCTGAAACCATCCTGCAACGCAGCGCTGACGCGTACCGTCGTATCCGTAACACGGCGCGTTTCCTTCTCTCCAACCTGAGCGGTTTCAACCCGGCCACTGACATCCTGCCGGCCGATGAAATGCTCGCGCTGGACCGTTGGGCCGTGGACCGCGCATTACTGCTGCAACGCGAGCTCGAAGAGCATTACGGCGAGTACCGTTTCTGGAACGTCTACTCGAAAGTGCACAACTTCTGCGTGCAGGAGCTGGGCGGTTTCTATCTGGACATCATCAAGGATCGCCAGTACACCACCGGCGCCAACAGCAAGGCCCGTCGTTCGTGCCAGACTGCCCTGTTCCACATCTCCGAAGCGTTGGTGCGCTGGATCGCGCCGATCCTGGCGTTTACCGCTGACGAGCTGTGGCAATACATGCCGGGCGAGCGTAACGAGTCGGTCATGCTCAACACCTGGTACGAAGGCCTGAGCGAGTTGCCGGAAGGCTTCGAGCTGGACCGCGCCTACTGGGAGCGGGTCATGGCGGTCAAGACAGCCGTCAACAAAGAACTGGAGAACCAGCGTGCGGCGAAAGCCATCGGTGGCAACCTGCAGGCTGAAGTGACGCTGTACGCCGAAGACGACCTGACCGGTGATCTGGCCAAGTTGGGCGATGAGCTGCGTTTCGTGTTGATCACGTCCAAAGCCAGCGTAGCGCCGTTTGTCAGCGCTCCTGCTGATGCCGTCGTGACTGAAGTCGCGGGCTTGAAGCTGAAAGTGGTCAAATCCGGCTACACCAAGTGCGCCCGTTGCTGGCACTTCCGTGAAGACGTTGGCGTGCACGCCGAGCATCCGGAAATCTGCGGTCGTTGTGTGGACAACATCAGCGGCGCGGGTGAGGTTCGTCACTATGCCTAATGCGTCGGCTGGCCGTCTGGGCCGCTTGAGCTGGCTGTGGTTGAGCGTGCTGGTGGTGGTCATTGACCAGGCCAGCAAGTTCTACTTCGAGAACGCGCTTAGCCTTTATCAACAGATCGTGGTCATCCCCAGCTATTTCAGCTGGACCCTGGCCTACAACACCGGCGCGGCGTTCAGCTTTCTGGCCGACAGCTCCGGCTGGCAGCGCTGGCTGTTCGCCCTGATCGCCGTGGTGGTCAGTGCCGTGCTGGTGGTCTGGCTCAAGCGGTTGGGTCGCAACGAGACCTGGCTCGCGATTGCGCTGGCATTGGTGCTGGGTGGTGCATTGGGCAACCTGTATGACCGTATCGCCATCGGTCACGTCATCGACTTCGTGTTGGTGCACTGGGATACCCGCTGGTACTTCCCGGCCTTCAACTTTGCTGACAGCGCGATCACTGTCGGCGCGATCATGCTTGCTCTGGACATGTTCAAGAGCAAGAAAACCGGAGAACCCGTTCATGACTGAACACGCCATTCAAGAAACACGCATCGGTCAGAACACGGAAGTTACGCTGCATTTCGCTCTGCATCTGGAAGACGGCAACACCGTCGACAGCACCTTCGACAAAGCCCCGGCAACCTTCAGGGTCGGCGACGGCAACCTGCTGCCAGGTTTCGAAGCGCTGATTTTCGGCTTCAAGGCGGGTGACAAGCGCAAGGTCGAAGTCCCGCCGGAAAACGCTTTCGGTCAGCCCAACCCGCAGAACGTGCAGATCATGCCGCGCTCGCAGTTCCAGAACATGGAGCTCTCCGAGGGTTTGCTGGTGATCTTCAATGATGCGGCCAATACTGAATTGCCGGGTGTGGTGAAGGCGTTTGACGACGATCAGGTAACCGTCGACTTCAACCATCCGTTGTCGGGCAAGACGCTGACGTTCGAGGTCGAAATCCTTGAGGTGAAGGCGCTCTGAGCATTGCCAGAGCGTCCGGCCCCGACCCCGTTCGGGGCCTTTTCGTTTTTATGTTTCATTGCGCGTAGACACGAGGCACATCATGCAAATCAAACTCGCCAACCCACGTGGCTTCTGTGCCGGGGTGGACCGTGCGATCGAAATCGTCAATCGCGCGCTGGAAGTGTTTGGCCCGCCGATTTACGTGCGCCATGAAGTGGTTCATAACAAATTTGTCGTCGAAGACCTGCGCAGCCGTGGCGCGATCTTCGTCGAAGAGCTGGATCAAGTCCCGGACGACGTGATAGTCATCTTCAGTGCCCACGGGGTTTCCCAGGCCGTGCGCAGCGAAGCGGCGGGCCGTGGCTTGAAAGTTTTCGACGCCACTTGCCCACTGGTAACCAAGGTGCACATCGAAGTCGCTCGCTACAGCCGTGACGGCCGCGAGTGCATTCTGATCGGCCACGAAGGCCACCCGGAAGTCGAAGGCACCATGGGCCAGTACGACGCCAGCAATGGTGGGGCGATTTATCTGGTCGAGGACGAAGAAGACGTTGCCAATCTGCAGGTGGTCAACCCGGAAAAACTGGCATTCGTGACCCAGACGACGTTGTCCATGGATGACACCAGCCGGGTGATCGACGCCCTGCGCGCACGCTTTCCTGCCATTGGCGGTCCGCGCAAAGACGATATCTGCTACGCCACGCAAAACCGTCAGGATGCGGTCAAGCAACTGGCTGACGAATGCGACGTGGTGTTGGTGGTGGGCAGCCCGAACAGCTCCAACTCCAACCGTCTGCGCGAGTTGGCCGAGCGCATGGCGACCCCGGCTTACCTGATTGACGGTGCCGAAGACATGCAACGCAGCTGGTTCGATGGCGTTGAGCGCATTGGTATCACGGCCGGGGCGTCCGCACCCGAGGTGCTGGTGCGCGGCGTGATTCAGCAGTTACAGGCATGGGGTGCGGTAGGCGCGGATGAACTCTCGGGGCGCGAAGAAAACATTACGTTCTCGATGCCAAAGGAACTGCGGGTCAAACAGATTCAGTAAATGGTCAGGCGCAGGGTTCGGTGGTGAACCCGCTGCTGCGGAGCGTCACGCGCCCGGTGACAGCAATCGCGATCTGGTAGTGACTGGCGGCGGTGTCTTTCAGGCACACCCCCAGCGTGCCATTGGTGTTGTTGAGCAGCCTTCCCGAGCTGTCGAATCCTATGCGTCGGGACACCCGCCCGTTGCCCACCACCGTCACGTTCCGATGCCCGCTGCGCTCGGCCAATATCACCTCATCGTCATCCCTGAACTGGTTACGGTTAGTGTCCACGAACACCTGCCAGCCTTCACCCCACGAGCGTTGGTGCGCCTGCATGATCACGGGCTGACTTCGTAGAATCGCCTCGACCCTGGCCAGACGCAGGCTGCTGACCAACTGTTGGGCAGTGTCGTGGCGACGCTGTGAATCCACCAGGGCGCTAAATGAGGGAGCGGCCAGTGCCGCCGCGATGCCGATCAACACCAGCCCAATCAGCAGCTCAATCAACGTCAGTCCTGCCTGCCGCATAGTTGTCTCTCCCTGACCCAATCGCGCCCTAGAAAACCCCCATTCCAGATGCCTGGCAAGCTAATCGATTGTCAGTCGGTGTGTCAGCAAACAGGCGTTACACACCCGTCGGGCAGCCTTCAAATGATCGGCTTCACTGGTGGCTGCGCACGAGTGATGGGGGTGTTCGATGAGTCGCGTTTCGAGGCAAACGGGTATGACGTTGATTGAGGTGCTGGTCGCGCTGCTGGTGCTGTCCATCGGCATTCTGGGCGCGGCGATCGTGCAACTCAACGCGCTGAAGCAGACTGACAGCGCGATGCGGAGCAGCCAGGCCAGCTTTGTCGTCAACGACCTGTTCGAACGGGTCCGCGCCAATTCCGATGTTGATTACGGTCTAGGTTCACTCAGCCAAGCCCCCAGTTCGGGCAACCTCAATAACCCCCGTGATCAGGATTTGTTTGATTTTGCCGATCAGTTGCGCCGCATGCTGGGCGACGATGTCGAGGCAACTGTCGTCCATGCCGATGCCCGACTCAGGGTCGCGGTGGACTGGAATGATTCGCGAGCCCAAGGCGAAGGCGCAGTGCGACGCACCCTGACCCTGGACAGTTTGATCCGACCCGCTCGGAGCGCAGGACCATGACCGCCCACACCAGAGGATTCGGGCTGGTCGAAATCATGCTGGCGCTGTTGATCAGTCTGGTGATGTCCTTGGCGTTGGCGCAAATATTCACCACCGCCAAAAGCACGAACCTCAGTCAGAACGCGTCCGCCAGCCTGCAGGAAGACGCCCGTTTCGTTCTCGCCAAAATGGTCCGGGAGATTCGCTCGGCGGGGATGTTCGGCTGTCTGAGTCGCGTGCAGGATTCCAGCGTCGGCGGCAAGTTTTCCGACGCTTTTAACACCCCCGTTCAGTGGGACGCCCGGCAGAAATCCCTTACGGTGATGACCGCTCCCGTCGGCGCGGATAGCCCGTGGCATGAGTGGATCGTGCACACCGACTGCCTCACCTCGGCCACGGCATGGTCCCGCGGCCATGCCCCGTCGCTTCAGGCAGGGGAAATCGCGTTGCCGGTTCAGCGACATGTGTATCGACTCAATGAGCAGCGCCACGAACTGACCCTCGATGGTCAACCATTGCTGAGCAACATTCGCGCATTCAGCGTGCTGTTCGGCGTGGCGGACTCGGCGAGTGAGCCGGGTATCGCTCGCTATACCCATCAGCCTGACCCCGCACGCATTCGCAGCGTGCGCCTGACATTGACCCTGTTCGATCCCGCTGACCGGACGCAGGAGCAGACCTTCAACCTGGTGGCTGCTATTCGCAACCGCCTCGGCTAAGGAGCGAGCCATGAACACACAGCGCGGAGTGGTGTTAATCGTCAGCCTGGTCTTCCTGCTCCTGCTGACATTGTTGGGCACGTCGTCCATGCAGAACGCCACGCTGCAGGAAAAAGTCGCAGGTGGCCTGGCATTGCGCGACGCCTCATTTCAAGCGGCAGAGGCGGTGTTGCGAACGGCCGAGGCGAGCGTGCTGGCGCCCGGGTTCTCGCAGCCCGAATGCCCTACGCCTGCAGCCTGCCTGCCGCCCTCGGAAGCATTGACGCTGTTGGCCGCCGGTGACGGAGGGGCATCCGGGGTGAGATGGATTGCTAGCCAAAGTGGCTTCTTCGGCATCCAGCATCTCGGCGAAACCGAAGACCCCATCGGCATGCCGCCCCCCGATCAACCCCAAAAACTCTACCGTGTCACGGCCATCGGTTTGCACGGCACCTCACGAACCGTACTGGAAAGCGTCCACACCCACGAGCGCCGCATCCTGTGGCGCCAACGGCAATGAAGGGTGCGCGAATGACCGAACGAGGCTTCACCCTGATCGAACTGCTGATCGCCGTCGCCCTGATCGCGATACTAGCCGCCATCGCCTACCCGTCCTACACCGAACACCTGCGCAAAACCCGGCGCGCCGAAATCGCGGCCTTGCTGGTTGAAGAGGCCCACAGGCTGGAACGGTTTTATTCAACGGCAGGGCAATACACCAACACCCAAGGCCCTCCGGTGCGGGAGCATGAGGTGTCGGTGGGAAATGGGTTTTATGCGATTGAGGCTGAGCGTTCGGAGCAGGGGTTCAAATTGGTGGCGACCCCGATGGCCGGGACGCTGATGGCGGGGGATAAGTGTGGCGGGTTTGTGCTGGAGAACACTGGCAAACGCGACAATGTGGGGATGTCGGGGGATGCCAGTGTGCAGGGGTGTTGGGGGCGGTGACTTCGCTATTTGAAGCAGTCGGTGCCGCCGGTCGATGTCTTTGTGCCTGCCTGGTCGATGGCTAGTGTTCCGCAAGCGTCGTTGGCTTGAGTGCCTTGCGGCACCACTTGCCAGCTATAAGCGGTGGTAGTCGAAGATACGAGGCTGAGCTGATACTTACTATTTGTTGAGTTCACCGTTGTAGTCGCATCGTCGCTCACAAGACCGATCAATTTGAGTGAGACTTTGTAGCTGTTATTTTGAGCGTAGAACCGCTCAGTTCTGGCCACCGCGTCATTGAGCTGGGCGATGCCTTCGGATCGATAACCGCGCTGCACGTATTTGGTGTAAGACGGATAGGCAATCGCGGCCAAGATACCCACGATCGCCACCGTAATCATGAGTTCGATCAACGTGAATCCGCGCTGTTTTGAAGATCTGATGAGCATATTCAAATGTTTCTCAAGGTGATGGAATCACGCGCCAGGATTGGCGGCCGTTGAATTGAAGGCCCGTGAACACGCCAAGGGCACTGTTGGGGCCGTCGCTGTTATACATGGTCGAGAGCCCCGAGGGACCATTGTTCGCCACGATCGCAAAACCGCCAGCCGTCGAGTCGAACCCGCTGACAATGGCGCCAGCCAAGGTGTCTTCACTGCCGATAATCCCGTTTCGGGAAAAGTCGAAAATGGAGAAAGTCGTTGCTCCGCCGGTGTTCGGGTCCAAGCCGAGACGTTTGCCTTGGACACCTGCGTCGCACACCCCGGTAATGGGGGTTCGGGTGGCGACGAATAACACACTCCCTTGAAGGGTCAGCAAGTCGACCATCCGTTCACCGGTGAGGGTCGAGCCGGTTTTCAGGTCCAGATACCAGCCGTATTTCGTCGTCCAGTCCACACCTGTCGCGGTCACCGTACGCAGCCCGCTGACGCTGCCTATCGAGCCGTTTGCCGACGACAGGGTTTGCGCTTGAAGGTTACTGCGGCCCAGCGAGGTGAGCGCGGTGGTGCCGGCAGGTGTTGTCGCAGCTTGTCCAGTGGTCAGCGGGTCCCAGATACCATAAAGCGACTGAAGGTCTGTACTCGTTTTGTCGGCGGAGGTGAAGTACCGGCCTGTGCCGAAAATGACCAGTGTTCCCGTACCTGTTGGATGAGGAGCGACGACTGGCGGTGTGGTAATTGATTGTGCAGCGGCACCCGTGGTGGGCGCTGCGGCTGTGTACAGCGGCTTTCCACCGAAAGACACTTTGTAATTGCTCGCGACAGCAGTGTCGGTCAACGAACCAGGTTTGATCAGGTCGAAACGCCACAGATTGCCTAACAGGTCGCCCGCATAGACGTAGTCGGCAATCCCGTCGGAGTTGGAGTCGAGAATGACCGGCGTCGACAGTCCGTTATCCACCTTAGGGTTGCTGGCCGGTGTCGTGAGCTTGGCGATGCTTGCGCCCGTTTCTGCGTTGAGAATGAACAGGCTGGCGTTGCCGTTGTTGCCGTTGTAGCCGCTGCCGAAAATCACGCCCCAATTACCCGTGTGCAATTTCGAGATGTAAGGGGTCGAGAAGGTGTAGCCCAGATCCGCATCGGTTACCGATGTGAATTCCCACAACAGGGTGATGTTATCCGGGTCGGTCACGTCCAGGGCAAAGACCTCTTTCCCGCCTCCACCCAATGTACCGATGAGCACTGTGTGCCAGTCGTTGTCACTGCTGAAAAAGACATCGGAAATCACCGGGGTTCCATCGACATAGAAACGGTGTAATGACGCATCAGAGTTGTAGGTTCTGCCCGACAGCGCGCTCAAGCTGGAAACGACGGCGGATGGAATGAATGCAAACGTTTCCACGCCCGTTGTTGTGTTGAAGGCGTGCAGCATGCCGTCGTTGGCGCCCACGTAGACTTGAGATCGGCGTGCTGCCGCCTTTGTCTGAAAAGCCGCATATTTAGTAGCGCCGCTCAGCGAATCCGCCATCGAAGTGACGAACGTGCCTGTACCCACGACCACGGGTTGAGAGTTCACGATATCGCCTAATGGCGTGAGACGCCGTCGGAACGAGGTGCTTGTGTTGCCTTCAAGCGTTCGAACACCTCTGATAAACGAAACCTGATCAGAGGTAAGCCCCGATGTATTCGACGATGAATATTGCCAGTTCGTCCCTGCGAAGCTTCGGTTTGCAAGGTTGCTGTAGTTGAAGTCGACGAGGCCGTTCCCCGTCGTATTCGCGATTTTTATGGTTCGGCGGTCTGGAGCGGGTATGTTGCCCGAAGCCACCCAGTTGACCGCCACGGATTTGGTTGTACCCGTAGTGTCATAACTCTCGGTGCTTTTTGTGAGGTCGCCGCTCCACAGGGTAACGTTGAAACTGTCGGTGTAAGTCGATGTGGATGTAGACGTCGAACTGGGCGGTGGGCTGGCCGCGGGCGGTGCCACCGATGTGTTCTTCTGCACGATCTGGCTGAACGCCGCCTGGAGTTGTGCTTTCAGTGTCGATGCGCTGCTGACCAGGAAGTAGTTGTCAGGCGTTCCTGATTTGTTGGAGTCCCACTGCCCGGAGACTGGCAAGCTGGTCGACGTATTGTTGGAGTTACCAAATCCTCCCCACTTGGCCGCGTACCACAAAGGGTCCATGAGGTTGGTGACCGAGCGCGCGGACGATGGTGTGAAGTTGCGCGTTTTGAAGGTCGCGCCATTGACCACCGTGCTGCCCGATTTCATGCCTGGCAGCAGAGTAGCAGTCGTGGTGCAACCCGTAGCGCAAGAACCGGGCAATTGGGTGCCGGGGGTGTCCAGTGAATAGTGTTGGTTGCCGTTGCCGCCGCCCGTCACTTCGAGATAAATGCCATCCTGAGTCGTGCCGGAAATTGTGTAACCCATGTGCGACTCATAACCCGCCTGTGAGTATGCAGTCTCAAGGCGAACATCCAGGGTGGCCGTAGCGCCCGACCCTATCACCGACACGGTGTAGAGGACGATAGCGTCCATGTCGTAGTCGCCGCCCTGACCACTGTCGTCGAATACCACGCGGAAGACCGCCTGGGCCCGGCCTCCATTAACGTTCGCGTTGGAGGGCTGCCCTGGCATGTTGTAAAGCGAGTCAATATAGAAACCGGTGATCTGCTCGGTGACACCGTTGGTATTCACCACCTTACCGAACGGGAGCAAGGTGATCGTGCCTGTACCAACCGGCATCTGAATTCGCGGCAGCGTTGAGGACAACGCGATGGAGAAGGTTTGAACCCTTTGGCTACCCACTGAGCTGATCGGGTTGGTATTGCCAAAGAAGGCTACCGCGCCTGCGTTGAACGTGCCCTGTTTCGCGGGTTCTTCCGGCAGCCCACGAATGTTGCCAAGGCTCGACGCGCTTTTGGCGGTGGGGGCTAGGTCGTTCAGGGTCGGCGTCTGACCGATGTTGATGTTCTTGCTGCCCGCGCCAACGTCATTGTCCCAAATAGTCTGTCCGAGGCCCGAGGCACTGAAATTGGCCAAGGCGGTCGTGGTGGCCGGCGCGTTGCTGGTGTCGTAGGCGCTGCCGGGCAGGTCCGAGTCGTAGGTCGGGCTGATGTCACTGAACAGCGTCTGAAACGGCTTCGAACAGCTTGGATATGTTGGCGGCGTGGCGTCCGGGTTTGGGTTGGCGGAGTAGGGATTGGACCAGCTGGAAAGACCGGACAACCCGAGCGCCGTGTCGCTCAAGCCAGACAGGTAGGCCGTTGTAGGTGCAGCTTGGGTCGTGCCATTGACGCCGCTGAAGTAGCGGAGTGTTTCGAACATCATTTCTGCAAGCGGGTTACCCCAGTCCTGGCAGGTGCCGTTGGTAATAGAGTTGCCCTGAGTGGTACAGGCGCCACGAGAGATTCTGAGGTTGTCGAGGGAACTGATGATGCCGCCCTTGGTATAGGTGCCATCCGCGTTCTTTGTGCCGAAGATCCCAGTCGAAGTATCCACCTCGTTGGTGAAGCTGCTGATGGCCTTGCGAATCGCGCCGCCTTGAAGGTTGTTCTGGTAAGTGCCGGTCATCAGGCCGAAGTACATCTGGTTGCCTTCACCGTAGTCGTGAAGGATGCCAGTGGGCTTAGCGTTACCGTTGGGGTAAACCTTGCAGTTGCTTTCGAGCGGAATATTCGGATCTTTTTTACAGACTTCTACCCGGACGT
Organism: Pseudomonas sp. NPDC088368; assembly: GCF_044753445.1. Taxonomy (NCBI): domain Bacteria; kingdom Pseudomonadati; phylum Pseudomonadota; class Gammaproteobacteria; order Pseudomonadales; family Pseudomonadaceae; genus Pseudomonas; species Pseudomonas sp. NPDC088368. The sequence continues at coordinate 404,352 of NZ_JBIVNG010000007.1, forward strand.
TGTAGTCCGTGGGCGCTACGGTGACGTCCGTGAATGGGTTGGTGGTTGTGTCTGTAGCTCTGGTGCCACCTTGAGTCGTTTCGCGGGATACCCAACCGAAAATCCGCACGTTGGCAATGCTCGGAAGCACTCGCAGCAGAGGGGCTGAAACTTGAGTGTTGTTGGCGAACAGCGTCCGGTTGCCGCCTGACGGGTTGGCAATCGGTGTGTAGTCGGACAGGTTGTAACCATCGACGGTTGGGCTGTTGTATTCCTTGCCCCAAGTGTGGGCGTCCGTAGGGATGTAAGCACGCTCCAGGATGGTTTGGGTCGCGGTGTCGGTACTGCGATAACCCCCGTAAAGCACTTTGCGCAGAGCGTCGGCTCGGGAGGTTGTCAGGTAGTTGAGGTAGTCACCGCTCCACGTCCCTGGGCAAGTTTTCAGCGCGGCTTTGGTGGTGTTCGACGATGCGGTGAAATAGCCGTTGGTGTAGCTGTAGCAGGTGAACGAGTCAAAGTAGCCGAGGTAGTCGATCGACGGCTTGTAACGAATATCGATGGTGCCGTCGCCGTCCAAATCTGACGCATCGTTATAGGCTGGGAAGAACAGTTTGTGGTCCCGCCCGACGACCAGCATGTTCAGTGGTGGTACAGAGTTGTTGACGAATAGGGGAACCTGCGCGGGGACCTGACTGACCGCAGCTTGAGTCGATGGGATTGAAAGACCGAAAAGCGTTACCAGTGTTGCGACCAGTTTGACTGTGTTGGACAGGTTCATTGGTAATACCGCGCGATGACAGTGCGCAGGATGATGCGCGGAGTGGTTGCGTCGCTGGTGCAAAGTACTGTCGACGCACAGGCATTGACTTCGTAGTGATGCGGCCCGCATCCGGACGCGGCGCAGTTACCCATGCTGGAGCCCACCAGGTTGCCCAAATCCACGACATACCACTGAACCTTGACGTCGTAGTTCGTCGTCACACTGGTGACGTTGTTTCCATCGGCGGTCGTGAAGCGTGAGGGTGTGTCTTTGCCGGCCGTTGCAGTCAGATCCGACAACATCCAGCGTAAGCAGGATGCCGCGTTGCAGGGGCTGTCGAGCGAAGGCGCCTTGTTTCGGCTGATACTGTTTTCACCAATACGCAACCCGCCCTCTGCCGCGTTGAATAGCGTTTTCTGCATCTTCAGGTTGCCGGTGATGCGAGACTCCAGCGACACACCGCGCATGCTGGAAAGCGCCAACAGCGTGATAATGAGCAACATGATGATGGCAACCAACAGCGTTGCGCCTCTCTGATGATGGCGTATCGGGCGAAAGGGCGTACCCACAACGAGGCTCATTGCATCTGGTTCCTGATCATGGTCGTGCCCTGAACAAGCTGATAGATCTGATTGCTTTCAGGCAGGCTTGCGTTGAATCGGCTGTTCCACTCACTCAATGCCTTGGAGGTCGCGGTTGTGCTGTCCCGTAGTGACGCAGTGCCGGGGCTCTGCATTAACACTGAATACCGGACAGCGCCAATCGTGTCGGTCGGGGTCGTGCTGTAGCTGGTGACCTCCTTGTTGGCCAACGCACCCACGCCATACTCGAAGTTCAACGCAGTGACGCCCGTGACCAGTTGTTGGGTCGTGGTGCCGGTCGTGCAACTGATGGAGTTTGTGGCCGAATCGAACCAGATCTTCTCAACGACAATCGGATTTAACTGGCGGTAGGGGATGAGAATCGTGTCCTGATCGCCGCTTGCCAATGCCGCCCCTTGGCAATTCACATCACTCTTGTTTGCGGCCTGATAACGAATGCACAGCGATGTCGCAGATACAGCGATTACCGAGGTGCCTTCCGGGAACGTGCAGTTTTGGCCAGTCCCGGCTGGAAACAGTGTCGTGGGCTTACTCCGGTAACCCGCCTTGTTCAGCTCTTGGCTCAGCACCGCAAGCGAAAACCGGCCATTTTCCTGGTTGCCTGCCTGACCTTGTTGAAACAGGTAAGTCTTTTGGTTATTGATGAAAATCTGGGTGACACCCAGCATCAGAAACAAGCCGATGAGCATGGCGATCATCAACTCGATCAGGGAAAGACCACGTTGCTTTCGCTCGAGTCCGGGGTAGTTCGCTAGGTGAGTCATGGTGCACGCAGCCTGGTTCTGATGCGGTAGGTACACGTCGTGTTAGTGCCGGTGACGTTAGGGTCCATGCATTCCGCGGCCGTCTTGACCGTCCACGCGAGCTGAATTTCGATTTCAGTGTTTATGGCACTGCTGCTGCCACAGGCTGAGGACGTGACATCTCCTGGCGCGACGCTCTGGCAGATATAGAACGCGCTATTGAGCAGTGCGGCACCGCCTGGCAACGCACGGCCCGCTTGAGCTGACCAGCAACCGATCTGTCCGGAGAGGGCAGTCGGCGTCGGGTTGCAGCTGGCAGGCACTGCCGGAAAGTTCGAGCCGGGAGGGACCACACAGTTATTGGCAGTCGTGCAGGTGCCCGCAGCACGGATGATGTCTATCAGATCGTCCGCCAGCATGATCGCGGTGTTGCGCTGCGTTGAGTCCTGCGTATAGGGAATCGCCTTGCTTTGCAGCGCGACCATGCCCAAGACACCCACGGCGATAATGATCATGCTCACGAGCACTTCGATCAGGCTGAAACCGTCGCTTCGATGAGGGAGAGAAAAATTCATCAGCAGCCACTCGGCTTTATCGTGACAGGCGGGGCCACGCGCCCGCTGCTCAACAGCGTGACGTATTGCGCTGCGACAGCCGTATCGGTCGGGTAGAGAATTTGAAAGCAGGCAGTTGTCGATGCAGTGCCGGTGGGCGAAAAGTCGACGCTATTGGTTCCCGAGTTAATGGTGACACCGGTTTGCAGACCGCCAGCACCGACCTGTCTCAGCACCGTACCCGTTCCCGTACCTGGGCCCAACTTCACGATGATGTTGGTCGTACCGCTGGCCGCACTGATGTTTACGGATTTGCTACGGGTAACGGCTTCTCCCCTGGCGTATTGCAGCAGGTCGTAAAACTCATCCGCTGCTGCTCTGACATTCATCCGATGAAGCATCCCCGAAAAACTCGGCATCGCAATCGCCGCAAAAATCCCCATGATCACAACGACCACCATCAATTCGATCAAGGTAAACCCGCCGCTCTTGCCCCCAAAAGGACCTTGCCAGCTGCGACGCGAATTCGGGCGCGTAATGCCAGAGCTGAAATCCATCGAGGAAATTCCATTTTTCGTTTGAAATATGGTGATACTACTCAGGTTCGAAGTCGCTATGTAGTGGATGGTCGGAGATATTCGGCGGACCAGTGGCACGGTGGTGTTTTCGAGCCTTTGTGGAGTCGGTTTGTCTGCATCGTGGCAGGCGGAAATCGGCGTTTATTTTCTCTTGATGATCGGGTTCTGCATGTCCGGGCAACACGTGGTAATCGTCGGTGGTGGTGTCATTGGTCTGTTGACTGCCTTCAATCTCGCCGCCAAGGCGCAAAGCGTCGTGGTGCTGGAGCGGGCAGGGGTAGGGCAGGAGTCTTCGTGGGCGGGTGGCGGCATCGTTTCGCCGCTTTATCCGTGGCGCTACAGTCCGGCAGTGACGGCGCTGGCGCATTGGTCTCAGGATTTTTATCCACGTCTGGCCGAGCGCCTCTTGGCGGCCACCGGCATCGACCCGGAAGTGCACATGACCGGCCTGTACTGGCTGGACCTGGACGACGAGCCGCAAGCGCTTCAGTGGGCGCAGCGCGTGAATAGGCCTCTGCGCCCGGTGGACATCTCGGCGGTCTACGATGCGGTGCCGGTAATGGGCGGCGGATACTCACGCGCCATTCACATGGCCGACATCGCCAACGTGCGCAATCCTCGGCTGGTGAAGTCACTCAAAGCCGCTTTGCATGCCCTGCCTAACGTGACGATCCAGGAGCAATGCGAAGTCAGCGATTTCGTGCGCGATGCCGACCGGATCATCGGCGTGAGCACCTCTGCAGGCGATATCCTGGGTGATAGCGTGGTCTTGGCGGCAGGCGCCTGGAGCGGCGATCTACTGGGCAAACTCGGTCTGGAGCTGCCTGTTGAGCCTGTGAAAGGCCAGATGATTTTGTACAAATGCGACGCGGATTTTCTGCCGAGCATGATCCTCGCCAAAGGCCGCTACGCGATTCCCCGCCGCGACGGGCACATCCTGATCGGCAGCACGCTGGAATACGAGGGCTACGACAAGACGCCGACCAACACCGCGCTCGAAAGTCTGAAAGCCTCGGCGGTGGAGTTGATCCCGGCCTTGGCCGACGCTGAAGTAGTGGGGCATTGGGCGGGCCTGCGACCGGGTTCGCCGGAGGGCATCCCGTTCATTGGGCGAGTGCCGAACCATGAAGGGCTGTGGCTAAACTGCGGGCATTTTCGCAACGGCTTGGTGCTGGCGCCTGCGTCGTGTCAATTGCTGGCCGACTTGCTGACGGGCAATGCGCCGATCATTGATCCAGCGCCATATGCGCCTGAGGGGCGCCTGTCCCGCTAATCTTTTCACGACAGTTGTTGCATCAAGAACGATCATTCCCACATTGGGAATGATCGGACCCAATTCGGGACCTTTCTCAGCGTTACTCCAACCCCAGCTTCTTCAATCGATACCGCATCGACCTGAACGTCAGGTTCAACCGCTGGGCCGCTGCCGTTCTGTTCCAGCGCGTCTCTTCCAGCGCTTGAAGGATGAGCTTGCGTTCGATGCTTTCCAGGTAGTCTTCCAGATTGTCGATGTCGGCGAGGCTCGGGCCGTCTTGTTCCGAAGTGCTGACCGGCTCGGCGAGGCGCAGGTCGTCGGCGTTGATCTGGTCGTTTTCGCAAAGGGTGTATGCCCGTTCGAGCATGTTTTCAAGTTCGCGGACGTTGCCGGGAAAGCGGTAGCTCCTCAGCGCGGTCAACGCCTGAGGCGTCAGGCGGGCAGGGGGCTGGTCGGCATTCTCGGCAAGGCGGCGCAAGACGTTGTTGGCAATGTCTTCAATGTCTTCGCGGCGTTCGCGCAGTGGGGGGACGCGCAGTTCGATGACGTTGAGGCGGTAGTAGAGGTCCTGACGGAAACGCTGGGCCGCCACTTCGACGCCGAGGTCTTTGTGGGTGGCGCACAGGACGCGAACATCCACCACTTGTTCCTGCTGGCCCCCGACCGGGCGTATGGATTTTTCCTGGATCGCGCGCAGCAGCTTGACCTGCATGGCCAGTGGCAAGTCAGCCACTTCGTCCAGAAACAAGGTACCGCCGTTGGCCACCTGAAACAGTCCTGGCTTGTCTTCGTGGGCGCCGGTGAAGCTGCCTTTGCGATGGCCGAAGAATTCGCTTTCCATCAATTCGCTTGGAATCGCGCCGCAGTTGACCGGCACGAACGGTTTGTCGATGCGCGGGCCTTGTTCGTGGATCAGGCGCGCCACCAGTTCTTTACCGCTGCCGGATTCGCCGCTGATGTAAATCGGCGCCTGACTGCGTGCCAGCTTGCCGATCTGTTTGCGCAGCGCCTGCATCGGCGGGGAAGTGCCAAGCAGTCGGTTGTCGATGCTGTTTTCATTGAGCGGCGATTTGTGCAGACGCAACGCGCTGCCCACCAGTTCGCGCAGTCGTCCCAAATCCACGGGTTTGGTGAGGAAGTCGAAGGCACCGGCCTTGAGGGCATGAATCGCGGTGTCGAGACTGCCGAAAGCGGTGATCATCGCCACGGGAACCTGCGCGTGACGTTTCTGAATGTGTTGCACGAGTTCCAGGCCGTTGCCGTCGGGCAGGCGCATGTCGGTCAGGCACAGGTCGAAGGGCTCGCGGGCCAACCAGTCTTGTGCTTCCTTGACGTTCCGCGCGCTGCGGGTGTCCAGTTTCATCCGGCCCAGCGTGATTTCCAGCAGTTCACGAATGTCGGGCTCGTCATCGACGATCAGGATTTTTTGCCGTTGGCTCATGTTCAACTCAATTTGAACGGATGGGCGAAGGTGACCCGCATACAACTGCCGCCACCTTCCCGTGGTGTGTAATCCAGGTTCGCCTGATTGCTTTCGCACAATTCTCGCGAAAGGTACAGCCCCAGCCCCGTGCCTTTGCTTTCCGTGGTGAAAAACGGCTCGAAGATTTTCGACAGGTGCTCGGCCGCGACGCCGGGGCCGTCGTCCAGCACTTCAAGGCTTGGCAGGTCGCTGTGGGCATCATGAAACAGCCTCAGCCAGACCTGCGCCCGTTCATGCAATTGGCCGCTGTAGCGCAGGCCGTTCTGCACAAGGTTGGTCATGACCTGCTGGAGTTGTTCGGCGTCCATGCGGGTAGTGAGGGTGCCGAAGCCGATCTCTACATGCAGGGACTGATCGGTCGGCAGTCGACTGCGGAAGTCGGCGACGAAGTGTTCGAGCCACTGCCGGAGGTCGAGCAGGTGCGGTTCGGTCTGACGTCGGCGGGAGAGCTGCAAGACGTTCTCGATCACCAGATTCATCCGTCGCGATTGATCTTGAATGATCTGACTGAGACGCCGGTCCGGCGCCGCCAGTTCCTCGGATTCATGCAGCAACTGGGCGGCGTGGCTGATCGCGCCCAGGGGGTTGCGAATTTCATGGGCAATGCCAGCCGTCAGCCGACCCAAGGCGGCGAGCTTGAGTTGCTGGGCCTGCTGGGAGATTTGCGAAAGGTCGTCGAGAAACACCAGGGTGTGCCGCTGGTGGCCGCGAGTCAGGGCGATGAAGCCGGGGCGCAATACGGGGCCGATGGCCGACGTGGTCATGCTGCGCGGGATCATCGACGAGTTGATCTGCCATTGCCGCAGCCGTTCCACCAGTTGGGGCGAGTACAGATCGATAGCCTCCCCCAGCAGGCGCTCGTGACCCAACAACGTGAGTGCGCTGTGATTGGCCAGCAGCACCTTGTGATCGGCATCCAGCACCAGAATGCCCGTGCGCATGCGTTCAAGGATCAGCGCGTTGAGCTCTTCAAGGTTGTCGACATCGGCGGCACGTTGTTCGGCGATGTCTTCACTCACCTGCAAGCGTCTGGCCAGGGTTTGCACCAATAGGGCTGCCGCGAAACACAGCGCACCCAGGGAGCCGGCCTGAACGAAGTGATTGGCCGCCGCAGGCTTGTGATAGCTGATGTAGAAGGTCAGGTAAATGATGCCAATCGCGGAAATGGCGGCGATCAGCAGGCCTGTGCGCTTGCGCAGCAAGACATTACTGATCGCGACCGAAGCGACGATCAGGTTGCCAATTCCACTCGGCGCGCCACCGCCCGCGTAGAACAGCGCGCAGAGCATGATCGCGTCGGTCGTGGCCAGTGTGAACAGTTGCCCTTGACGGGTCGGTCGTTCAAGCAGCACGACCACCAGGATGTTGAACACCAGATACAGCCAGCAGCCGGTGCGAAACAGCTCGATATCCGCCAGCTCCAGCAGTTCGGCGTCCAGGCTGCTGGAAATCAGCAGCACCAGCAGGATGCCAATGCTCAGGCGATAGAGGTGATACAACCGCAGGATGCGCTGGGCCTGAGGGGTGGCCAGCGACAGGGTTTCAGCGGTCACGGGCGGCAGGGCCCTGAAGCCGATGCGCTTCGGTGCAATACCATTGCTGACCTTGGCTCAACGCGCGATCACGAGGAACGTGAACGCCACATTGCGCGCAACGCACCATCGGCGCCGCGTCGATTTCAGGCGCGGCGGGTTTCGGACGAGGGGCCGGACCTTTGGTCAAGCGTTTGAAGAACCAGATCGCCGCCATGATCAGGGCGACCCACATAATCAAGCGAATCATGTTTACCAGCTTAGTCAGTGAAGATGTCGCAGTGTAGCCAAGGCGCTGCCGGGCGCACAGTGAGCAACGCCGTTCCAGTGTGTCGGAAATGAAAAAGAGGTCCCGTAGGACCTCTCTTTGTGTGACGCAAACGCTGCAACTGAATCAGTCGAACAAGCCAAAGGTCATGTAGCTGAAGATCGAGCGGCTTTTCGGGGTGCCGTCATCGTCAGTGTTTTTCTTCTCTTCGCTCTGGTTCTCAGGCAACAGCTCTGGCGGAATGGCGTCCTTCGCGTCCTGGTACTGCTTGATCACGTCCTGGTTGGCGCGGGTTTCTCCCGGCGGCAGCGGCGGACGGCTTTCGATCAGGCCCAGCGTTGCTTTCGACAGCCACGAACGGTTGTCCGGATCGGGGGTCCGCGCGGAGAAGTTGCCATCCGCCAGTTGCGGGTGATCGGGGTAGTTGGCTTTCAGGACTTGCAGGCTGGTGTCGGCCAGGTCGTCCAGGTGCAGGCGCTGGTAGCCTTCGACCATCACTGCCAGGCCGTCACCGACCGATGGGGTTTCCTGGAAGTTTTCCACCACGTAGCGGCCACGGTTCACCGCGGCGACATACGCCTGACGGGTCAGGTAGTAGTCGGCCACGTGGATTTCATAGGCGGCCAGCAGGTTGCGCAGATAAATCATGCGCTGCTTGGCGTCGGGCGCGTAGCGGCTGTTCGGGTAGCGGCTGGTCAGCTGGGCGAACTCGTTGTAAGAGTCGCGAGCGGCGCCAGGGTCGCGCTTGGTCTGGTCCAGCGGCAGGAAGCGCGCAATGATGCCCACGTCCTGGTCGAACGAGGTCAGGCCTTTCAGGTAGTAGGCGTAGTCGACGTTCGGGTGCTGCGGGTGCAGACGGATGAAGCGCTCGGCGGCGGATTTCGCAGCCTCGGGCTCACCATTCTTATAGTTGGCGTAGATCAGTTCCAGCTGGGCCTGGTCGGCATAACGACCAAACGGGTAGCGGGATTCCAGCGCCTTGAGTTTTTCGCTCGCGCTGTTGTAGCTGTTGTTGTCCAGATCGGCCTGCGCCTGCTGGTACAGCTCGACTTCGCTGAGGTTTTCGTCGATGACTTCTTTCTTCGAAGAACAGGCAGCGGTAAGTCCGAGGATGGCTATCAGCAGCAGGTGTTTCACTTGCATGGCGGCTTGCGTCCCTATAACGGCCTGCTGTCTTGCGCAGGACCGTCCTGTTATGATGGGCGCCCCGTGGAACCCCCGGGACAAAAGACGCCGTATTTAACCACAAGCGCACAGCCGAAACCAAAGGCCAGTGCCACCTCCTAGTTTGAGCATGTCTGAGATCATTGAACTTCGCGCAGAGGTGCCGTCCGAATTGGGCGGTCAACGCCTCGACCAAGTCGCCGCCCAACTCTTCGCCGAGCATTCGCGCTCGCGCCTTTCCGCCTGGATCAAAGACGGCCGCCTGACTGTGGACGGAGGCGTACTGCGCCCGCGTGACATCGTGCATGGCGGCGCCGAACTGGTCCTCAAGGCCGAGCAAGAGGCCCAAGGTGAATGGGTGGCCCAGGACATCGAACTGGATATCGTCTATGAAGACGACCAGATTCTGGTGATCAACAAACCGGCCGGGCTGGTCGTGCACCCGGCGGCAGGCCATGCCGACGGCACCCTGCTCAACGCGCTGCTGCATCATGTGCCGGACATCATCAATGTCCCGCGTGCGGGCATCGTGCACCGTCTGGACAAGGACACCACCGGTTTGATGGTGGTGGCCAAGACCATTCAGGCACAGACCCAACTGGTCACCCAGTTGCAGAAACGCTCGGTCAGCCGGATCTACGAGTGCATCGTGATCGGCGTGGTCACCGCTGGCGGCAAGATCAACGCCCCGATCGGCCGCCATGGCCAGCAGCGTCAGCGCATGGCCGTGATGGAAGGCGGTAAGCCTGCGGTCAGTCATTACCGCGTGCTGGAGCGTTTCCGGTCCCACACCCACGTGCGGGTCAAGCTGGAAACCGGTCGTACTCACCAGATTCGCGTGCACATGGCGCACATCAACTTCCCGTTGGTGGGCGATCCGGCCTACGGCGGTCGCTTCCGGATTCCGCCAGCGGCCAGCCAGACCATGGTTGAATCGTTGAAGCATTTCCCGCGTCAGGCCCTGCACGCGCGCTTCCTGGAGCTGGATCATCCGACGACCGGTCAGCGCATGGGCTGGGAGTCGCCACTGCCAGAGGACTTCAACTGGCTGCTGTCGCTGTTGAAGCAGGATCGTGAGGCGTTCATCGGATGAGTGAGTTCGTGGCGGACTGGCTGATTCCCGACTGGCCTGCGCCGGTGGGCATCAAAGCGTGCGTCACTACTCGTTCGGGCGGCGTCAGCGTGGCGCCGTTCGACAGTTTCAACCTTGGCGATCATGTCGATGACGATCCTGATGCCGTTGCGCAGAATCGTTCGACACTCACGACCGCTTTGAACATCCAGCCCGCATGGCTCAAGCAAGTGCATGGCATCAACGTGGTCGAGGCATCGGCTGCTCATGTGATGCAAGCGGATGCCAGCTGGAGCAAGACGCCAGGTACCGCCTGCACGATCATGACGGCTGACTGTCTGCCTGCGCTTTTTTGTAATCGACAGGGCACTCAAGTCGCTGCCGCCCATGCGGGTTGGCGCGGTTTGGCGGCGGGTGTGCTGGAAGCGGCGGTCGACAGTTTCGCCGATGCGCCTGCTGACATCCTTGTCTGGCTGGGGCCGGCCATCGGTCCTCAAGCGTTCGAAGTCGGCCCGGAAGTGCGCGAAGCCTTTATGGCGTCGCACCCCGAAACGGCCGAAGCCTTCGTGCCGAGCGTCAACGACGGCAAATTCATGGCCGATATTTACCAACTGGCGCGCCTGCGTTTGGCGGCCCATGGTGTGACGGCGGTGTATGGCGGCGGGTTGTCGACCTACAACGACGAGCGTTTCTTTTCCTATCGTCGCGGCGCACGCACAGGTCGGTTTGCGTCGTTGGTGTGGATCGAATCTCCGCCGTCTGCCTGACTCAACTCTGATTCATTCTGTGGGAGCGCATTTATTCGCGATAGGGTTGTATCGCCTACGCATCTCCGTTGCCTGAACGACCTTCGCGAATAAATTCGCTCCCACAGGCTTTGTATTTCAGTCCGACCATCCCCGATTTCCTCTCCTAAACGCTTCTCGCCAGCTAATGTTGTCCTGTGTCAAGCGCCCGCCGCTTGAATCCTGTTAAATCGGCCACATCTAAGGGCTATCTGGCAGGTTTTCTTTATTAAGGTGTGTTCATTGCTCCGGCCTGCCCATTAGGAAGGTGACCAATGCGTATTGACCGTTTAACCAGCAAACTTCAGCTCGCTTTATCCGATTCCCAATCGTTGGCGGTGGGCATGGACCATCCCGCCATCGAGCCCGCGCACTTGATGCAAGCGCTGCTCGAACAGCAGGGTGGTTCGATCAAACCCCTGCTGCTGCAAGTCGGCTTCGACATCAACAGCCTGCGCAAGGCGTTGAGCAAAGAACTTGACCAACTGCCGAAAATTCAAAACCCGACGGGCGACGTGAACATGTCGCAGGATTTGGCGCGTCTGCTCAACCAAGCGGACCGTCTGGCCCAACAGAAAGGTGATCAGTTCATTTCCAGCGAACTGGTGCTGCTCGCCGCAATGGACGAAAACAGCAAGCTCGGCAAGTTGCTGCTTGGCCAGGGCGTGAGCAAAAAAGCGTTGGAAAACGCCATCAGCAACCTGCGCGGCGGTGATGCGGTCAACGACCCGAATGCCGAAGAGTCGCGTCAGGCGCTGGACAAATTCACCGTCGATCTGACCAAGCGCGCCGAAGAAGGCAAGCTCGATCCTGTCATTGGTCGTGACGACGAAATTCGCCGGACCATTCAGGTCCTGCAACGCCGCACCAAGAACAACCCGGTGCTGATCGGCGAGCCAGGTGTGGGTAAAACCGCGATTGCCGAAGGTCTCGCTCAACGCATCATCAACGGCGAGGTGCCGGATGGCCTGCGTGGCAAGCGTTTGCTGTCGCTCGACATGGGCGCGCTGATTGCCGGTGCCAAATTTCGCGGCGAGTTCGAAGAGCGCCTGAAAGCCGTACTGAACGAGCTGTCCAAGCAGGAAGGCCAGATCATTCTGTTCATCGACGAGCTGCACACCATGGTCGGTGCGGGCAAGGCCGAGGGCTCGATGGACGCCGGCAACATGCTCAAGCCAGCGTTGGCGCGAGGCGAGTTGCACTGCGTGGGCGCGACGACCCTCAACGAATACCGCCAATATATAGAGAAGGATGCGGCCCTCGAACGGCGCTTCCAGAAAGTGTTGGTGGATGAGCCGAGCGAAGAAGACACCATCGCGATCCTGCGCGGCCTGAAAGAGCGCTATGAGGTTCACCATAAGGTGGCGATCACCGACGGCGCGATAATCGCGGCGGCCAAGCTCAGTCACCGTTACATCACGGATCGTCAGTTGCCCGACAAGGCCATTGACCTGATCGACGAAGCCGCCAGCCGCATTCGCATGGAAATCGACTCCAAGCCTGAGGTGCTGGATCGTCTTGAGCGCCGCCTGATTCAGCTGAAGGTTGAGTCTCAGGCACTGAAGAAGGAAGACGATGACGCCGCGATCAAGCGTCTGGAAAAACTTCAGGAAGAGATCGTCCGACTGGAGCGCGAGTACGCTGATCTCGAAGAAATCTGGACCTCCGAAAAAGCCGAGGTCACCGGTTCTGCGCAGATTCAGCAGAAGATCGAGCAGTCGCGTCAGGAACTGGAAGCCGCGCGTCGTCGTGGCGATCTCAACCGTATGGCTGAATTGCAGTACGGCGTGATTCCCGATCTGGAACGCAGCCTGCAAATGGTTGATCAGCACGGCAAGCCGGAAAACCAGCTGCTGCGCAGCAAAGTGACCGAGGAAGAAATCGCCGAGGTCGTGTCGAAGTGGACCGGGATACCCGTGTCGAAAATGCTCGAAGGCGAGCGCGACAAGCTGCTGAAAATGGAAAGCCTGCTGCACCAGCGCGTGATCGGGCAGAACGAAGCGGTGGTGGCCGTGGCCAATGCCGTGCGGCGTTCCCGCGCCGGGTTGTCTGACCCGAATCGCCCAAGCGGCTCGTTCATGTTCCTCGGCCCTACCGGGGTGGGTAAAACCGAGCTGTGCAAGGCCTTGGCCGAATTCCTGTTCGACACCGAAGAGGCAATGGTCCGCATCGACATGTCCGAGTTCATGGAGAAACATTCCGTGGCTCGCCTCATTGGTGCGCCACCGGGCTATGTCGGTTATGAGGAGGGCGGTTATCTGACCGAGGCCGTGCGTCGCAAGCCGTATTCGGTGATTCTGCTGGACGAGGTCGAGAAGGCCCATCCGGATGTCTTCAATATCCTGCTGCAAGTGCTGGAGGACGGGCGTCTGACCGACAGCCACGGTCGCACTGTCGATTTCCGCAACACGGTGATCGTCATGACCTCCAACCTGGGCTCGGCGCGCATTCAGGAGTTAGTGGGCGATCGTGAAGCGCAGCGGGCTGCGGTGATGGACGCCATCAGCACGCACTTCCGTCCGGAATTCATCAACCGGGTCGACGAGGTGGTGATTTTCGAGCCGTTGGGCCATGACCAGATTGCCGGCATCACCGATATTCAGCTTGGCCGTCTGCGTCAGCGTCTGGCAGAGCGTGACCTGAGCCTGGAGTTGACGCCGGAAGCGCTGGAGAAGCTGATCGCGGTGGGTTACGACCCGGTGTATGGCGCACGGCCACTGAAGCGTGCGATTCAGCGCTGGATCGAAAATCCGCTGGCTCAGCTGATCCTGTCCGGAGGTTTCATGCCAGGCACCAGCATCAAGGGCACGGTGGAGAACGACGAAATCGCATTCGTCTGATCGCTTGCTTCTATATAGAAGGGGATGGAGGGCGCGCCGAGAGGTGCGCCCTTTTTCATGCGCGCCCGGAAACAGGCTCGATCCCGCGATTTTCGGCCCTCGAAGGCGTTCTCGAAAAAAAGTCGCAAATCATTGTCTTAAAAGCAATTTAGAGGGTTGACACCTGTTTCTGGGAATGTAGAATAGCGCGCCTCAGAGACGTGAACGCAGCGATGCAGACAGGTCGAAGAGGCGGAAAATGCAGTAGATTCAGGGTTGTAGATGCGAGATTCGTTTCGCAAAGAAGTACTGAATTTGTTGTGTCGAAGCGCGTCAAACGCTGCATCTGAAATTGAAATTCCGTGATAGCTCAGTCGGTAGAGCAAATGACTGTTAATCATTGGGTCCCAGGTTCGAGTCCTGGTCACGGAGCCAATTTCCAGAGGTAGTACCGTCGGGGTATAGCGCAGTCCGGTAGCGCGCCTGCTTTGGGAGCAGGATGTCAGGAGTTCGAATCCCCTTACCCCGACCATTTTTTTGGGTCGTTAGCTCAGTTGGTAGAGCAGTTGGCTTTTAACCAATTGGTCGTAGGTTCGAATCCCACACGACCCACCATTTTTGGTTTCAGGTTGCAGCCTGAGACCAAATCTTAAAGATCTGATGCAACACGTATCAGGTCGAAGGCAGAGAGCTTCTCAGAGCTGCCTGTAACACGCTTTAACCGGGGTATAGCGCAGTCCGGTAGCGCGCCTGCTTTGGGAGCAGGATGTCAGGAGTTCGAATCCCCTTACCCCGACCATTTTGTACCGTGGTATGCAACAGAGCGTTAAGGCTAGTGGATCGTAGCAAGTCTTAACCGAAGCTTCTTTTCTGAATGGGATCAGCGTTCAGACAAGCAGCCGTCTGCGGCGAAACATAGCTGCGGGATCCAATGATGTCAAATTGGAATGTGCCAGGATCGAGGCTTAAGCCTTCATACCTGGCTTTTTTCTGTCTGTGGGATTGTCGTCGCCGACGAAAGGTCATTATCTTTACAGCTATCAGCACTGTTAGGTAGGGCGGTTGACCCACGCGATACCCTCAAAACTGCCTTTAGACGATCTGAGCTGCTCTGATAGCGAGCTGCGCGTGTCGAGTAGAAGTTGAGCTCCGGAATCGACTCCGCGATGACGAAGCCAATCCAGAAATTTCCCCACGAAAGCTATCTCATCCGCCGAGAGTGGCTCGTCTAATACCTGGCTCTCGGCATTTGAGCTCCTTGTAGCGATAGGTGTCGTATCAGATCTGACCTGTTTGGCGGCGTTCGGAAGCGCAAGAGCGCCGTGGGTTGTTATCGCACTTTTTTCAACAAGCTTAGGAGGCGCGAGGGAAGGGCTCCTGTCGATCTTGAGGAGCCGCGTCGGAGAGACTCCTACGCTGTATTGCGAATTGCCTAATGATCGGCCGTTTAGGTTTTGCCGGTAACCCTCGCGTTTCTCCATAAATTCAGCCAGGCCCCTAATGGGGGTCCGATCGTTGAGCACGGCCCGCATCACATCGTAATCCGGCTCTATATATTCCATGGTGGTGGCGATGTTTGTATGGTTTAGCAGGGTTTTTGTTACATGAATGTTCCTATCCGGCTGCTTCATCAGATCTGAAGCAATCGTGTGGCGGAAACGGTGCGGTGTCATGCGTACGCCAGTTTTGTTGATGAGCTTCTTGTACATTGCCTCCACTTGATCAACGTCCATCAGCATCTTCCGATAATGCGAGGAGAAGCGATTAACGTTGAACAACTGGTCTGCATGAGAAAAGCTACGAGCTTTGGCGTTTTGGACGAGCACGTGGAGATGTGGGAGTAAGCCGTCGGGGATTGGGATCATGAACTCGCGATGCGTTTTCTCTGTTTCAGCCTTAACTCTGATCAAGCGACTTTTAAGATCGACGTCGCCAAGGGTCACACAGATCAAGGCGTTAAGCCGAATGCCTGTGTAGTAAAACGTTTCAAAAACAACGAGCCAGAACCAAGCTGGCGTGATTTTCGCTCTTTTTTGAATCTGGTCTTCCTCATCTTTCAAAAATTCTAGCCAGCTTCTGGCCTGAGCGATTGCGTCTCCAACGACCGTTTTTTTGGGGCGGCGTGGGGGAATGACAGAGGTTTTCTTGAATGGATTGATACTGATGTCCAGCAGCTGCTGTTCAATCGCGTATTTGTAAACCGTTCTCAAATGAGTGGAATAGGTGTTCCAGCTGCGTTTGGCTAGGCCTGAATCTAATTGCTTCTTGCGCCATGCGAGGACTGATCTGTGAGTAATTTCGTCTGCTTTGCAATCGCCAAAATGACGAATGCATGCGCGAGCTGCGGCATTATAGGTTTTGATGCTCGATGTGCGAAGAACATGAGTGTCGACGTACTCATCTGTCACTTTTTGTAAGGTTAGCATTCTGGAGTTACCTCACTCGCAACGCTATCTGAAACACCCTTTAAGACTAATATGGCGTTGTCATATGGGACTTCTTGAAACACATCTTTGGGATCGGAAAGCAAATACCCCCGTAATTCGCGTGATTTCCGAGGCCCCTTCACCTCGCATGTCCAGATGTTGAGTTGATCTGGAGTTTTGCGATGTCTTTTCTTCTTCTCGAATGAGCGCTGAACCAATTGCCACGGTTCGATTGCACGCTCGCGAGCAGCTCCAGCGATCTCTGGGTGCTCTAACGCGTAGCGTTTGAAAATATCGGGGCTTACAAGGAACGCTGTCCCGGACACTGTGTGTACGCGAGCTTTAGCATCGTTGATGATGATTTTGTGCGAGATCACGCCGTGTTTTAGCCAATTCAAAAATTGCCCACCGTAATCATCAGTGCTGACTGCTTGGGTGTTTGGTCCGGTTGGTGTAGTGTTTGATGCCTCTGATGGCGGGTCTGGATTCTGATGCGCTTGGGTGATAACGGCAGGTCTCACCACGACGTTCTCAGCTGCAGACACGGTCGGCGCATCATCAAAAAGAGACAGCAGATCATCCATGTGGTCAGAGTCGCTCTCGAGCCGTGAAGGCTGGGGAGTTTGAAGGACGCTGTTATCTTTTGATATTAAATAGCCATCATGATGGCTATCAATGTTTCTGGGGTTCCCTTCTGCCGCGATATCTGATTCTGGATCCGATTGCTGCGGATCTCCCTGTTCCACCGTCACCGATCCTGTGTAGCTCGTTGGACGGTCTGATGCTTGGGGCCAGATGAGAGCTGGTGAGATCTTCAACACCGTGAAACTGTTTTTCCATCCTCGGCCAGTGTCGATTGCAACCTTCCAAACGGCTTTGTCCTGAGCGTTGGTTTGGATGATTGCTTGGTCTTGCATCATGTTAAACATCGGTGCGTTAGAGTTTGGGATGTGCTCGATGCCTTGCGAGAGCAAGGCAGCTCTAAGCTGATCGACTGCAGTTTTGCTAACCAGCCATAGAGAGTCCTGTGTGAGCCAACCATCTGATGGTCCATCGGGCTGGTTGAGTTTGAATTTCTCTTTCACCAGAGTTCGCAACGCGTCGACCAGTTGACGCTGTAGAGACTGCTTGGGTGCTGCCATTGCACGGTCCGGATTTCCTCCCAGTTCCTGCGCAACAGATGCTTGGTCAGCCTGCGAAACAATTTCTCCGAGTATGTCCGCGTGTTCATATTGGCCGGCAAACGTGAATAACAATTGAGACCAGAGCTCCGGGAAACCGCTGAGCCAATCCAGTGCCTCAGGCGGCATTACTTGTGAAAGAACAAGCGAGGCTGCTGCACTGTGGAGGTTGTAGTTTCTGCCTTTCACGTATTTGAAACGGTATGGCTGAGATATAGGGCCGTACCAGGGATGCCAGATTTTGCCGTCTTCCAGCTCGACTGCCAGATCCACAGCGATTTTGCCAATGTCGTGGATAAGGGCTCCGTAAGCCGCTGCCGCCGACCAGGCCTCAGCCTGTGCTGCTTGCGATTCGGGCGGAGCGCCGATAGGAAGGAGATAGGTCTGTCTGATCTTCAGCGCGTAGGCAACAATTTCCAGGCCATGATCAAGCATTCCCCCCGGGTAGGCATGATGATGATTTTCGGATGCCGGGAGATGCTGGACCAGAGCTGCGTAGCGCTCAAGGGGGGCCAGGTATAGCGTTCCGAATTGCTTACGCGATAACGAAGTTCGCTGCCAGATGTTTTCGAGGAGGCTCCGACGGCGGGGAGTGTCCATCAACTGTTCAGCAGTTACAGGTGCAGTGAAAGATCCTTGTAGCCGGATCTCGTGGAATGGGTTGGGGGGTTTGCGTCGGAAGATCTGAAACATGTTAATGCCCATTTTGAGTCATGGGCTGGTTTTTCCGCTACGCGGACGAAGCGATCAACACTTTATCGATATTGAATCCCACAAGTTTTCATGGGCCATTTGCTACTATCCAGGAAGGAAAAAACCACAGCTGCGCATAACAGGTGATCCGTGGATAGGCCCCTGAACTTGTATGGTCGGGGGCCTTTTTTATACCAATACCCGTAAACACGGTTGCCGGTTCAAGGATGACGGCCTTCAGCCTCTGGATTTCACGGGATCAGCGCTGCGCGGATAGGTTCGTTCTTCCTGGATGGTCCCGTCTTCCTTGTGGATTTTCAATGAGGCTGTTTTGCCCTGCAGAAACGCGGCGGCCAGCTCAATGATTTCGGCTTTGGTGGACCCGCTTTTCGAGGCCCTGGTGGCACCTTCCTTCTTCAAATCCCAGCCATTGTCGGATTTGGTGATGTGATAATTTTCCATAAAGCCTCCTATTTCTTGAGTCCTATCCTTCGACGCATCTCTGCGGTGATCGTTTGTTTTGTTTTAGCGAAGCCCTGCCACGGATCGTCACCCAGTTGGCCCAAGCGCTCATGCAGGTTATGGATATTCCAGACATTGGCGACTTTGATCTCATGTATCTCTTCTTTGAAGATCGGCACGGACACTGGCAACCCTTCACGAGTGCGAACTGCATACGCATTGATGGTCGTCGCGCCTTTGCCGTTTCGCAGGTAGTCGATAAATATCTTGCCCACCCGGTTCTTTGGGCCTGAAACGGCTGAGAAACGGTCGGGTATGAGCTTGGCCATGTACTTGACGATCGCGTGACTGAAGGCTTTCACCGTTTCCCAGTCATCCTTTGGCGCAAGAGGGACCACAACGTGAATACCCTTGCCGCCGCTGGTTTTGATGAATGACTTCAATCCCAATTCATCCAGGATCGTCAGGGTAAGGGTCGTGGCCTCGACCATGCTTTTCCACGGCAGGACCGGATCTGGATCGAGGTCCAGGACAAACCGGTCAGGGCGGTCGAGGTCGGGCGCCTTGGCATTCCAGGAATGAAATTCGATGGTACTCATCTGGACGGCCCCCACCAGGGCCTCGGCGTTGTTGATGAGCATCACCGATTCGCCTTCGACGGTTTCGATACCGGGAATGGTCATGCGCTCTACGTTCTTCTGAAAGAACAGCTCCCCTGCAATGCCTTCCGGAGCACGCACCAGGGCTACCGGTCTGTCCTGCAAGGTCGGCAAAATCCACTCAGCGATGCTGACGTAGTATTCAGCCAGCTGCATTTTCGTAGAACCACTGACGGCATCAATGACGCGATCAGGATGAGTGACGCGGATCTTGCCGGAGGAGGGCAGGGCGCGCTTCTTCTCGGTCTGCTTCTTCGGCTTAGGCGCTGTCACATCCGCGACCGGCTTAGGAGTTTCTTCGGTGATTTCCTGAGCCGGCTTGTCATTGCGCAAACCGTGGAAGACCGAATGGCGAACCGAACCATCCTTGGTGATTTCCGCGTAAGCCACCTCGGCCAGCAGGACGGGTCGGAGCCAATGCACGCCTTTGGCATCCGCGCCCTTCGGCGGGTTAACCACTGCCGGTTTGTCCGTTTCAAGCGGTTTGAGCTGGGCGAGTATCGTGCGCAAGGTGGTTTCATTGAATCCGGTACCGACCTTACCGGCATAGCGAAGCTCACCGCTGTCCTTGTCGTGAAGGCCCAGAAGAAGCGCGCCGAACGAGGTTCTGGAGCCTTTGGGCTCGCTGTAGCCAACCACGACAAACTCCTGTCGGTGTTTGCATTTGAGTTTGATCCAGTCGTCTGACCGGCGCGAGACGTAGGTGCTGCCCAAGCGCTTGCCGATCAGGCCTTCCATGTTCATCTGGCAGGCCGACGTCAGGAGGTCGCTGGCATCTTCACCAAAATCCTCCGAGAACCGGATGATGTCGTCCTCGCTGCGCTCAACCACCTTGGCCAAGGCCGACCGTCGTTGCTCGATCGGTACTTCTCGCAGATCCACACCGTTCAGATAAGGTATATCGAACAGATAGTAGACAATCGCACCGCTTTTCTCGGTCTCAAAGGCGTTCTGCAGCATCTGAAAGCTCGGTACGCCGTTTTCATCTGCGGCAATGACCTCACCGTCCAGCCAGGCAGATTCGAGCGCCAGGCTGGCCAGCGCTTCAGCCTGGCGCGGCAATTTGGCGGTCCAGTCATGGCCGTTTCGCGTGAAAAGCTTCACCTCACCATTATCGATTCTGGCCATCATCCGATAGCCGTCGAACTTGATCTCGTAACGCCAATCACCCGAAGGGGCCGTTTCAACGAGGGTGGCCAGCTGCGGTTTGACCAGGTCGGGGAGGGGAGCTGCTTGTGCGCCGGTGAGTGTTCCGGACTTGCTGCGTTTGCGTGGCTTTGGCACCTGATCTACTGGTTGTGGATCTGCGGCTTTACCGCCGCGCTTTTTGGGGATGATCGTGCGATCGCTCAGCACAGAATCCGGTTGTTCTGTTACCACATCAAATTCGGCTTCGGGCCGAGCGTCGGCGTCCTGGTGCTTGATCAGAAACCAAGGCTTCTGTTTGCCTTCCTGATGCGTGCGAACCAGGTTCCAGATCCCGGCCAGCTTTTCGCCTTTCAGCTCGAATTTGATCTTGCCCTTGTTGTAGGACTCCACGGGATCACCGATGCAGGTCCATACGCCTCGGTCCCACACGATGACATCACCGGCACCGTAGTGCCCTTCGGGGATATGCCCTTCGAAAGTGGCGTAGTCCAAAGGGTGATCTTCGACGTGCATTGCCAGCCGCTTCACCTGCGGATCGAGGCTGGGGCCTTTTGGCACCGCCCAGCTTTTCAACGTCCCCTCGATCTCCAGGCGAAAATCGTAGTGCAACCGAGTGGCGTCATGCTTCTGGACACAGAATTGCAGAGCGTGATCAGCCTTCCGGGTTTTACGCGGTCGCTTCCTGGACCTTCCTGACGGTTCCGGCGTGGCGTCGAAGTCCCGTTTCTTGTTGTACTCAGCAAGTGCATCAGTCATGACAGAAGCCTCAGATTCTGAGGTTGAGAGGCGCTGCGGGTGGGTAGTTCCCTGGTCAGCGCATCGTCCAAATATGTCGAAAATGTTGAACCTGCTTAGGCACCGTCAGCACGCTTCATCACCACGGCCAGAACTGACGAATAAGAGCCCGTACCACTTCACGTAACGCCGCTTTCGCAGCTTGTTCGACCAGCCACTGCATATCGCTTTTAAACCGCCCTTTTTGTTCCATCTGAAACCCCATGTTCGCTGTAAATGTCACCGAAGCTTGATGTCACGACTTGCGTGCCAGAAGCCTTCATCAACATTTTCAGGCAAAAGGAAAGGTCGATTTTGTGGAGGTTTGCATGGTTTCGCTGCTCAGCGCCTAAGACTAAAACGCTTTTGCTTGCAGAACTTCGCAAGCCCTGCCATCAGACGGGCTGGGCTGAGTCACCAGTAGCCAGGTTTATCGATTGGTTTTTTGTGAGTGGATATTCGGACCGGGAATTAATGCTGAGCCAGCTCGCTGTTTGTTACTACATGCCGCATCCAGTGTGCATGTTGTTTCAAAGAGCCGGGAACAGTACGTTTAGTCCCTTCACGGTGCGGCAGGATCACCCCTAGATGAAAGTCAGGAAAATCTTCTCTGATGGCTCGTAGCGCTGAAGTTATGTCCGTGTCAGCAGAAACCAACGCTCTCGCCATGAAAGCAAGAAGGTCGAAATGTTGTTCGCTCACCTCAAACGAATCCGGAAACTGGATCGGTTACGACTACGAGGAATGACTGGGGCGAACGACGAATTTACCTTGGCGGCTGCGGTACAGAATCTAAGAAGACTGGCGAAACTGACCTCTCAAGGGCCACCAACTACGAGATAGGTACGCCTGGAATCAGCAAAAACCTTCAAATCCACCCACCGGCCGAGTTGCGTCGATCAACGCAGAAACGAAAAACCACGCAACGTGGGGAACGCGTTCTGAAATGAGGGCCAACGTAGACTTCTTCCAGCCTTAAATTCCGACTTTTTCAACAGAATCGGCTGAGAGCAAATGGTCGACTCTTTGAACAGGTTTAGCGCGAACATCTTCTCAGGCAGCATCATGAAAGATGATTCCTACAGTGTAGCGGCGCCCAGAGCGCAACTCGCTAACGCCGTGCCGTAACATCACCCGACAATCTCCCTTGGTTCCACGGTGCGGCCGGCTGTTAACGGCGAACACCACCGCGTCGCCTTTGGTAAGTGGCACGACCACCGGTCGCGACTGCATGCGTGGGCGCTGTTCGGTGAGGATGAACTCTCCGCCTTCGAATGCTTCGTGCGGCTCCGACAGCAGCATCGCAACTTGCAAGGGGAAGACGTGTTCACCATAGAGGTCTTGGTGGAGGCAGTTATAGTCGCCCGGGCCGTATTGCAGCAGCAGGGGCGTCGGTCGGCACTGTCCGGCGGCATGGCATCGCTTCAGGAACTCCGCATGAGTCGCGGGGAATCGGGCGTCCATCCCCATGCGCTCGTGCCATGCGTTCGCGATTGGTGCGAGTTTCGGATAGAGTCCAGTTCTCAATTTCTGCACGAGATCAGGTAGGGGATAAGAGAAGTAGCGGTATTCACCCTTCCCGAAGCCGTGCCGAGCCATGACAATGTGGCTGCGGAACGCCGGGGTGTCCCCGTACATGCTGGCGATCGCGTCGCATTCATCGGCTGTCAGCACCTTGGGCAGTACGGACCAGCCCTGCCGGTCGAGATCGTCGGCGAGCGCCGTCCAGTCGAAGTTTTCCATACGTGTAGCGGTCATACTGCCTTTTCCATGGCGAGGAGCTTGCGCTTGCGTTCGACACCCCAAGCGTAGCCGGACAGGGTACCGTCGTTTCGTATGACGCGGTGGCACGGAATAGCGATTGCGAATGTGTTAGAAGCACATGCGCTCGCAGCCGCCCTTGTTGCATTTCGCGCGCCGATGCGCTCGGCGACTTCGGTGTAGGACAAGGTCTGCCCGATCGGAATCTCGCGTAGCGCCTGCCACACTCGCTGTTGGAATGCAGTGCCACGCACGTCGAGCGGAAGGTCAAGCCCGACCTGCGGTGCCTCAACGAAGCCGACCACCTTCGCGACGATCGCTTCGTAATCGGCATCGGCACCGATCAATGTGGCGGCCGGGAACCGATCCTGGAGGTCGCGTACCAACGCTTCGGGATCATCGCCGAGTAGGATCGCTGCGACTCCTTTGGTGCTCGACGCGACCAAAATGGAGCCGAACGTCGTCTCGCCTATTGCGAAGCGGATCACCTCTTTCACTCCACCCTTACGGAATTTTGATGGGGTCATTCCAAGCATCGCATTCGATGCCTCGTAGAAGCGGCCGCTTGAATTGAAGCCAGCATCGTAAATCGCATCAGTGATGCTGTTGTCGCCGTCTAGCGCCTCGCGCACGCGCTTCGCGCGATGTGCGGTCGCATAACCCTTGGGCGTGAGACCAGTGTGCGCTTTGAAGACGCGGTGAAAATAACCAGGGCTCAGCGCGAGTGCTTCGGCAAGGTCGGTCAACGATGGCGTGGTCTCGCCCGCTTCGATAATCCGGCAAGCTTTAGTGACGATCTCTGCATTCACTATCTCGGCAGCCGGCCCATTGGGCTTGCATCGCTTACAGGCTCTAAAGCCGGTGTTCTGCGCGCTTTCGAGAGTGTCATGAAGGATGACGTTTTTCGGGTTGCAGCCGCGCGAGGCGCATGATGGCCGACAATAAACGCCCGTCGTGTTAACTGTGTACCAGAATTCACCATCAGCGGTTTTGTCGCGGGCAAGAATGCGGGCCCAGCGCGGATCGGCAAGAATCGCCTTCGTCTGTTTGTCTTGACTGTTCATAAGGCTTGTTCCTTTGTATTTTGACCCCAGTTATTCTGGCAGAACGTCCACAACACTCTGATTGGTACTTTCAAACATTCGTAGAGCTACCTCGCCGCTTCTTTACGAGCACGATCCACGTCGGGCATGCGGTAACCCAACTCGTCGATCTCAGCGAGGCGGGACGGTACGATCTCGGTACTGGACACTCCATAAAGCTTCTGGAAGTTCATGATCAACGGCTGCCACTTGGCAGGGTCGATGCGGTTCTCGTGCCCGTCCATGAGCAAGCTTGGATGCACGTGGACGCGGGTGATGCGCACTTCGAACGCAGAGATCAGGCCGGCGGCTTGGGGATCGTCGTCCATGATGCCGTGTTGAGCCGAGACGACGGCTTCTAGTTGGATCGGGCATTCCAGCACGCGCGGAGGGGCCACTGTTTGCGACGGGATCGGGGTCAGGCCCGCAACCTCGAACTTCCGAGGCTCGTAGGCATAGCCCAGCTTCTGCTTCAGTTCGGGTATCGCCTTGGTGCCCGTCAGACGCGCTAGCCTGTTCACCGCGTCAGCCTGTTTTGGCGATGCCAGATTTAGCACACATTGCCCCGTGCGAATCATGTTCTGCGGCGTCTGCGATGCAGTCTGGAGACCGAGCATGCATCGCCAGCCAAGCCACCACGCGGACGACATTGGCGCGAGGTTGAAAGTGCCGTCCTCGTTTTGCGTGCTGATGAGGACCACCGGGGTACCGAAATAGAGGATCGAAGGTTCGATCGCGACGTGAGTATCAAGCATGAAAATCTCCTTGGTCTGATTTCAAGTTGATTGTGTCGTCGTGCAGGCAACAGCGAACTCCGCTTCTTGCTATGGAATCGAACAACCTCGCTCACCCGGCGCGGCCCGGCTCCTGTTGTGCAAAGGGAGATTCAAATCCCTTCATGCGGTATTCCAACGAGGCCGACTCGCTTTGCATGTCCGCTTTCGAGAAATCCGACTGTCTCTTATGGGTCGGTACTGTACGCCGCAGCACAGGTAGTACGGCTGCACGATGAGCCCCAGGTGGCCGCTGACTTGCTCAAGCAAGCTGGTTTGGCCCAGGCTGATTGCAGCAAGCTCATGACTACGACAAGGAGTCGCTGCGCGAAATCAACACGACTCCCAGCATGGCCCTCACCGGCCTAAATGAATAGGAAACCGCTGCCAAGTGCAGCGGAATGAGCAAGGTCACAAGGTTTATCAACGACTTACGAACCAAGGAAAACACGATCAGCTGCACCTTCAAGCCCTGGCCTAAAAACTGGGGCTGCGCCAGTAGACTGAATAGGCAATATTGCCTATTATCTTGCTTAGGCAACATTGCCTATTATCAACTAAGCGAGGGATGCGTGGACAATCGCACACGCTATCTACAACTGCTGGATACCTACGGCATCACCCAGGCCAAAAGCGCTGAACTTATTGCAGCGGTTACAGCGCGGCCATGCTCGGTGCGAACCGTTCGCTCGTGGCTCAACGATCCCGAAAAGCCAAGCTCAACACCGTGTCCCGATTACGCCGTTGCGAATCTGGAAAAGGCCATTGAGTACATGCAACGCGCCTTGGCGCGACGTGCCGAAAGTTGAAGGAGGGAAGCATAGCCACGGTTTTTTTGGTGATGGCAACAGCCAGCGGCTTTAGAGCATCCGAGAGGCAACCTCTGCCTCTGCGAGTCTTTGAAGACCGATCGGAAGCAGACGGTTGGTTGGACAAATTACTCGACTATCACGTGAGTCCGCCTGAGCAGCCCCCCGGGTCCGATAATGAAGAAGATTGGACCGAATGGCGTATGCAGATCAATGCTTGGCGTGCTGACCATCCAGCCGGTGTTGTCGCCGCAGATTATCAGCATTTCGGCGTTTATGATCTGCCTCTTGGATTATAGGAATTCTCATGCCCATGACCCCCAAACGGTTAGCTGAGCGCATCGACGAACTGATCGAGTCAATTCGCCATGGCGCGAGCCACGACTTTGCCTGCCGGAATGCCGCACAGACGATCACCTACATCCGTCAGGTGTACGAACTAGGCATCATCGACGTCGCCCAGTTCAATGACTTGGTAGCGGCCGTGGAGGTGGCGGCCAGCGAATGGAAACCTCGAATCGACTGGGATGGCCGTTCATTGGATGATGACTAGAAAGGAACCCCGAAATGGCCAGGTCCGAAGACCATGAGAAACTAACCAAGCTCGGAAAGCTGGTTTCAAAAAAATGAGGTGGCCATCTTTTGGGCAGATGCAGCGGCGCCGGTCTTAGTAGAAGTAATTCGCCGTGGTGGACGAAGCGACATGAAGGCGCTGCGCGAGGCGTTGACTGAGGCATAACCATGGGGAGAGCGAGAGAACACCCCATACAAGGCATAGCTGGTAGAAATGCACCGCCAGTTAGGCCACCTGCTGATGCGCCGAAGGCAGACACAGCTAA
>NZ_JBIVNG010000008.1:0-30359 GCF_044753445.1 Pseudomonas sp. NPDC088368
AACCCTGACGAAGTCAGGGCCAAACCAGGAGCAAAGCGTTTTTGGTTACTTTTGGGGCGCTCTTGCCAAAAGTGACCCGCCGTAAGGGCGGAACCGTAATCAGCAACACCACCGCGAATGGATATCCCCACGATCTAAAAGCCAATAAAAAAATTTCCAACCCGATGATGGAACCGATCCCACCCCCGTTACCACCTATCAGCACCAAGCACTTCCGCTGGTGATGACCCAGGAGTAATCGACATGGCCGTAGGCATGAACCCAATCTCGATGATCGGCAACCTCACCCAAGGCGCCGCCGGCGCGTTGTCCAGCATCAAGCAGGAAAGCAGCATCACCGACTCCGCCGCACCCTCCAAGGCTGAAGCCGCGCAAAACGCCGCGACCGAAAAATCCGACGCCAGCTCTGCACGACTGATCGCCATGCAGACCGACGCCGACATCAAGAAACAAACCAACGACGTCCTCAGCGCCATCCGTTCCGGCAAGGAAGACAGCTCGAACAAGGCGATCAGTGCCGAGGCGCAAAACGCCAAAGGTATCAGCTACTGATTATTCAGAGCGCCCCCTGAAAAAGGGGGCAACCCCCTGACATTGGAGGTTTCATGCTAAGTCTCAACGCCAGTATCAACCCGCTGCAGAACGCGCACATCGGCACCGTCGTGTCCACCGGCGGGATCGGCGGTCAACAAGGGCCGCAGCAGTCGCTCAAGGACGTCATCGACAAGCTCGCCGGCGCGCTGACCAAAGACGGTCACCTGGACCAGGATTCGCCGCTCGGCAAAATGGTCGGCGACCAGATGAAAAAGATGAACCCTCTGGCCGCGATGGTCGGCGGCTCGCCGGACATGATCAAGGCAGCCCTGGGCGACGTGATCAAGGACAAGCTGGGCGACAACTTCGGCGCGGCGGCGGACTTCGGCCTGGGCGGCGGCGCCAGCAGTGGCGCGGGCAAGCCGGACCTGATGTCCCAAGTGCTGAACGGCCTGGGTAAAGCTTCGTTGGATGACCTTCTGAGCAAGCAGGGTGATGGAACGAAGTTTTCCTCCGACGACATGCCGATGCTGGACAAGGTCGCGCAGTTCATGGACCAGAACCCGAGCAAGTTCCCCGCGCCGGATTCGGGGTCGTGGAAGAACGAGCTCAAGGAAGACAACTACCTCGACAAGAGTGAAACCAGCGCCTTCCGTGCGGCCCTGGACATGCTCGGTGGCCAGTTGGATCAGCAGCAAAGCGGCGTTGCCGATGCCAGCAGTGGCGCGGGCAGCACGCTGGCGGCGGACCCGACCGGTGGCCAAGGCGCATTGAGCGGCAATCCGGCTCAGGACCTGGGCCAGTTGCTCAGCGGTCTGCTGCAACAGGGCCTCAATGCCAGCACGGGCAACGGCGCAGGGAACAACGTCGGCAGCGGCCTCGGCTCCCCGGCGAACGACGCCGTGCAACCGGGCAATTCGGGCAGCCAGGGCGTGGTCCAGGACCTCGGTCAGTTGCTGAGCGGCCTGATCGAAAAAGGCCTCGAAGCCAGCCAGGGCAATGGCGCCAGCGCCACCGGTAACGGTGCGCCGCAAAATGCGTTGTTCGCGCAGCACGATCTGCAAAACAGTCTGGGCCAGGCCGCCAACGCCATCGTCCAGGCACTGCTCGGATCGGGCAACAACAGCGTTTCCTGATCGAGCCTTCGTATCGACCCGTCTGCCGGAGAGCACCCGTGACCGTTTCCAACGTCAATCAACTCAAATCGCCATCCCCCGATCTTGAGCAACACCTTGATCAAGGACTGGTCAGCGGGCCTTCGCAGGCGGACGTCGATCTGTTCAATGCGGCTATGCGCCCCGACATGGCGCTGCAGCAGAGTCACCTTTCCGAACAGATTGCCAGTGCCTTGTCCGAGCGACTGGGCACGATGGACAAATTTTCCCAGCAGGCGGCGCGCAAAATGAAGAAAGCCTCCACCACCGACGACCCACTGGAGATCGCGCAGATGAGCCGATCCTTGTCGCAGTATTCGTTGCAAATGGCGTTGACCACCAAGGTCGTTAACAAGAGCGCTCAGGCGTTTGACAAGCTGACCAACCTGCAATAGAGGGTCTGGCGTGAAGTATCTGACTGCGGGTCTGATGTGCCTGATGTTGCTGCTCAGCGGATGCAGCGACGAGACCGACCTGTTCAGCGGTCTGTCCGAACAGGACTCCAACGATGTGGTGGCCAGCCTCGCCGATCAGCACATCGATGCGCGCAAACGCATGGAGAAAACCGGGGTGGTGATCACCGTCGCCACTGCCGACATCAACCGGGCCGTGCGCATTCTCGACGCCGCCGGTTTGCCTCGGCATTCGCGCACCAGCCTGGGTGAAATCTTCAAGAAGGAAGGCGTGATTTCAACCCCTTTGGAAGAGCGCGCCCGCTACATCTACGCCTTGTCGCAGGAGCTGGAGGCGACGCTGTCGCAGATCGACGGGGTGATCGTGGCCCGGGTTCACGTGGTGCTGCCTGAACGGGTCGCGCCGGGCGAGCCGGTCCAGCCCGCATCGGCGGCCGTGTTCATCAAACACACCTCGGCGCTCGACCCCGACAGCGTGCGCGGTCGCATTCAGCAGATGGTCGCCAGCAGCATTCCGGGGATGTCCGGCGAGCCGCTGGACTCGAAGAAATTCGCCATCGTGTTCGTGCCCGCCGCCGAGTTTCAGGACACCGAGCGGCTGGTCAATTTCGGGCCGTTTCTGGTGGACAGCGCGAACCTGGGTTTCTGGAAAAGCATGCTGTGGGCGGCGCCGTTTGCCGGGCTGGTGCTGATCCTGTTGCTGGTGTTGATCCTGCGCAGCGACTGGCGAAACGCGCTGTTGCAGCGGATCGGCCTGCGTCGCGGCGAGGGTTCGAACCTGCCGGTGCGGGCGTGATGCATAACGCGACGCACGATGCGATGGCGGACGCGGATCACCGCTGGATTCAATGGTGGTGCGCGCCTTGGCAATGGGCGCACGGCGACTGGCTGGCGCGATTCGCCGAGGACAGCGGGTTCCCAACGTCGGAGCTGTCGGGGGTGTTGCGCACCCGGCATGGCGCGTTTCTGCACAGTGTCGGGATTGCGCCCAGTCAACCTCCCGCGCCGGTTGACCCGGTGATGCAATGGTTGGCGCTCGATCCCGCTCAACAGCAGGCCGCGCTGCACCTCGCACAGAGCATTTGCCTGGGGCGCGTGAATGACGAATCCCCTCATGAGCGCTGGTGCCGCGCCGTGGCCAAGGCGTTGCGTCCTGGCGTCTGGCTCGACGCTTCCGTGCACGATCCTCGTGAATTGTTAGCGGCCTGGGTGGGGGAGGATTGCTGGTCCCGGTTGCGGTTGAACTGGGCACCTGGGGCCGTGCCTGACGCGGTGATCGAGATGCCCGTCGGCAAATTGCGCACCCTCTGGCAATCCGTCCTTTGGCGCGCCATCACACCCTGACTCTTTCTCTCCAGGAATTCGACATGCTCGTCAAACGCCGCCTTGCCCTGGCTTCTTCCGATGTGCTGCTCGACACCATTCTGCGGCGGGACGACTTGGCCGATATCCAGCTCGCTGGCGACGTGTTGCGCAATGCGCGCGAGGAAGCCGAGCAGATCCTTGCGGACACCCGCGAACAGGCGCAACGGGAAAAAGACCAGGCGCTGATGCAGTTCTGGGAACAGGCCAACGGCTTTCTGGACGCGTTCGAGCAGCAGCGGCAGGCTTTACAGCAAGAAGCGATGAGCGCTGTCGAAGACTTGCTCAACACCACGCTCGCCCGACTGCTGGACGAGACCACGCTGGCCGAGCGGACACGGGTGCTGATCCGCAACCTCGCCGACAGCCAACGCCATGAAGCCGTCGCCATCCTCAGCGCGCACCCCGATCAGCTCGACGAACTTCGGGACTGGCTCGCGCAAAGCCGGTTTTCGGAACACTGGCAACTCAAGGCTGACCCCCTCATGCCGCCGCTGACCCTGCGCCTGAGCGACGCCAACGGCGCGTTCGACATTGACTGGACAAGCCTGAAACGCGGGCTGTTGGGGCAAGACGCGTAGGTGCATCGATGCTCTCCACTGTGGGAGCGAATTCATTCGCGAAGGGCTTCGACAGGCACTCCATCTGCGCCGCCTGCACTTTTGTTTCGCGAATAAATTCGCTCCCACAGGTAATCGGCGGCGCTGCCATACGCTGAGCCTGACTCGGTTTGAACTGTGGGAGCGAATTCATTCGCGAGAGGCCAGGACATTCAACCCAGAAGTGTCGGCTGCACCGCCGCTTCGCGAATAAATTCGCTCCTACAGGTAATCGGCGGCGCTGCCAAATGCTGAGACTGACTCGGTTTCAACTGTAGGAGCGAATTCATTCGCGAGAGGCCAGGACATTCAACCCAGAAGTGTCGGCTGCACCGCCGCTTCGCGAATAAATTCGCTCCTACAGGTAGTCGGTGGCGCTGCCAAATGCTGAGCCTGACTGGGTTTCAACTGTGGGAGCGAATTCATTCGCGAGAGGCCGGGACATTCAACCCAGAAGTGTCGGCTGCACCGCCGCTTCGCGAATAAATTCGCTCCTACAGGTTTTCGCCGCGCCCCATCATCCTGAACACCCCACCTTCCGTAGCAGCACAGCTTGCCGGTAGTGGAGACGGTTACAGCACGCGTCTGAAGCCTTTTTGTCACGTCACAGGGAACCGGAGCGCGGCGTGTTTCCACTCAGGGGATGAACCTTCACGTTGGAGTCGTCCCATGATCAGTTTCAAATCCCTGCAAAACCACCTCGATCATTCCTACAGCCGCGCCCAGAGCGACATGGAAGACGCCGCGGAAACCGCGTCCGACAGCGGCACGATGGAAGACCTTCAGGCGTTCAACGACGCGTCGCAACAAACCAACGTGGCGAACATGATCCTCAACGAAGGGCTGCGCGCCAAACACGGCATCACCAAAGCGATCATCGATGGAATTCAGTGAGTTCACGGCGATCCTCGCCCAGTGGTGTGAGCAACGTCCGCTCACGCCGCTGGACTGCTGGATCGACGACGCCAACGCCCGGCTGGCGGTGCACGGAAACGGTATCCGCATCAGCCTCGACCTGCTCGATCCCTACGACGGCAGCGACCCTCAGCGTCTGGAAGCGTTATTGGGGCAGGGCGGTGCCAGCGTGGCCTGCGACTGCACCGGTGCCTTGGCCATCGACCCCGAGACCCGCTGCGTCGTACTGCTCAGCTGGCTCCCCAATCTCTGCACGCCGGCGGATGCCCTCAATCGCCTCGAACAGCTGGCCAACCAGCGCGGCGCGATGCTCAGCCTGATGCAAACCTCCATGCGCCACGCCACGGCCCTGTCGTCGCCTCGCGCAACCCTCAATACCTGGCAACCGGGAGTGTGAAATGCGCAAGGCCTTAATGTGGTTGCCTCTGTTGATGATTGGGGTCGCGATGCCCGCGCTGGCCGCGGTGCCCGATGCCTGGAAACACACGGCTTACGCCTATGATGCACGGCAAACCGACCTGGCCACCGCGCTCAAGGATTTCGCCAAGGAGTTCGGCATTGGCCTGGACATGGCGCCGATCCAGGGCACCCTCGACGGTCGCATCCGGGCGCAGAACCCGCAGGAATTCCTCGACCGTCTGGGGCAGGAACACCACTTCCAGTGGTTCGTCTACAACGAAACTCTGTACGTCAGCCCCACCAGCGAGCAGACCTCGGCGCGCATTGAAGTGTCCCCGGAAGCGGTGGACGACTTGCAGCAAGCGCTGTCCGACGTAGGGTTGCTCGACAAACGCTTCGGCTGGGGCGCACTGCCCGACGAAGGCGTGGTGTTGGTCCGTGGCCCGGCCAAGTATGTCGACTTCGTGCGCACCTACAGCAAAAAGGTCGAAGCGCCGGAGAAAGCCGAGAAGCAGGACATCGTCGTGCTGCCGCTGAAATACGCCAACGCCGCCGACCGAACCATCCGTTACCGCGACCAGCAACTGACCGTGGCCGGGGTGGCGAGCATTCTTCAGGAACTGCTGGAAAGCCGCTCCCGGGGCGAGTCCATCAACGGCGTGAATCTGGTGCAAGGGCAGGGCAGTACCGCCAGTGGCATGGCGGGCAACAATTCGGCCGGTCTGAACTACGGCGGCCTCGAAGGCGGCGGGTTCGACACCAATGCGCTGGAGCAAGGGCTGGATCGCGTGCTCGGTTCCGGTGGCAAACGCGGCAGTGGTTCCCGTGACAGCGCAAGCGGCCGCTCGAAAATCCGCGTCAGCGCCGACGTGCGCAACAACTCGGTGCTGATCTACGACCTGCCGAAACGCAAGGCGATGTACCAGAAGCTGGTGAAGGAACTGGACACCCCGCGCAACCTGATCGAGATCGACGCGGTGATCCTCGACATCGACCGCAACGAACTGGCCGAGCTGTCCAGCCGCTGGAATTTCAATTCCGGCAGTGTCAGCGGCGGGGCGAATCTGTTCTCCCAAGGCACCAGCTCGACGCTGTTCATTCAGGACGCCGGCAAGTTCGCCGCCGACCTGCACGCGCTGGAAGGTAACGGCGCGGCGTCGGTGATTGGCAACCCGTCGATCCTGACCCTGGAAAACC
Source organism: Pseudomonas sp. NPDC088368 (assembly GCF_044753445.1). NCBI lineage: Bacteria > Pseudomonadati > Pseudomonadota > Gammaproteobacteria > Pseudomonadales > Pseudomonadaceae > Pseudomonas > Pseudomonas sp. NPDC088368. The sequence goes on from NZ_JBIVNG010000008.1 coordinate 6,574, forward strand.
AGCCTGCGGTCATCGACTTCAGTCGCACCGAATTCCTCACCGCGACGTCCGAGCGGGTGGCGGACATTCAACCAATCACGGCGGGCACCAGCTTGCAGGTGATCCCTCGCTCGCTGGAAAAGGGCGGCAGTTCTCAGGTGCAGCTGATCGTGGACATTGAAGACGGACAGATCGACACCTCCAACATCAACGAAGATCAGCCAGCGGTGCGCAAGGGCAACGTCAGCACGCAGGCGGTGATCGCCGAGCACGGTTCGCTGGTGATCGGCGGTTTCCACGGGCTGGAAACCAACGACAAGGTCAACAAAATCCCGTTGCTGGGAGACATCCCCGTGATCGGCAAGCTGCTGTTCCAGAACCGCACACGTGAAACCAACCAGCGTGAGCGGCTGTTCATTCTGACCCCGCGTCTGATTGGCGATCAGGTCAACCCCTCGCGTTACGTCGAGCTGAGCAATCCCCACGACGTTGACGATCAGATGAAGCGCATCAAGCAGCGCCGCGACGGCGGTGAAGAACCGACCCGTGGCGACGTGCAGAACGCGTTCACCCAGTTGCTCGATGGCGTGGCGCCGGTGGGCTTCAACAGTGGAGAGGCGCTGCCGTTCGAAGCCGACAGCCTGTGCGACCCCGGTGCGGGTCTGGAACTGGACCGTCAGCGTTCGCAGTGGTTTGCGAAAAAGGACTGGGGCATCGCCGTCGTGGTCGCCCACAACACCACCTCGAAACCGGTGCGCATCGACGAAAGCCGTTGCGGCGGCCGCTGGGTGATGGGCGTCAGCGCCTGGCCCCATGCCTGGCTGCAACCGGGCGCGGAGAGTGAAATCTACATCGCGGTCCGCCAGCCGCAGGTCTCGACCAAGTCCGGCAAAAACCGTCCATCACTGCTCAAGGGGGCCACACGATGAACCTGCGCGGTTACGTCATCCTGCTCGTGCTGTTCGCCACCCTGGGCGGCTGCGCGAGCCATTCGGGCTGTTCGGGCTACGCCTGCAAGCGTCCGGATTCCAACGATCGTGAACTGGTGATCTGGTGGCCGGCGGACATGCGCCAGGGCATCGACGAGCGGGACCACGAGCAAGACTTCACCGTTGTGCCACTAAAGGACTGAGCATGATTCGGGTATCGGAAAAGGCAGCGTTCTACGCCCACGTCGCCGCAGAACGCGCGGCCATCTGGCCAGTGGCAACCGGCATCGCCTTCGTCAGCCGTCGAGAGCACCGGGATTGGGGCATCGCCCTGCACATCGAAGGCCGTGCCCTGCGCCCCGAGCAATTGCGCGACGCGCTGGAACGGCGGTTTTCGCAGGCTGAGGTGTTCAACGAATATTTCCTGTTTCTCGATGTGCAGCGGGATTTCGTGGTCTGGCACGCCGTGCCCGACGCCTCGGAATCCCCCACCAGCCTGGACAGCATTCGCCAGCATGAATTGATGTTGGCGGGGTTGGAGCATTTGCGGGATTGAGGCCTGCGCCATTCAATGCAGCACCGCGATCCACTGCGAGAGTCGAGGGGTGTCAGACACCCCTGTGATTCAGGCAATGTGTGTACGCAAGCGCAACACCCGCTGCCCGTCGAACGGATCGGTCAACCAATGCCCCGACACGCCGAATGTGTCCCGTAATCGCTCTGGCGTCAGCACCTCAAACGGTGACCCCAACGCCACCAGCCGCCCCCGGTCCATCACGGCCAACCGGTCACACGCAAGCGCCTGATTCAAATCGTGCAGGGCGATGACGGTGGTCACGGGCAGGCGCTGCACCAGGTGCAGAATCGACAGTTGCTGCTGAATGTCGAGGTGGTTGGTCGGCTCGTCCAGCAACAGGATCTGCGGCCGTTGCGCCAATGCTCTGGCAATGTGCGCCCGCTGCCGTTCGCCGCCCGACAGCGTGTGCCAGGCCCGATGACGAAGGGGCTCAAGGCTCACATCAGCTATCGCCTCACTGACGATTCGGTCGTCTTCCACGCTCCACGGCGCCAGCGCCGACAACCATGGCGTACGGCCCAATTCAACGGCTTCAAGCAAGCTGATCGAATCGCCGGTCTCAGCCTGTTGCTCGACCACCGCCATCCGCTGTGCCATGTCGCGCCGACGGATGGCAGACAACCGTTCTTCGTGCAGGAACACTTCGCCTGAGGTGGGCGTCTGCAACCCGGCCAGCAACTTGATCAGGGTCGATTTGCCTGAACCGTTAGGGCCCACGACGCCGAGGGTTTCCCCCGCCCGAATCGACAATGACACGCCGCTGAGCAACGTCGCACCCTTGACGCTGTAGCTCAGATTGACCGCGCTGAGCACGCTGGCGGCCTGTTCGACAGAAGCGTTCATCGGGTGCGATTTCCCCGCATCAGAATCAGTGCAAATACCGGCGCGCCGACCAGGGCCGTGATCACGCCAATGGGCAGCACCTGGCCCTTGATCAGCACCCGCGACAGCACATCGGCGGCGATTAAGAACAGCGCGCCGCTCAAGGCACTCAACGGCAACAGCCGCGCATGCCGCACCCCGACGACCATGCGCACGGCATGGGGAATCACCAGTCCGACGAAGCCAATCGAGCCGACCATCGACACCATCACTGCCGTCACCAACGCTGCGGTCGCGATCAGAAGGGTCTGCACGCGACGCACCGTAATCCCCAGTGAAGCCGCCGAGTCGGCACCAAAAGTGAAGGCGTCTAGTGAACGCCGATGCCACAGGCACACCACCAACCCCAGCAGCACCACCGGCACGGACAGCGCCACCGAGGTCCAGCGCACGCCACTGAGATTGCCCAGCAGCCAAAACATGATGCCCCGGGCCTGTTCGGCGCTGGCGGATTTGGTGATCAGGAACGACGTCAGTGCATTGAACAGCTGCGACCCGGCGATCCCCGCGAGGATGATTTGCCCCGTCACCGCCTGGCTGCCCGAGGCCCGAGACGACCGTGCCAACAACGCGACCAGGGCAAACGCGGCAATGGCGCCCACGAACGCACCCATTGACAAGGAAATCGCCCCGGCGCCCAACCCGATGATCGCCACCAGCACCGCGCCGGTCGACGCCCCGGCGGAAATGCCCAGCAGATACGGGTCCGCCAGCGCGTTACGCAACAGCGATTGCAGCACCACACCGGACATCGCCAGGCCCGCGCCACAGGCCGCTGCGACGATGGCCCGGGTCAGCCGGTAATTCCAGACAATGCCCTCGTCGATGGGATCGACCGCATAACCCGCCGCCCACAGCTTGTTCGCCAGCACCTGAAAGATCACCGGCAGGCTGATAGAGGTCTCACCGATGGCCACGCCCGCAATCACGGCCAGTATCAGCAACGCGCTGACCCACAGGCCATGGCCCAGCGAACGGACGACGTTCAGGGTGTTCATGGCGCGTCAGTGGCCTTCGCCAGTTGCTCGATGCCGTCGAACAGGCGAACGCTGGACTCCATCGCACTGGCGTCCATGATCACGATGCGGTTGTTTTTCACGGCGTCCATGTTGCGCGTCACCGGGTCCGACTTGAGGAAGGCGAGTTTCTTTTCGTGGTCGTCAGCGGGGAAGCGGCGACGGTCCATGCGCGCGATCACGAGAATGGTCGGGTTGGCCTTGGCGATGGTTTCCCAGCCCACGGTCGGCCATTCCTCGTCCGAATCGATGACGTTGCGCATGCCCAGCGTGTCGAGCATGAAGCCCGGAATGCCCTTGCGCCCGGCGACGTACGGGTCGGTGTTGATGTCCGGACTGGAGAACCAGAACACCGCCGAAACCTTGCTCGCGTCATGGGCCTTGGCGTGTTCGATGGCCTGAACCAGACGGGCCTTGTAGCCGTCGATCAGCTGCTGGCCGCGATCCTGAACGTCGAAGATTTCCGCCTGTTGGGCGATGCTTTTGTACAGCGCGTCGATGCGGAACGCTTCAAGCCGAGTCCCGTCAGCGGCGACGAGGTTGTTCTTGCCTTCGCAGTCGGACGGCAGGATATACGTCGGGATCTTCAGGTCGTGAAACTGCTGGCGGGTGCCGACCGCACCTTGCGGACCGACCATCCATTCGAACTGCACCGGCACGAAGTCCGGGCGCTTGCCGATCACCGATTCGAAACTCGGCGCGTTGTCGGCCAGGCGCTCGATCTTCGCGTTGGCGTCCTTGAATTGAGGCAGGGTGTCGTTGAACCACAGGGAGGTGCCAATGACACGGTCGCTCAGGCCCAGCGCATAGAGCATTTCGGTGGCGGCCTGGCCGATGGTCACGGCTTTGTGAGGCGCTTGCGCAAAGGTCAGGGGCACGCCGCAGTTGTCGAGGGTCAACGGGTAGTGGGTCGGTGCAGCCAACGCGGCGGGAGACATGAGCGCTGCGCTCGACAGCGTCAGACCGGTGAACAAGGGAGCAAAGCGGCGCAGCGACATCGGGGTTTCTCCAGTAAGCCTGTGATCGACGAAACAGGCACTGGAAAGCACACCCTGTCGGCAGCCGAAGAAAAGAGGCAAGCACCGCGCACGGGAGTCCTTCCCGGACACCCCGCCGGTGAATGATTGACGCTTGCCGGCAGGTCTCCTGACTGGCGCTTCATCACCGTGCTTCGGCCTTCCCGGGATCACCCAGTGGCAAACAGGAAGCACGGCTCGACGCCTACAGTTGCGGGGACAGTTCCGTTTGAGCGCGCCCGATGACACAGGGCAGCGCTCGCGGATTCCCTATTAATTCCGAGTGGAAACCGGCGGCGGGGATGGTAAACGATTTGCTCCGAGTGGGCGAACTCGCTTTTGATTCTGGCCGAAGGCGTGGGAGTGCCGGGGTGGCGTTCCACCTTGCCTACGATCTACTGCGAAGCAGTAGCGCACCCCGGCGACTGTGTACACCTGAGACACCGCAAGGGCCTGATTTGCTGCCGCTTCGCGCCAGATCGCAGGCAAGCCAGCTCCCACGCCTCCGGCAGAAACAGATCGCGCCACCCCGGCACTCCCACGCCTTCGGCAGAAGCGCGTGCCTGGTGAGGTCCAAGCTGTTGATTCTGGCCGAAGGCCGTGGGAGTTGGCTTGCCTACGATCTACTGCGAAGCAGTAGCGAAACCCGACGACCTTATACACCTGACATACCGCAAGGGTCTGATTTGCTGCCGCTGCGCGCCAGATCGCGAGCAAGCTTGCTCCCACGCCTTCGGCAGAAGCAGATCGTAGGCAAGGTGGAGCGCCACCCCGGCACTCCCACGGCCTTCGGCCAGAATTCAAAGCTTAATCCGTTACATGACATCGCTATCAGCGTTGTTCATCAAAGACTAAACGGCCAGCCAACGATTTTCTTCGGCCTCGGATTCGCATACGTCCGCACTTTGGACGTCTTCAACCCCAACCGCACCAGCGACTCCGCCAGCGCGACGGCGGCCGTCACGCCATCCACCACCGGCACGCCCGCACGGTCACGAATCAGTTGGTCCAGCCCGGCCATGCCGCCGCAACCCAGGCAGATCACCTCAGCCTTGTCCTGCGTCACCGCGTCGACCGCCTGCCCGGCGATGGCCTCCAGTGCGCGGTCCGGCGTCTCTTCCAGCTCCAGCACGCTCATGCCGCTGGCTCGCACCGATGCGCAGCGTTCGAACACACCGGCGAGTTTCAGGCGGTCTTCGATCAGCGGCACGGTCCGGTCGAGCGTAGTCACCACCGAATATGTGTGCCCCAGCAGCATCGCGAGACTGGCCGCCGCTTCGGTGATGTCCACCACCGGCACATCCAGCAATTCCTGCAAGCCTTCGCGCCCGTGCTCGCCATACCCGGCCTGAATCACCGCGTCGTAGGGCTGATCGTAGGACAGCACGCGGTCCATCACGGCAATCGCCGCCAAATAACTCTCGAAATTGCCTTCCACCGATTCCGCACCAAAACGTGGCGTCAGGCCGATGATTTCCGTGCCGGGTGACGCAACACTGCGCGCCTGCTCGGCGATGGTGTCGGTCATGGATGAGGTGGTGTTCACGTTGACGATCAAAATGCGCATGGGGGCGGGTCTCGAGCGGTGATCATGGGAATCATGCCTACCGCTGAAGCGAAAACCGCGCCACCTTGAAATTCGGCGGGTGAGACGTCGAACCGTTGGCCGACGTCTCGGGTGGCTCTTCAATCCTTCATCGGCACCGGAGCCTGCGGCGCAATGAAGCCTTGATCACGCATCGCTTGCCAGAAGCCGTCCGGCACCTGGGCATTCAGCGCCGCGACGTCTTCGATGATTCGCGAGGGCCGGCTCGCGCCAGGAATCACCGCCGCCACCAGCGGGTTGGCCAGTACGAACTGCAGCGCCGCCGATTTGATATCGACCTGATACTGGCGGGCGATTTCCTGAATGTGCGCGACCTTGTCGAGCATCGATTGGGGCGCTTCCTGGTACTCGAAATGCTTGCCACCCACCAACACGCCCGAGCTGTACGGCCCGCCCACGACGAACTCGGCGTTGTGCTCACGGGCCTTGGCGAACAGGCGTTGCAGCGGCTGGTCGTGGTCCAGCAGCGAATAACGGCCCGCCAGCAGGAAACCGTCCGGTTGTGCTTCACTCAGGTCCAGCGTCAGCTCGCACGGCTCGACCCGGTTCACGCCCAGGCCCCACGCCTTGATCACGCCTTCTTCGCGCAGGCGGGTGAGGGTGCGGAAAGCGCCTTTGCGGGCGATGTTGAAATGCTCGATCCACTCGTCGCCGTGGGCATCTTGCGCGATGTCGTGCACGAACACGATGTCCAGCCGATCAGTGTTCAAGCGCTTGAGGCTGGCCTCGATGGAACGCAGCGTGGCGTCGCCGGAATAATCAGTGAGGATTTTGTTCTTCAAACCGTCGCTGAACGGGCCGCTGCGGGTTTCGCTGTCCAGTTCGTCGGAAATCAACCGGCCAACTTTGGTGCTGAGGGTGTATTCGTCGCGCGGCACATGGGCCAGTGCCTTGCCCAGCCGTTGCTCGGACAGCCCCGAACCGTACAGCGGCGCGGTGTCGAAATAGCGGATGCCCTGATCCCACGCCGATTGCACCGTGGCGGCGGCTTCGTCTTCGCTGATGTCGCGGAACATATTGCCCAGAGGCGCTGCGCCAAAGCCGAGGCGGCCAATGATCTTGTCGTGCAGACTCATGAAAGTGTCCTGTCCGGGGTCATGGAGTGCCGGGAAAAAATGCCCGGCGTGTTGTACAGATCATGCCGTGCGGCAGGAGTTCTATGGTTCGTATGAGGGGCAGGCATACGTGTCGGACCCCACCGAAGAACTCCTCCTGTAGGAGCGAATTTACTCGCGAAGAGGGTTCAGACGCTAGAGAAGTGTCGACTGTACAGTCCTTTCGCGAATGAATTCGCTCCTACAGGTTTCTCGACTCGGCACCCTGTGGCGGACGATCCCTTCCGCTTGAGCAGCACGGCACCATGCAACTTTTGCGGTCTGCGCGCCTTCCAACCCATTACACCGCGTCGATAACCGGAAAGGGAGGGCCGTCGATGAGCGAACACATCGTCCATTTCCATTGTGGGGTCGATCAGACCACCACCGAGCATTTCCGCGACCGCTGTCTGGAAGCCCTCGACAAGGGGGCGACCGGCTTGCTGCTGAACCTCTCCACCGCAGGCGGCAGCACGGCCCTGGGCTTTACGATCTACAACTTTCTCAAGTCGCTGAAGGTGCCGATTCGCGCATTGAACAGCGGCAACATCGAATCGATGGGCATCGTCATCTACCTCGCCGCTGAGGAGCGCATCGTCTGTCCTCACTCCCGGTTTCTCATCCACCCGATGAGCTGGTACTTCAACCAGAGCTCGGTGGATCACTCACGCATCCGCGAATACCTGCGCAGCCTGGACAACGACTTGCAGCGGTACGTGAACATCTATTTGAGTGAAACCGACGGCGCGATGACCCCGCTGGACATTGGCCGCTGCCTGTCATCGGAGGAAAAGGTGATTCGGGCCGAAGATTCACTGGCCTGTGGCATCGCCCATCGGGTCGAACAGCTGCAGTTTCCCGAAGGCGCCACGCACTGGACGGTCAGCGCCAGCTAAGCTCAACTCATCCACACACCGGGTCGCCAAAGAACCCGCCTGACACGAGGAATCTGCCATGCACACTCATTCGCACAAAACCCCGGACGCCGTGCCCCATGGCGCTGTTCCGCTGGACGAAGAAGAGGTTGAAGTAGACGTCGATAACGATCCCGGTAATGAAGACCCGGGTTCGCAGTTCGACCGGGACGCCACGGTGCCGCTGATCGACCCGGACGCGTGACCGATCCAACGCACGGGCATAAAAAAGCGAGGGCTCTCACCCTCGCTCGTTCCGCTGATCAGACGTGGATCAGGATTTACGGCCTGCGCCGCCTTGTGGCATTCCGCCTTTTTTGCTGGCGTCCGGACGTTTTTCGTCGGTTGCTTTCTGCCGGTCGTTGGCCATGTTGCTGCCACCTGAAGCCTGGCCGCCTTTTTTGCCTGCGTCGGAGGCTTTTTGGCGATCGTTCGAGAAGTTGCCAGGGTTCGATTTTCCGGTGTTAGCCATGATTGCGTACCTCTTGTTATGAGAAGGGCGAGTCATGTGGCTCGCATTAAATGGGATGAATCAAGCGGCAGTTGGTTTAAACAATCACGGCATTACCGGACAAACGGCGGGAGTGGCGAAACGATGCCAGCGCCTTTGAATACGGGCTTTTACATATGCACTTCGACTGCCAGCGGCAGGTGATCCGACAGGTGCGTCCATGGCCGCGTCCCGAGGATTTTCGGGTTGTGACTGGTGGCGTTGCGCAGGTAAACCCGGTCCAGCCGCAGCAGCGGGAAGCGGGCAGGGTAGGTCTTGGCCAATCGCCCGTGGCTTTGCTCGAAAGCCTCGTGCAAGTACGTGCAGCGCGCCAGGCGTTTGTTGCCCTGCAACTGCCAATCGTTGAAATCCCCGGCAATCACCACCGGCGCGTGTTCGGGCAGAGAGTCCAGCAGCGCGCACAGCAAATCCAGCTGCAACTGGCGGTGGCTTTCCAGCAAGCTCAAATGCACGCAAATAGCGTGCACCTCGTCGTGTCCCGGCACCTGCAACACGCAATGCAGCAGGCCCCGTCGCTCCGGGCCGGTGATCGACACGTCGAGGTTGCGGTAATGCAGGATCGGGTACTTCGAGAGGATCGCGTTGCCGTGGTGGCCTTCCGGGTAAACCGCGTTGCGGCCGTAGGCGAAGTCGCTCCACATGCTGTCGGCGAGAAATTCGTATTGGGAGAGGGTCGGCCAGTCGTGATAGCGGGCAGCATGGCGATCATGGCCGCCGAGCACTTCCTGCAAAAACACCAGATCGGCCCCCGTGCTGCGCACCGCTTCGCGCAGCTCCGGCAGGATGAAACGTCTGTTCAGGGCCGTGAAGCCCTTGTGGGTGTTGACCGTCAGTACGCGTAAACGATGAACGTCCCGTACGCCCGACATGTCCGAGGGGGGAAGGTGGACACCAGCAGGATCGGAAGTCACACGCACGCTCCTTTTGCGAGGGATGTGCTAGTTCCGACCGGCTCAAATCCGGGCAGTTCAGCGTTTTGCGATGCCGTTTGGCCGGTGTCGTGCTAGAGCCGCGTGTCTACGGCGGGGCGTCGCGACAGCAGCACGGTCAGGCCCAATGCCAGAATCGAGAGCAGTGCTGCGAAGAAAAAGATCCAGTCGTAGCCCATACCGAGGGCAATCGCGCCCATCAACGGCCCGGCGATGGCCAGTGCCAGATCGAAGAACACCGCATAGGCCCCCAGCCCCGCGCCTCGGCTGCTGTTGGGCACCTGTTTGATGGCCTCGACGCCGATGGCCGGGTAGACCAGCGACAGGCCAAACCCCGCGAACCCCGCGCCGATCAACGCCACGGTGGTGTTGGGCGACAGCCACAACAGCACCAGCCCGACGGTCTCGACCGACATGCACACGATGGCCGAACGGTAGCCCCCGAAGCGTGTGATGGCGTTGATGAAAAACAGCCGCGCCACGATGAAGCAGACACCGAACACCGTCAGGCACCATGCCGCGCCTTCCCAGCCCCGGCTGACGTAATACAGGGTGATGAAGGTGGTGAGGGTGCCGTAGCCGATGGAGGACAGGGTCAGGCCCAGCCCATAAGGTGCGACGCGACCGAACACCGACCAGAACGCCATGCGCTCGCCGCGCACCACAGGCACCGGCGGTTTGTTGCGAATCAGCAGCAGCGCGCCTGCGGCCAGCACGGTCAACACCAGGCCGAGGCTGACGAACCCCAGCGTGTTGACCATCACCACGCCCAGTGGCGCGCCGATGGCGATGGCGCCGTAGGACGCGATGCCGTTCCAGGAAATCGAACGTGCCGTGTGTTCCGCACCGACCTGGCCGATGCACCAACTGATGGTGCCCACGCCCACCAGACCTTGCGACCCGCCGAGGATCACCCGAGCAATCACCAGAATGGACAGGCTGATGCCCGCTAACGGCTCAAGCAGGACCGCCAAAACGGTCAGCACGCCGCTGATCGCGATCCCCGCCAGCCCATACACAATGGCCCGCTTGGTGCCGATGGTGTCGCAGATCCGGCCCGCCACAGGGCGGCTGAACAGCGTGGCAAGGTACTGCGAACCAATCACCAGACCGGCCACCACCGCACTGAAACCCAGCTGGTTATGGACATAGCCAGGCATTACCGCGATGGGCAGCCCGATGCACAGAAACGCGATGAAGGTGTAGAGGACGATGGAGACGATTTGCAGGGTGATCGCCAGTGAATCGGTATTCTGAGGCGATGTTTCGGGCGGCAGGGCGGCAGACATGAGGGCTCTTCGCAGGCGCGGTGGGAGTGCGCCATCATCGCCCGAGGCCAACGGAAATGAAAGCAGGCTAACGATTTAATCCTGGTGCGTCGCCAGTCTCTTTCATTCCATCTTCAGTCGCGATGCGGGTTTACCGGCAGTGGCATTTCCCCTGGCTTGCCCGCACGCCCGAGCCGTTCAGCGCTTCTGCAACCAGCCCAAAAAGTGATTCTTCTTGATCGCCACCGGCTTGCGCAGCAAAACATGCTGGGTGTTCTGTTGGCGCACCGCCTGCAACTTGTTGAGTGCCGTCGTGATTTCCGCCCGCTGCTCCATCGCCTTGCGCGTGGCGGCTTTTTCGATGCGGTACATCACACAGGACGTGAGGGCGATGAAGCGCGCCTCGGACGGCGAGTCGTCGAGCACGTTCTGCACGCCCATCACTTCCCCCGGCCCCATGCGCCCGGCCTCGATCATCTCCCTGCCGTCGGGAATCCTCACCGAGACAACGCCGGTCGCAATCACCCACAGCCCGTCCGGTTCGTCTCCCATGTCCATGATGGTCTGGCCGGTGGCGAACTCCCGAGCGACCATCGTTTGCGCCAGCTCATCTTTCTCTTCGGCGGTGCTGGCCCTGAACACCTTCACTTCGTCGAGCAACGCCCTGGGTCGCGACATGGCCTCGGCGGTGATCTCCGATTGCCATGCGATGCCGGCCGCTTCCAGGTGCCGATACGCCAGATCGAACAGCAGATTGCGCACGTCGCTCTTGTTATTGAGGTCGCTGATGAAGCCTGTCATCGAATATTCGATGGTGGTCGGGCTGGTGTCTTTGACCACTGCCCGGGGTTGTGGCGTCTGTAACAACGCGCTGCACCCTTGCAACGCACGCTCCAGGGCATCCAGCACGCGGCGGGGCCGGATGTGCGGAGACATCATCACCGTGATCGACACGCCATGAATATTGACCGGTCGGCTCAAATTGACAATTTTTGCCTTGGCCGCCACTGAATTGGGGATCACCACCATGGTGCCGACCCCGGTCATCAGGTGCGTGGCGCGCCAGTCGATGTCCATGACCTTGCCTTCCATCCCGTCGATGGAGATCGCATCGTCCACCTGATAGGGCTTGGTGGTGTTGAGGATGATTCCGGAAAACACGTCGCTCAGTGTGCTCTGCAACGCGAGGCCGACGATGATCGCCATCGCCCCGGAGGTCGCCAGCAGCCCCTTCACCGGCAGCTGCAACACGTAGCCGGCCGCCGCGACGATGGCGATCAGGAAGACCACCGCGCCAATGACCTCCTGCAACAGTCGCCCGCTGTGGCCAACGCGGCCGGTCAACAGCAAGCCCAGCAGAACGGTGAGGGTGCGCGCCGCGTACATCCACCAGACGATGGCCAGCGCCGTGGCGGCGAATTGCATGGCGCTGTTGTCGGGCCAGGCGGGCGCTTCCAGCGGGCTCACGCCTGCGCTGGCGATCACCAGGCTGTAGGCCACGAAACCCACGAGGCGGATGCCGATCCGGGTCAGCCGGTTGCGGTCGGCCAGCAGGTGCCAGGCCGCGACATCTGCCATAAGTAGAAGCAGGCTCCAGGCCAGCGAATAATGAGGAACGGCTGAGGGCATGAAGGGAATTCCACGGGAGAGGGCACGTCGCCACGACACGCGGGGATGTTAGGGACAGTGATGGCGGGATGTCTATAACCGATCGCTCCCGGCGCCTGCTGTCATCGGCCACCGCAGCACCGCTTCGAAACAAGCACAGCGCTTCAATCACTGGATCGGCAGGGATTGCACCATCGGCGCTTCTTCTAACCCTGCTTTGAGGCGTCCCATGCACTCATCCCTGTTTTCGCTCGCCCGTGCCGCTGGCCTGGGCCTTGCGCTGTGCTCGACCCTGGCCAGCGCCCAACCGCCCGCCCAGCAGAAAACCCAAGTGCCAGGCTATTTCCGGCTGGCGGTGGGGGATTACGAAGTCACGGCGCTGTTCGACGGTTACAACGACCTGTCGCCAAAACTGCTCAAAGGCCTGCCCCCTGAGCGGATTCGCGCGCTACTGGCTCGGCGTGCCATCGAAACACCGGGGGTGCAAACCGCCTTCAATGCCTTTCTGATCAACACGGGCAAGAACCTGATTCTAGTGGACACCGGGGCGGGCCAGTGCATCGGTGAAACGGCGGGCATGCTGACGCGCAACCTCAAGGCGGCGGGCTATGAACCGGAGCAGGTCGACACGATTTTTCTGACCCACCTGCACCTGGATCACGTCTGTGGCCTGGTCGACGGCAACAAACAGCCGATCTTCGCCAATGCCACGGTGTACGCCGCCAAGCCCGAGGCCGATTACTGGCTGGACCCGACGGCGCTGTCCCGCGTGCCGGAACAGGCCAGGGCATTCTTCAAAATCGCGCAGGAATCGACCGCTCCCTACGTTGCTGCCGGTCGGTTCAAGACGTTCACCCCCGGCGAGTCGCCCATTGCGGAAGTGCACACCACCCTCGAAGCGGGGCACACCCCCGGCAGCACCACGTACCAGTTCACCTCTCGCGGCCAATCCATTGTCTTCATCGGTGACTTGGTGCATAACCTCGCCGTGCAGTTCGAACACCCGGAAGTCAGCATCAGTTTTGACGAGAACAGCCAGAACGCGATCGCCAGCCGCGACGCGGTGTTCAGCGAAGCCGCCAGCAAGAAGCGCTGGGTCGCCGCCGCGCACCTGCCGTTCCCCGGCACCGGGCACATCGAAGCCCTTGGCAAACGCTTCCAGTGGGTGCCTGTGGAATACGGCCCGTATCAGCGCGCTGCCCATGTGCCGCTGATCGACTAAGATGATCGCACTCGCCTGGGCACAGGGAGTGGGCGACTGCACTGGCACCCCTTTACTGACACAGGACTGGCCCTTGAACACTCCCCGGATCATGCAACTGAGCGGTGATGCCTTCACCGCGGTGCGCATTCAGCAGGCGACCCCCGACCCTGAAAAGATCATCGACATCCCGTGTGTCGATGCCTTCTCGATCATCGTTCAGTTGCAGGATTTTGCCGCTCATCGCCTCTGGCGTGGACGCCGGTTGAGCTACGCAGGCGGCCATCTCCGGGGCTCGGTCGCGTTGCCGTTCATGGGCGATGAACTGCGTTGTCAGCATCGCTCGTCTTACGACAATCTGCGCGTGACGCTGCCCCGGCAGGCGCTGGATGCGTTGCAGGCCGAGCAGGGCGCCCAAAAGATCGGCGTGTTCCGTTACGAGCAGGGCGGCGCCGAGGACCCTGTGCTGTATCACCTGGCCCACGCCATGCTCCCGGCGCTGCAACGTCCCGACATGGCCAACCGCTTGTTTCTCGATCACGTGCTGATGGCGATGGGCAGCCACGCCATCGCCCGCTATGGGCGTGTCGCCCCGGCGTCCGGCAAGCTTCACGCCTCCCTTACGCCTACCCAATTGGCGATCGCCAAGGAGCTGATCGCCAGCCACCTTGACGGCGATCTGTCGGTCGAGCGCATTGCCCAGGAATGTTCGCTGACGCGCAGCCATTTCTCCCGGGCATTCAAACAGGCCACTGGCGTCGCGCCCCACGCCTGGCTGTTGCAGATTCGGGTGGAGCGGGCGCGGGAATTGCTGCGCGCCATGCCGCCCATGCCGTTGGTCCAGATTGCGCAGCACTGTGGCTTCGCCGATCAGCCGCACTTGTCGCGGGTGTTCACCCGATTGACCGGGGAAACACCCAGTGCCTGGCGCAGTCGCCAGCGACAGGTGCTGTCAGTGCCGGTCACTGGCGAGCGACAGTGACCAACTAATCGTTATCTAACGATCATTAAGCTCACCGAAATTCAGCACGCGTTAGACGGATGGATTACAAGTTCCTACCCCTATGGATAATATCGGTTAATGTTTTTTACTGATTGAATGTTCACTGACTAAAAATGGATCGGCGACGTTGTTCGAGTGCGGGAGCCCAATGGCCACGTTCACGTTCGACGCATTCAGGGCGTGCGAATCCACTCTAAGGACTGCGTGAATAAGATGATAAGTCTCGGTCAGGCTACTGTGTCCCTGGACCTCAGGGACGTTTTCAAAGACGGCGTTGCCCTGCGCATTGGCACCCGCGCGTTCGATATTCTGGAAATGCTGATTCGCCATCAGGGGCAACTGGTCAGCAAGGAACAGATACTTCAGCACGTGTGGCCCGACACCATCGTCGAGGAAAATAACTTGCAGGTGCACATTTCGGCGCTGCGCAAGGCGCTGGGCGCTGACCGCGACCTGATTCGCACGATCCCCGGTCGTGGCTACCTGTTATTGGGCGGCGAGGGTGTCTGGCCTGACGCCACCTTGCAGGACCCGCTGCCCAAGGCGCGGGAAACAACCTTGGGATGGGGACCATCAAGCGCCAGGCATCGACTGCCCGCGAGCGTCGATCTAGTCGGGCGTGAGGCGTTGCTGGACGAGGTGGAGGCCGTCTTGAGCGACGGCCACGCGTTGGTCACCCTGATTGGGCCGGGGGGCGTGGGCAAGACCAGTCTGGCGGTGGTGCTCGGCCAGCAGCGTTTCGACCGCGAGGCAATGCCGGTGTGTTTCGTGCCGCTGGCCGAGTTGCAACGGGGCGATCGGCTGTGCGAAGTGCTGGCGGTCGCGTTGGGCGTCGAACCCGTCGAGGGTGAGCCGCTGGCGGCGAGCCTCTGCCAACACATCGTTCGCCATCCGGGCCTGATTATCCTCGACAACTGTGAGCACCTCATCGACGAGGTCGCCGGGCTGGTCGAGGCCGTGTTACGGGGCGCGCCGTGTGCACGGCTGCTGGCCACGAGTCGTGAGCCCCTGCGGATTGCCGGCGAACGCAGCGTGCAAGTGCCGCCGCTGACGGCGCCCGCACCGGACGCCAGCCGCGAAAACGTGTTGCAAAGCACCTCCGCTCAGCTGTTTCTGCGGCATTGGCGGGCGCTGGACTGCCACATGGGCGGCAGCGGCGACACCGAACTGGACGATTACAGCGTCGAGCTGGTGGGTGAGGTCTGCCGGCGTCTGGACGGTATGCCATTGGCGCTGGAAATGGCGGCGGCCCGGGCCACGGCACTGGGTCTTTATCAACTGGTCGCCAGTCTGGACGACAGCGTTCATCTGCTGACCGCGAGCCTGCGCACCGCGCCGCCACGGCAACAAACGCTGCATGCGTCGCTGGCCTGGAGCTATCGTCTGCTGAGCCGGGACGAACGGGCGGTGCTCAGGCTGCTCGCCGACCTGGATGGTCCATTCACGCTGGAGCAGGCGTGCCATGCGTTGCAGTGCGCGACGCTCGCCCGGGCGTGCATCATGGATTGCATGGTGAGGCTGGCGACCAAGTCGTTGTTGGTGGTGTCGGCCCAAGGACCGTTCCGTTTTTATTGCATGCTGGCGGCAACGCGGGCCTGCCTGCGGGTGGTTCAGACCCAGGAAATCGCCGGCGAAACCCTCAGGCTCGACCCGCGCTATCGTGTTCCCGTCGCTGCACAGGGCGATATTCAACCGCTCAGGGCTGTTCCGTTGGGTCCCGACGGGTATCATCCTCAGGCACACAGAGCACTGGCGTTGAGCCGCTGAAGACGGAAGAGTTTATGAACGCGACACCCCGGGTCTATGTGGTCGACGACGACGCCGCCATCCGTACCGCGCTGCAGCGCTTGTTGAATTCGGAGGACATCGCGTGCAGCGCCTTCGACAGCGCCGCCGCCTTTTTGGCGCACCCGCTCGATGAAGCCCCGACCTGCCTGTTGCTCGACGTCAATCTCGCCCACGGCACGGGTTTCGATTTGCAGGATGAATTGCTGGTGCGCGGCCTGCATTTTCCGATCATCTTCATGACCGGCTACGGCACCATCGCCATGTCGGTCAAGGCCATCAAAGCCGGGGCCCATGAGTTCCTGACCAAGCCATTCGAACCGGAGCACCTCCTGGACCTGGTGCGCGAAGCGCTGGCCGCCGACGCACGCAACCTGTCGGAACGCCGCCTGACGTTTAACGTGCGCGACCGGTTCAATCACCTGACGCCCCGTGAACGACAAGTCATGGGTTTATTGATCACCGGCAAAATGAATAAACAGATCGCTGTCGAATTGGGCACCAGCGAAGTGACCGCCAAAGTTCACAAAAAACATGTCATGGCG
Organism: Pseudomonas sp. NPDC088368; assembly: GCF_044753445.1. Classification (NCBI taxonomy): domain Bacteria; kingdom Pseudomonadati; phylum Pseudomonadota; class Gammaproteobacteria; order Pseudomonadales; family Pseudomonadaceae; genus Pseudomonas; species Pseudomonas sp. NPDC088368. The sequence continues at coordinate 23,437 of NZ_JBIVNG010000008.1, forward strand.
AAAATGAACGCACGCAATGTCATCGAACTTTTGAAGATGCACGAGCGGCTCGGTGTCATGACGCAATGAATAACCGCACATTTATACATCTTCAGTAGTTTGAAGTTTATATGTCGTGTGACCTGCCAATCGCATCAACTTTCCGCCCGACAAAGTTGTGCTTATGATTCGCAGGGCCGATGAGTTCCATGCGGTTGTTTACGCCTGTCGAACCCAGGCACGGTCCGCGGGGCACGATCCGGCCCCTGACGTTGAATCTCACCAAGGGCTTTCATGAGCAGCGTTTTTGATGCGCCATCAGGAAGGGCTCCCCGCGACGCGCTCTTCGGGCCGGAGTGGTTGGGGCCGCTCGTCTGGGAATGGCTGCTCGCCGACGGCGAACTGAGCCATTTCCGGGTGAGGCTCCCCGACGGCGGAGGTCAGCAGTGGCGCGTGTTCAGTGCGGCCGCCGGCGCAAGTGACAATGCCACGCGGCGGCTGGAACATGAGTTTTCCCTCGCGGCCCGGTTGTCGCCCCCGTGGGCGCTGCAACCGCTGGCGCTGTTGTCCGACGCATTGCCCAGCGGTCATGGCCTGCTGCTGGTGTCGAGCGATCCGGGCGGGCAGCCGCTGCACGAACTGGCCGATCAACCCTTGTCGATCAAACGTTTTCTGCACCTGGCCATCGGCGCCTCGTCGGCTTTGGTGCATCTACACGCAGAAGGGCTGCTGCACCGTGACATCAAGCCGTGCAATCTGGTGGAAGGGACGGATGGCAGTGTGCGGCTGAGCGGATTTGGACTGAGCGTCGAGGCCGACCCTTCGGGGGCGCTGCCGGTGTCGGATTCAATTTGCGGCACGCTGGCGTACATGTCGCCGGAGCAATCGCGCAGGGTCGAGCGTCACGCCGATCAGCGCAGCGACCTTTACTCCCTGGGCATGACGTTTTACGAGTGGTTGGCCGGCCACTTGCCGTTCGAGGCCCGCGACGCCGTCGAATGGGTGTACTGCCATGTGGCGCGACAGCCACCGGCGCTCAGCCTGTATCGCGGTGACATTCCTCCCGCGCTGTCGGAGCTGGTGCTCAAGTTGCTGGCCAAGAACCCGGACGACCGTTACCAAAGCGCGGCTGATCTGCTGGCGGACCTGCGTTCGTGCAACTGCCAGTGGCAACGGCTTCAGGACATTCCCGCATTGGGCCACGACCTGGCGCCGGCGCGCAGTGAAGCGTACCGGCACGCGCTGATCACGCAGGCGCGGCAGCGGGAGGCGATTCTGGCGTCTCGCGTCAGTGTCACCATTGCCGGAGGGCAGGACACGCTCGACCTCGCGTCGGTCATGAAAGCGGCGCAGGCATTGAGCGAAGAGACCGAGCAGGATCGCCTGATCGAAATCCTCATGCGCACCACCATCCTGCATGCCGGTGCACAGCGGGCGCTGCTGATGCTGGTGAAGAACGAGGCGCCGCTGATCCAGGCGATTGGCCGTGACGACGATGGCGGCCTGCGGATCGAATTGGTGAACCTGACCCCCAGCAAGGCGCACTTGCTCCTGTCGATCCTCTACCGGGTGATGCGTACCCAACAGCGTCTGGTGATCGAGGATGTCTCCGCCGACGGCTACTTCCGCGACGATGAATACCTCCACGAGCATCGTGTGCGGTCCGCGTTGTGCCTGCCGCTGCTCAAGCAGCGCCAGGTGATCGGTGTGCTGTACCTGGAAAACAATCTGGCGCCGGGGGTGTTCACGGCCAACAGAGCCGGGGTGTTGGAGCTCTTGGCCGGGCAGGCGGCCATCTCGCTGGAGACCGCTCGACTGCATCAGGAACTGATGGCGGAAAACGCTCGCCGACACGACATTGAAACCGCGCTGCGCAATGCCAGGGCCAAACTGGCGAGGGTGTCGCAGGTCACGGTAATGGGTGAGCTGGCGGCGTCGATTGCCCACGAAATCAACCAACCGCTGGCGTCGATGGTGTCCAATGCTGCAGCAAGCCTGCGCTGGCTGAACCGGGAGAGCCCGAAGGTCGATGAAGCGCTGTCCGGGCTGCGGGACATCGTGCAGGACGGTCGGCGTGCCGGAGAAATCGTCAATGCCTTGCAGTCTCTCGCGCGACAAGGTGCGCAGCAGCGACGGCGGCTGTTGATCAACGACGTGATCCGTCACGTCGTGGCGCTGACCGTGGTCGAGGTGGAGCAACACAAAGTCCTGATGACCAGCCACCTGACCCGCTCACCGTTGCAGGTCTACGGCTGTGAAGTGCAACTGCAGCAGGTGGTGCTGAACTTGATCCTCAACGCGCTGGACGCCCTGAGCGCGGGCGACCAGGTGCTCAGACGCCTGTCGATCACCAGCGAAGCGGTGCACGATGATTATCTGGTGGTGAGCGTGGAAGACACCGGCCCGGGCATCGCCCCTGAGGACATGGACAAGGTGTTCAACGCGTTCTACACCACCAAGGACAAAGGCATGGGCATGGGATTGGCGATCTGCCGCTCCATCGTCAACGCCCACGGCGGCCAGCTGTACGTCATGCCTGCGCGCTACGGCGGCGCCACGTTCGTCTTCACCCTCCCGGCGGTTTAAGTCGTGAGCTACAAGCTGCAAGCGGCGAGCGGCGAGCGGCGAGCGCTGAACCTGAGACCGCCGCGCACAGCTTGAAGCTTGCCGCTTGAAGCTTGCAGCTTCAATACGGCCAGGTCGACGCCAGCAACCGTTCGCAGAACCCGCCCGCATTCAAATGGTGGTCATGAAACTCCAGCACGTCGGCGTTGATCGTGCCGTAGGTGCTTTGCCGTCGGTGCAGTTGTCCCTCGGCCAGCGCATGCAGGAATTTGATCTTGAACCCGGCTTCGCGGGGGAATGCGTTGAGTACGCAGGCGAGGACACCGGGGCAGAGCGCCTGGCAATGGGTGCCGAGCAAGTCGGTGTCGACGGCCGCCGCCAGCAGCGCCGTCAACGACGGTTTGTGCGAGGGAATGCCGGGGGTGGTGTGCAGAGCGACGGCGTCCCAGACGAGGGCGATGTCATCGCGGGAGCGGCCATAACCTCGCAGGAACTGGGCCGCTGCGTCGGCGCTGTCCACTTCGAAGCGCTGCTGGGAATGGCGATACAGCGTCGTCACGCCGATGCGCAGAAACAATGCGCCGATGTACAGCAGGTCAGGCTCATACCGCAATTCACGGCCTTGCCCGATCAGGCTGGCGAACACAAAGGTGCGTCGGGCGGCATCGAACATCAGTCCGGATTGGGTCGCACGCATCAACTCGGTCGCCGCACGGGCCATCGCGCTGTCGGGGATCGAGATTCCAGCAACATATCGGGTGGTCACGTGCGTCCCTCGCAACGAACCGGGCCTTGGCATGTTCAGACCTTAAACCGCTCGGGCGACTGCGTCTTTGTGCGGCGCCTTAAACGTCCTGAAAGCGTCTGGGTCGGGCTATCTGGCAGGCGCGAATTATTAACCATTCAGAACATTTAATACCCGGAGAAGGACTTTAAGGCCTCTGCGTACCAGACTCCAGACACCGCCCCCTGCGACCTGGAGAGCCCGGAATGAATGCAATCAACTCGACTTTGTACAACGCGTTGCTGGCGTCTTTGCGTGCATTGCCCGACGGCGAGCAACAACTGCTGGAACAGGTGGTGCGAGAGTTGTCATCCCGCGTCGCTTCGAAAACGCAGCGGCCGGAGGTCGAGGCCCCGGCCGAGCGCGTGGCGCTGTCACCCTGGCAGGAGCGGCGGGCCAAGGAACTGATGGCCAGTCAGATGGACAAGGGCCTGTCGATTGCCCGTATCGCCAGCGAATGCTCGCTGTCGCGCAGTCATTTCTCGCGGGCGTTCAAGAAAAACACCGGCCTGTCCCCCCGCGACTGGTTCCTGCAAATGCGACTGGACCGCGCCCGTGGGCTGTTGAGTGAATCGGCGTTGACCATTTCCCAGATCAGCCTCGATTGCGGGTTCGCCGATCAGTCGCACTTCACCCGCGTGTTCACCCGAGTAGTGGGCATTACGCCGTTCAACTGGCGCCGGTCCAAGGCGCACGTGTTGGCGTGTGCGGGGTGAGGTCATCGGATTGTCCGTCGGACTCGCTACTGATTTGATATTGGGTTGGCAGTGTCCGCTTCTGCCCGCAGGGCGTAGGAGCGTTGCTTGCTCGCGATCTGCCGGGGACCGGCAGCAAAACCTGCCACCTCGATTGTGTCAGGCAGACCTCACAATCAGGATTTACTGCCGCTTCGCGCCAGATCGTCTGATCGCAGCCCGGAGCAAGCAACGCTCCTACGCCCTTCGGGCAGAATCAAAAGCACCACCCGGCGCCCACCCTATCGAGACAAGACAGACTGCAACAACATCAAAAGCCGTCACTTCCAACGCTGCGCGTCAAAGCACATTCAACGGGTACTGAACCACCACATACCAGCGATCAATGTCGTCCCCACCTTGCGCGTCGTTGCCGCGATGGGACACATGCGACAGGTTGAACAGCAGGTCTTTCGCCGGGCCTGACTGGACGACGTATTTGACGTCGATGTCGCGCTCCCAATGCCGTCCGCCCTTGCCCTGGATCGGCTGGAAACCTCCCGTCTCTTCGTCGAACGGCTGGTACACCGCGCCTTGAGGGGCGTGAGTGCCGTCGATCTGGCTGCCGCGCACGTAGCGGGTCATGAATTTCAGGCCCGGCACGCCGAGCACGCTGGCGTCGAGGTCGTAGCGCAGTTGCCAGGACTGTTCGTGGGCGCCGTTGAAGTCGGCGTATTTGATCGAGTTGGCGAGGTAAATCGAATCGCCCCCCACAAAGTCGAACGGCGTGTCGCCATCGATTTTTTGCCAGGCGAGGGTGAGTGCCTGACCGCCCAGGCTGTATTTCGTGGACAGGCTCCAGGCCGTGTTGTCGATGGCCCCGGCCCGTGCGCTGCCTTGATCCAGCGTGCGATAGACGTTGGCATCCGTCAGCAATGAGCTGTTGTCGGACGGCACGGCGAGGTAGTGCAGGTTGCCGTAATACTGCCGCCAGGTGTCAGTGAGTTGCGAGCCATAGACCGACCCGCCAAACGGTCCGTCGCCCGTGCTTTCCACGCCCGCCAGGGAGAGCGCGCGACCCCGGGTGCTGGCGCCATAGCCATCGAAATCGCCGTGGGCGGTGGAGGCGTTTTCGTTCTTGAACGCGTTGAAGTGCCCAGCGACCAGTTTCAATCCGTCGACGTCCCGGCTGTCGAGAAACAGGCCAGTGGCGTATTCCGGTTGCAGGCGTTTGTCCCCGGTGTCGAGGACCGGCGTCTCGACTTCCATCTCGCCGATCTTCAGCGTGGTGTTCGAGAGCCGCAGCTTCAGTGCGCCGCCGGCGCTGGCGTAATCGTCTTCGGCCCGGCCGTCGCTGTCCAGCGGCAACAAGCCGGTCCCGGCGCGACCCCGGCCGCTGTCGAGCTTCAGGCCATAGAAACCGTGGGCATCGACGCCGACGCCCAACGTGCCTTGGGTAAACCCGGATTGCAGGTTGGCGATAAAACCCTGGGCCCATTCCTGTCGATAACTCTGATCGGGGTGCCCGGTGCGATAGTCGGTCTGCAGGAAGAAATTGCGCGCCAGGATGTTCAGCGAGGTGCCCGCCAGGAACCCTTGATCCTCGGTCGCGGGGGCGGCCATCAAGGTCGGGGAAGTGGTGAGTAACGCCAGGGACAGCAGGGACAATCGGCTTGCCATGAAACGGCCTTCTGAAGAGTGAACACGCAAGCCGTCAATGTGGCAGGCACGGACGCGCGGGGATTGATGCCCTGTGCGCGTTTTAGTCCGGGAGTGCTGCGTGATAAATGAAGGCGTCAACGTCACGAAGAGCACATTCATGCAAGCCGTACGGCAACCGACTGTGTATATCTGCCCGAGCCGTTTACAGTGCCTCGCTTGTTGTGCATTGTTGACGGGCTCGAACCGTGCGCCGCCCAGCGCGGGCCTTTCCCTCATGCTTACACCGGAATCGATCCATGAATCGCAACGACCTGCGCCGCGTCGACATGAACCTGTTAGTGATCTTCGAAGCGTTGATGTTCGAACGTAACCTGACGCGGGTCGCTGAGAAGCTGTTCATGGGCCAGCCTGCGATCAGTGCCGCGCTGGCGCGTTTGCGCGATTTGTTCGACGACCCGTTGCTGCTGCGCAACGGCCGGGCCATGGAGCCGACGGCCCGTGCGCTGGACATTCTCAAGGAGCTGCAACCTGCGCTCGACACCATTTCCGGGGCTGTGAGTCGCGCCAAGGAATTCGAACCGGCGACCAGTTGCGACGTGTTTCGGATCGGGCTCTCCGACGATGCCGAGTTTGGATTGTTTCCGCCGCTGCTGACGCGCCTGCGGGAAGAGGCGCCGGGGATCATCGTCGTGGTGCGCCGGGCCAATTACCTGCTGATGCCGTCGCTGCTGGCGTCCGGGGAAATTTCGGTGGGCATCAGCTACACCACCGAACTGCCGGCCAACGCCAAGCGCAAGAAACTGCGAGACATCGGCTGCAAGGTGCTGCGGGGCGACAAGCGTCCCGGCACGTTGACGCTGGACGATTATTGCGAGCGGCCGCACACCATGGTGTCGTTCTCGGGGGATCTGAGCGGCAACATCGACCTGGACCTGGCCAAGGTCGGGCGGGCGAGAAGGGTGGTCGTGGCGGTGCCTCAGTTCAGTGGTTTGCGCGGCTTGTTGGCCGGGACCGAGCTGATCGCGACTGTCCCGGATTACGCGGCCTGCGCGCTGGTGGAAGGTTGCGCCCTGCGGGCCGAAGACCCACCGTTCCCCATCGAGCCGGCCGAGTTGTCGATGGTCTGGAGCGGCGTCCACGACAACGACCCCGCCGAACGCTGGTTGCGGGGGCGGATTACCGAGTTCATGTCACAGGAAACGCGGCCGATGCCGTGAGGCGTGGCATTGAATGGCGCAGTTCAAGCTTTTGATTCTGGC